>JBKJJC010000191.1:0-16396 GCA_046598245.1 Rhodoferax sp.
CGCTTCACGGGTTAGCGCCTTCTGCCGTGCTTTCCACTTTTTTGGCATTTTGTGCTGCTTGGCCTGACTTTTTAGATGCAGTTTGGCAGCACATTCGCTGCCAGCGTTTGTATAGTCAGACCCCATGAACACTTCGCACATTCCCGCACCCCCGGTCGACACCGATCCCACAGAAACTGCTGAGTGGATGCAAGCCTTCCAGTCGGTTGTTTCCACCCACGGGCCTGAGCGCGCACGTTTTGTGTTGGACCAGTTGGTGCGCCTGGCGCACACCGCACAAGTCGGTTGGTCGCCCGAGCTGGCCACACCCTACGTGAACACCATCCCCGTGGACCAGCAGGGCAGCTTCCCCGGTGATTTGGCCATCGAAGAAAAGCTCGCATCGCTGATGCGCTGGAACGCGCTGGCCATGGTGGCGCGTGCCAATGGTGCCTATGGTGAACTGGGCGGCCACATCGCCAGCTACGCCAGCGCGGCGGATTTGTTTGAGGTTGGCTTCAACCATTTCTTCAAAGGCTCACGCGGTGGCGACCTGGTGTTCTTCCAACCCCACAGCGCACCCGGTGTTTACGCGCGAGCCTTTTTGGAAGGGCGTTTGAACGAGGCTGACCTGGCCCACTATCGCCAAGAGATTACGGCCCCCGCGCAGGGCGCACGCGGCCTCTCCAGCTACCCGCACCCCTGGCTGATGCCCGACTTCTGGCAGTTCCCCACCGGCTCCATGGGCATTGGCCCTATCAGCTCGATCTACCATGCGCGCTTCATGCGTTACCTGTCGCACCGCCAACTGCAGGACTGCGCGGGGCGCAAGGTCTGGGGCGTGTTCGGCGATGGCGAGATGGATGAGCCCGAAAGCATGAGCGCGTTGACGCTGGCCAGCCGCGAGAAGCTGGACAACCTGGTCTGGGTCGTCAACTGCAACCTGCAGCGCCTGGACGGCCCGGTGCGTGGCAACGGCCGCATCATCGACGAGCTGGAAAAGCTGTTCCGTGGCGCAGGTTGGAACGTCATCAAACTGGTGTGGGGCAGCGACTGGGATGGTCTGTTTGCGCGCGACACCACCGGCGCGCTGGTGCAGGCCTTTGCCAACACGGTAGACGGCCAGATGCAGACCTTTGCTGCGAAAGACGGGCGATTCAACCGAGATAACTTCTTTGGCCAAAACGATGCGCTGAAGCAACTGGCCCAGGGAATGACGGACGAGCAGATCGACCGTCTCAAGCGTGGCGGCCACGACATCGTCAAGATCCACGCCGCCTACGCCGCTGCAGCCCAGCACCAAGGCCAGCCCACCGTCATCCTGGCTCACACCAAGAAGGGCTATGGCATGGGCCAAGCCGGGCAGGGCAAGATGACCACGCACAGCCAGAAGAAGCTGGACGAGGCCGCGTTGATTGAATTTCGCAACCGCTTTAACCTGCCGCTGACCGACGCGCAAGCCGCCAACCTCGAATTCTTCAAACCCGCAGACGACAGCGCCGAGATGCGCTACCTGCACGCCAAGCGCGCGCAACTGGGCGGCTACCTGCCACGCCGCGAGACGGCGGCCGACGTGGTGCCGGTGCCTGCACTGGCCAGTTACGCAGCCTTTGCCACCGCTGCCGCAGGCAAAGAAATGTCCACCACCATGGCTTTTGTGCGCATGCTGGGCAACCTGCTGAAGGACAAAGAGCTAGGGCCCCGCATCGTCCCCATCGTCGCCGACGAGGCGCGCACCTTTGGCATGGCCAATCTGTTCAAGCAGGTCGGCATCTACTCCAGCGTGGGCCAGCGCTACGAGCCTGAAGACATAGGCTCGGTGCTGAGCTACCGCGAAGCCATGGACGGCCAGATCCTGGAGGAGGGCATTTCCGAAGCCGGTGCCATCGCCAGCTGGACGGCAGCCGCAACCAGCTACAGCGTGCACGGCCTGGCCATGCTGCCGTTCTACATCTACTACTCCATGTTTGGTTTTCAACGCGTGGGCGATGCCATCTGGGCCGCCGCCGACCAACGTTCGCGCGGCTTCCTGCTGGGTGCTACATCAGGCCGCACCACACTGGGCGGCGAAGGCCTGCAGCACCAAGACGGCAGCAGCCACTTGGTAGCAGCCACCATCCCCAATTGTAAGGCCTACGACCCGGCCTATGCCGGTGAGATGGCCGTCATCATCGACCACGGCATGCGCGAGATGCTGGTGGAGCAGAAGGACGTTTTTTACTACGTCACGTTGATGAACGAGAACTACGCCCAGCCGGATTTGCCTGAAGGTGCAGAGCCTGACGTGATAAAGGGTTGCTATAGGTTCAGTAGCTATCCGCGTATATCCGACGGGGGCTATGGCCATAATTCGCTTAAAGAGGTCACGCTGATGGGCTCCGGTGCCATTTTGACCGAAGTGGTCAAGGCCGCGCAGTTGTTGGCAACGCAGGGCGTCAACGTGACCGTGTACAGCGTCACCAGCTGGAGCGAGCTGGCACGTGATGGCCGGGACAGCCTGCAGCGCCAAATGGCCGGAGACGTATCAGCACCTGTGCCCTTTATCGAGCAACAGTTGCAAGCCAGCGTCGGCCCCATCATCGCCGCCACCGACTACGTGTGTGCGGTGCCGGAAAGCGTGCGCGCCTTCCTGCCCGCAGACCGGACTTATCTCACGCTAGGCACCGATGGATTTGGGCGCAGTGATACGCGGGCGGCACTGCGGGATTACTTTGGGGTGGATGCCGCAAGTATTGTGCGGGCGGCCTTGACGCAGTTGTAGCGCGAGGATGCGCCCGGGGCGCACCTACATGTCGCAATCGTTCAATACGCTACCCGGCCAATGCAAGACACTTGGCGCATTGAATGCGAAACCCTTTTCGCGCCTGAGAGTCCATTGTTATGACCTTCGCCCTCTTCCTTTTAACGCCCTTCATTTTTGGTTGCGCGGTCTATCGCGTGCTGAGCATTCCCTCGCAGCTCAGGAACGGAACGATTACGCTGAAAAATCCCCTGTCGATGGCGTCGCGTATTCTGGCGATCATCGGGTATCTGATGCTGTTGGGTGGTTCCTTGGCACTTTGTTATGGCGTGTACCAGACGCTGACCAGCAATATGTCTGATATCAAGGCATTGCTGAAATCCGCTGCTTACTTCGAGTTGTATCCCGTCTTATATTTGTTGGCAGAGTGGCGCTTTTACCATGCGTTTTCGCGTCCCGACAAAGCCCCCGCTGCCACGCAGACGGCCTAACCAGAGACCGGCGTGATTGCTACCAGAATCGATCTGATGCATATTTTCCGCCCGTGCTGCGCTTGGCTTCTGCCAGTTGTTGCCCATCGTCCTGGATGCCGGGTTCCACACTGAACTTGCACCGGTTGGGCTCGCGCTGGAGGGCGAGGGCGACAAGCCTTTCCATGGCGAATTTGCGAGCCTCTGTCGACTTACGTCGGTCGTGGGTGCGATACTGCGGCGCAGGTGGCTCGAGTTCCATTCATGCAACCTGGTGTTTTTGGTAGATGTGTCGGGCTCCATGGGGCCGGCAGACCGGTTGCCACTGGTCCGTTCTGCCTTGAAGCTCTTAGTGGCGCAATTGCGGACAGTAGACCGGGTCAGCCTTGTGAGTTATGCCAGTGGGACAGGCGTCGTAATGGCACCGACCGCGGGTGACCAGAAGGACGCCATCATTCACGCCATAGATTCCTTGTCTGCGGGTGGCGGTACCCATGGGGAAGCGGGCATCAGGCTTGCCTATGCGCAGGCCCGCACAGCCAAAATCCCTAACGGTACCAACCGCGTGTTGCTCGCTACAGACGGAGACCTGAACATTGGTGTGACCAATCCGCTAGAACTCAAGACCCTGGTTGAAACGGAGCGTAGCCATGGCATCAGCCTGACGACCCTGGGCGTTGGGGATAGCAATTTCAATGAATCGCTGATGAAGAAGCTGGCCGATGCGGGTGACGGCAGCTACCACTACCTGGATTCACTGCAAGAAGCGCACAAAGTGCTTGTCAATGAAATGACATCTACGTTGGCCGTGATCGCGCAGGACGTCAAGTTGCAGGTTGAGTTCAACCCGGTCAATGTTGATGAGTACCGTCTTATCGGCTATGAACTTCGTGCATTGACCCGGGAGCAATTCAACAACGACACAGTGGATGCCGGTGATGTTGGCGCGGGCCACACGGTCACAGCACTGTATGAAGTGGTTCCCCCGGGCACTAAGGGAACTGTGGACCCACTGCGGTACCGGGCGAATATGGGTGGCAAGACAAAGGAGTCATCCGGTGAACGGGACGCCAGTCGACTTGTGAAAAAGGGTGAATTGGCTTGGGTGAAGTTGCGCTATAGGGAGCCAGGTCAGTCCGTCAGCAAGTTGGTTGAATTTCCTGTACGCAAACCTGCGCAAGTGTCCGCCGTGGCATCCGCTGATACTGATCTCAAGTTTGCCTTGGCGGTTGCAGGCTGGGGGCAGTGGTTGCGTGGCAGCCAACTGATCGGAGATTTTGCGCTTGGTCGAGTTGTCACACTCGCTTAGGCGTTGAGCGACTGCCCCGCACCTCGGCACTAATTACAGTCAGACCTTTGAGATCTTCTTACTGATGTCAGCCAGCCGCGCCTGCATCGCGGCGTCCACTTCATGGGGTTGAATTTTTGAGATGATGCTGGTCAAGACTCTGATTTCGTTGGAGTCAATCACGCCATCTTTTTCTGCAATTGCAACAATTTTTCCTAGCTCGTCACCATCAAGTTTGCCATCGTTGGTAAAACATTGAATGGAGTGATAAGTCATCTCCAGATAATCACGTGCTTCGGGCATGCAGATCCTTTTTTTTCTGAGTATTGTGTTGGGCGTCAATGCTAACCCAGCGGCGTTGGTCTCGGCGCCAAGCGTGTGCAGAAGATGCTGGTGGAGCAAAAAAGACGATTTCTACTACGTCACGCTGATGAACGAGAAATACGACAAGCCAGACACGCCGCAGGTAACGCTATAAAGTTGATAGCTATTCAGTTAATAATGAAGGGGGCTATAGCCCTAAAACGCTTAAAGACTTCGTGCAACACGCGACGTATGGCTGGCCCAATTGGCATCGCCTTAGATTGTTGCTATATCTGATAGTTAATTGACAATTGCCTATAAATTGCAACATACTTGCACCATGAACCCAACGCTAATTTCAACGCATGAGCAGGCAGTTCTCGCGCTGGCTGCGAGGCGGCCGCTGCTGCGCGCCCGGGATCTTGCGCAAGAGGCAGTGCCCACCGTCGTGCTCAGTCGGCTAGTTGCTGCGGGCAAGCTAGAGCGGGTTGCCCGTGGGGTGTACGGGCTGCCGGGAAGATCTGTCAGTGAGCACCGTTCGCTGGCGGAAGTGTCGATACGCGTGCCGCAGGGAGTGGTTTGTCTGCTGTCGGCTCTGCGCGTGCATGGTATCGGCACCCAAGCCCCGTTTGAGGTTTGGCTTGCCATTTCACATCGCGCGCCCATTCCACGCCTGGATCATCCCAGCATCCGTGCCGTGCGCATGTCAGGAACCGCATTCACCGACGGCATTGAAAAGCTAGTTGTCGACGGCGTGGAGGTGCCGGTCTTTAACGCCGCCAAAACGGTGGCCGACTGCTTCAAATACCGTAACAAAATTGGCATAGACGTCGCGCTGGAAGCGTTGTGGGATGGTTGGGCGCAGCGAAAATTCACAATAGATGCCGTCTGGCACTACGCGACCATTGACCGTGTTGCCAACGTCATGCGTCCCTATCTGGAAAGCGTGACGGCATGAGCAAGAACCTGGCGGCTTCCGTGCGAGCCCGTCTGAAGCAGCATTCAGATGCAACGAAGCAAGACTTCAATTTGACGCTCACGCACTATGGGCTGGAGCGATTGCTCTACCGCATGTCAGTATCAGAGTACGCATCGAATTTCCTGCTCAAGGGAGCCTTGCTGTTTACGCTCTGGTATGACGTGCCGCACCGACCCACACGGGACGCCGACCTATTGGGATTCGGTCCCGATGACATCGACACCGCTGTTGCCACATTTCGCGCAATTTGTAAGGTTTCTGTAGACGACGGCATTGTGTTTGATCCCGTAAGCATCAAGGGTTCGGTCATCCGAAAAGAGGCGGGCTACGGCGGAGTCCGTATTGACATTCAGGCCAAACTTGACGGTGCACGAATCGCTCTGCAAGTGGACATAGGGTTCGGGGATGCTGTGAGCCCAGCGCCGCAAGCCATCAGTTACCCGGTGCTGCTGGATGATCTTCCGGCCCCACAGTTGCGCGCCTATCCAAAATACACGGTCGTTGCCGAAAAATTTCACGCCGTATGCCTGCTGGGCCTGACGAACACCCGCATGAAGGACTACTTCGACCTGTGGGTGCTGTTGGACGACCGCACGCTTGATTCGGCGGAAACACGTCGGGCCATCGAGGCAACTTTTGAGCGCCGTAAGATGCCCATGCCAACCCTGCTGCCTGTTGGGTTTTCCGATGTGTTCGCGGAAGATGCAATCAAGCAGACTCAATGGAACGCATTTCTGAAGAAGAACCGACTGGAAGCTATTGCGCTGGCCGATGTGGTGAACAGATTACGCAGCGAGCTTCATGCTGTTGGGGTGATCTAGGCCCCACTTGCCAGCCCGTGTGGAAGCAAGCAAATGGCCGGAGACGTATCAGCACCTGTGCCCTTTATCGAGCAGCAGTTGCAAAGCAGCACCGGCCCCATCATCGCCGCGACTGACTACGTGTGTGCGGTGCAGGAAAGCGTGCGCGCCTTCTTACCAGCAGACCGCAGCTACCTGACCCTGGGGACCGCCGGCTTTGGCCGTAGCGATACGCGGGCGGCTTTGCGGGATTACTTTGGGGTGGATGCCAAGGCTATTGTGGAAACTGCTGTGCAGATGATGGCGCAGTGAAGGCGTGTTAAGAGCGGCTCAGTGAGTAAGCGACACCATTGTCAGCCTGCTATCGGTCATGGTTTGATTGATTCCATGATGGCGAGCGCTTCGTCTAGCGCGAGGGTATTGACCGCATTCTGAACGGCAATGAAGTGTTCGCCCAGTCGGTTGCGCAGCACTTCTTGATGCTCCTTGAAGTGCCGTTGCGCATTGGCATCATCATCGCGCAGGAGCGCGAGGAGTTTCCCCATCGACAGGTTGACGGCCGCTGCATGTGCCAAGGGCGCAGCGCCAGTGCGGTGGGTATCGTGACCATCCAGCAGCGGTCGTAATGTTGCCAGCAACGCATCCAACAGGTACTGCACGTCGTCCAGCGCGTGTGCTGACTGATCGGCCCTAATGGACTGCTCGAGCATGTACGCCGCATCGCACAGCGCATAGGCACCGATGGTGCCCGCCAGACCCTTGAGCGTGTGGGCGATGCGTTCTGCCTCGTCTGCCTTGTCATTGCGTAGCGCAGCTTCAATACGCCGCGGCGCATCGCCTTGCTCCGCGGCAAAGTTACGTAATAGCTGCAGATACCGGTCCTCACGGCCGCTTACCCGGCGCAGCCCAGCCTGCAAATCCAGGCCCTCAACGTGCGACAGCAGTAGGCGCAAGGATGGTGGAGTCGCAGCGGCTTGCGCTGGATTGGTAGCGAGCACCGCGATGCGCGGAATTTTCGAACCATCTGTCGGCGCGTCTTTCCGGGTCCAGCGCAACAGTGTTTCGAACAATTGCTCGGGCTCAATCGGCTTGGCCACAAAGTCCACCATGCCCGCGTCCACACAGCGCTTGCGGTCGACGGTCATGGCATTGGCGGTCATGGCGATGATGGGCACATTGCGCCACCCGGGAAGGGCTTGCAGCGTGCGTGTCGCGTCCAGCCCATCCATCTCGGGCATTTGCATGTCCATCAGGATGGCGTCAAAGTGTCCTTGGATAGCCATCTCCACCGCTTCACGTCCGTTATTTGCAATGCTGACTTGCACCCCGGCATCTGCCAGCAACTCGCAAGCCACCTGTTGGTTTAGCGGGTTGTCTTCGGCCAGCAGCACACGTGTGCCGAATAGCAACTGATGCTTCGCCTCGGCGGGAGAGTTCTGGGGCGGATGACGCCCTTGGCCGGTCAGCCGCATCAGTGCATCCAATAGCGTGGATGGGCTTACCGGCTTTGCCAGCACTTCGGTGATGCCCAGGCTGGCCACTTGGGGCAACAGGTCTTCACGCGAATAGGCGCTCACCATAGCCAATTGGGGGTTGCCAATGGATTGCACATCGCCATTAGCCATGAGGCGGCGAATCTCCTTTGCCGTTTGCAGCCCGTCCATGGTGGGCATCTGCCAGTCCAGCAATACGGCATCAAATGGTGCCTTGCTCGCTTTGATGATGTCCAGCGCGGCCGGGCCCGATTCGGCTTGCGCAGTGTCAAACCCAAGGCTAGTCAGCAGGCCATTTAGCACTGTGCGGGCATGCGCGTTGTCGTCCACTACCAGCACCCGCTTGCCGTGCATGTCTGGCGGGGGCATGCGCGCAGCGACACTCTCGTAGCTCAGCGCCAGACGGGCGGTAAACCAGAAGGTCGACCCCCTGCCAATTTCGCTCCGCACACCGACCGAGCCCCCCATGAGTTCTGCCAACTGCTTGGAGATGGCCAACCCCAATCCGGTGCCACCGTATTTGCGCGTGGTGGTGGCATCCGCCTGCGCAAAGCTCCGGAACAAACGGCTGATCTGCTCCGGGGTGAGGCCAATACCGGTGTCTTGCACTTCGAAGCGCAGCAGCGCGTCGCCTGCGGTGCGCTCCACCAACTGCACGTTGATGTCGATCGAACCTTCATGCGTGAACTTGACCGCGTTGTTGGCGTAGTTGATCAGAATCTGGCGCAGCCGCAGCGCGTCGCCCACCAACACGGCGGGCACATCCGACGCCACGTCAATCACCAGTTCCAGCTGTTTGGCAGAAGTCTTTTCTATGACCAACGCGGCTACTTCGTCCGTCAGGTCTTCGAGCTTAAACAGTACCGCTTCGATTTTCAGCATGCCAGCTTCGACCTTGGAGAAGTCCAGCACATCATTGATGATGCCCAGCAAGTGTTGGCCGCTTTGCTGGATCTTGTTGACGTAATCGCGTTGCTTGGCAGAGAGGTTGGTTTTTTGCGCTAAAAAACTCAGGCCGATGATGGCGTTCATGGGTGTGCGGATTTCGTGGCTCATGGTGGCCAAGAAGTCGCTCTTGTGTTGGTTGGCAGTTTCTGCGCTGGCGCGGGCGAGTTGCGCCTCTTTGAACAGCAGCGCATTCTCCAGCGCCATGCCGACGTTGGCCGCAATGGTCTCCAGCAGGCGCTGGTCGTCCGTGTCGTACACACCTTCGTGCTGGGTGCTTTGCACGCTGATCACGCCCTCGCAGCGCCCATCCACCCGAATTGGCACGCCCAGGTAAGAGCGCGATGGCGTACCGATGCTTCGCGCCCCCAGTTTCAAAGTCTGTTCGTCTAGCTCCGAGTTGAGAAGCAGGGTCTGGCCGCTGGCAAAAATTATGCCCGTCAACCCTTCGTCAGCGGCCTGGGCTGGAAAAGTGTCTCCGTACTGGTACGGAAACTGCACCATCTGCCTGCCATGGTCTAGCAGGGCCACGTAGGCGATGTCGGCTTTGAAAACCTCTCGCACTTGGGCGCCTACCAGGGCCACCAGCGCCTGCACATCGCGCTGGCCACTTAGCTGCTGTGAAACGGTGTTGACGGTGGCCAACTCTGCGGCTTGCTCCTCGGCCTGGGCAAACAAGCGGGCGTTCTCCATAGCTACCGTGGCCTGCAAAGACAAGCTCACCAAAAACTGCAACTCATCGTCGTCGAACGGCTGGCCCGCAATGCGCCAGACCGCCATAGCACCCTTGACCACCGTGCCGGCCAACAAGGGGGCGACCATCATGCGTTCGACCTGCCCGTCATGGGTTCCAGCAAGCTGCACCGCTTGCGGATCGTTGTCGGTGTTGTTCACATATTCAGCGTGCCCGCTTTGCAATAGGCGGCCGATGATGCCCTCACCGGGCACGATGGTGATGTCAAAAATGTCATCGGCAATCTGGCCCAGTGCGACGTTGGCGCGGAACCCTTGTCCGTCAGCCTGCGGCACAAAAATGACACTGGTGTCGGCGTTGAGCAGTTCTTTGGCGTGGTGGGCAATGCGCTGCATCACCCGGTCCAAGTCCAGCGTGGCCGAGATGTCGCGCCCCACGTCTGCCAGGGCAGCGGCCTGGCGCGAGCGGCGTTGGGTTTCTTTGAAAAGTTTGGCGCTCTGCAATGCCCCGGCTATGCTGGCCGCCACGGTTTGCAGCAATCCCAGCTCTGCCTCACCATAGGCGTGGTCGCGTTCGTGGTTTTCAAGCTGGATGAAGCCCAGCACGCCGTCCTTGTCCAGTATCGGAACAAAGGCCACGCAATGGGGCATATCGGTGCCAGCCAGCAGGTAGGTGCGGGCCAATATATCTGGTGCGCTACCTAGCACCAAGGGCTGGCGTGTGCGTTGCAAAGTGCGAAACGGGCCACTCGCGGACGGGGTGTACGGTGCATGGGGGCGCAGCAGCTTGCCATGTTCGTAGGTGTACAGGTCGTGCAGCGCGTCTTTTGCAGCGTCATACCAGACGATGCTCAGATCGCCCATGGCTAACACTTCGCGCAGCCGGTCACCCACCAAGGTCACGATGCCCTGAAAATCCAGCGAGCCGGAAATGTCTTGTTGAATGCTGTTGATCACCGCCAGCTCAGCAGCACGCCGCTCGGAGCGGGCGTTTGAGGCTTGCAGCTCTGCGGTGCGCTCGGCCACCTGGGCCTCCAGGTCCTCGCCCCAGCGGGCGTTGGCCAGCGCCACGCCACCTTGTGCGGCCAGCATGCCCAGCAGGTCGCGGTCAGCAGCGGTAAAGCGTCCGTAGGCACCCTCAAGGTCGGCGTACAAATAGCCCAACACCAGGTTTTGCGCAACCAATGGTGCAACGAGGCAACTGCGTTGGTCGATGCTGTCGGCCCCCTCGGGGCCATGGCGCAGGCTGAAGGTGCGCGTGCTGCGCGCCTCTTGCAGCCAAGGGGTAATGGCCTGCAAAAGTGCAGGGGGCTCCTCACCATGGGGCAAGAACGCACCGGCTATGTGTAGGACCTCGGCTGCTTCGAAAACCAGCATCACGCGCTGGGCACCCAAGAGTTCGGTGATCTCATCGACCAGAAAATCGGTCAACGCGTCGGCGCTGCGCATCTCGTTCAGGCGCAAACCGGTATCGACCATGCGCTGGAACAGATCGCGCGGGTTGGCCACACCCACCAGATGCGCCTCGCGCTCAGTTTGGGGTAGTTTGGCCTGGCGCGCGTGTGTCAGCCAGGCATGGATGATCTCGCGGTGGGCATCCCACTTGTTAAGGGCATTGCGGCGCAGGCCTTCGTCGCTCAGGCCGGAAACGATGTCGCACAAAAAACGGTACGCCCGCCCCAGCGCCGCCTGCGCCTCTGGGCGAACATTGCAGGCTTGGAGTGCCTGGCTGTGGCGCCACCACAGCGTGGCCGGGCTCATGGCGGCGATTTTTGCCAGTTTGCTGGCGAGGTGGACGTCGGTAGCCTTGCGGGTGATGGCCATCGCTTGGGCTGGCTGGTCTGCTTGCAGGTGGGCGTGGGCGGCGTCGGTCAGGAACAGCAAATCGTATCCGTCGCCGCTGCCAAGCTCGCGATTAAGCTCAGCCGCACGCTCAAACAAACTGGCTGCCTCTGCGGCCCGTCCGTCGCGCAATGCCAGATGGCCTGCAGCCCAAGGTATGTGCGCTGAGAAACTCCGAGCCGAAAGTGTTTCGGTAAGCGCGGCTGCCTCAGCCGAGGTGCTGGCAAGTTGAGGATGGTGGAGCCGCAGTTCGGTCTCGAACAGATTCCAAAGAGTAATGAGCACGTTTTCATGGCGCCCTTGGTCGCTAGTGGACATCAGCCCTTTGCTATACAGCCTGTGCGCACGGTGAAACAACCCTAGTTGGTGGTAACTCACCGCAAGATTGGCGGTGATGATATTTTCCCAGCGCAGGTTACCGGCGGCTGCAAAAGCATCGAGCGCTTGCTGGTAGTAAGTCAGGTTCTTAGCCGGGTCTGGCTCACTTACGGTCAGCATGTTCAAGGCGTTGCCCACGCCAAACTTGTCGCCACACTGGCGCGCGAGTGCCAGTGCTTGCATCGCCACGGTGTCGGCCTCAGCCGACTGACCTAGGGCACGCAGCAAGCTAAACAAAGTGGACCGCACACGGCCCTGCAAAGCCGTTTGACCTTTCGCGGCAAACAGTGTCAGAGCAGACCGAGCGGCCTCTAGGCCTTCAGTCAAATCGCTGCGTACCCGGCTTTGCGACCAAGCCAGACGCCATAGGGCCCAGGCTTGCAATTCGGTACTGCCGCTGCGCTGTGCAGCTTGAACCGCAGCGCGCGCACTGACCACAGCGACAGGGTTCAGTTCCATGCTTTGCAAGTGAGCGTTACGCCCCTTTGCGATGGACTGGATGGCCGCACTGCGACTCTTTTGTGCCAGGGCGAGCAGCGCCTGTGTATCTGCCGTACAGCACTCAATGTCGCCGCGAGCGAGGTGGTTTTCTGCCCGCAGGTTCAACAACTCTGCCTTTTGGAGGACTGTCAAGCCACCGGCCGCGATGGCCGCAGTGGCGCAGGCAATGGCTTCTAGCGGGTGGCCTGTCCAGGTGAGTTGGTTGACTTCCGCGAGTACGTCCGCACTTGACACTGATGCAGGCCTGGTGAGTGCGGGTCCAATGGCTGGTGCAGACTTGTTTTTGGTCATCGCAGCGAGTTCCGGGGCAGGCAGTTAGCAATATTGGCCTACTGGCGAGGGTGACTCAGCGCCAGAGGAGTGGAAGGTCAGCACTCCGCAACTTTCGCGAGATGTCCCAGTTCGGAACCGAGGACCGCGGTCACTCGTTAATGATGGTCGGATCCAAAAACAGCGGCTTCCCAGTACTTTCGTTGACCAGATTCACATCGTATTTGTATTCTTTTTTGTCTATGTGTTTCAGTTTCTTGCAAACAAACTCTGTCTTCTTGTTGCTGCAGTCGCCGTATTCACCGTCGGCAAGCTTGATGACGATACCGTTGGCTGGAAACAAAAATCCTGGTGTTGCAAGTTTCCAGGTGATTTTGTTGCTGCTCCTTTTCATAGTCACGGGGTCTGGATCGACACTGATCTCTTTACCCTTGACCGTTACATAGACCGTTTTGTCGTCAGCCGAACTCTGCCCCAATTGATCGCCAGGGGCCGTACTGCATGAAGACAAAGCAGCGCACAGCAATGCCAAAAAGGCAATGACCGTCATTTTTTTTAACATCGAAATCTCCCCAAAAAAGTAGACCGACATGGTCAGTGCGCATGCTAACTGGAAATATGAAAATCTACCGTGAAGATTCCATGCAGTCGCGAACGCATGGCAACAATTCTTGTGCCACGGTCGCCGCAGTTGCTACAGGGTTTGACATCAGCAAGCCCTCAACCGGCGCTGGTCGTATCAGGACAACACCTGCAAGGTCTTGACCGCCTTGCCTTCGCCTTTTTCACCCATGCCTGAACCGCTGGTGCGCGACTCTTTGCGCAGGGCGACCAGCCGGTCGCCGACCACGCCGTATACCCATTCCTCTTGGTTCTTGAACTCGAAGCTCACCACCACATAGGCGCGGCCCGATACGTTATGGGTGCTGCTGCTACCCAGCGGCGTGCCGTCTTCGGCGATCCACACGTCCATCGCGCCCTCAAACTTATTGACGTACTTGCGATCCTTCTCAGGTACTTTGTTGTCCAGCGTCAGCTCAAAGTTCAGCAACCGTGCCGGGCGGCCATTGAAAGTGTCTACTTTTTCACTCTTGAAAATCGCCTTCTCCAGGCTGCGCGACAGGCCCGCAGCGGCGAACAGCATGGGCCGCAACGACGAAGAGTTGACCTCGTTCAGCGCCGAAAGCGTGGGCGTCTTCGCTTTGGAATCTTTCTCTTTGTTGCGCTCTTCGGCCTCGAGCTTGCTCAGCATGTCTTTGCTGTACAGCACGTTAAGCCCCTTGGAGCTTTCTTCCACGAGAACACTGGCAGTGCCATGCTTCTCTTCGTTTTCTTTGCCATCGCCTTGGCGATTCCAGGTTTTGGCCTCTACCTGGGCCTTGAGCGGGCCTTGGCCCGAGAGTCGACCCAGCGCGGTTTTCAAATCGCCCAGACCATCGGCCTGTGCGGTGCCCAAGGTTAGCAGGGACAGCAGAGCGAATGGGGGTACCAGAGAGTGGCGCAATTGCATGACAGGTGTCCTAGAAAATTGTAAGTGAAACAGGTGAAACAGGTGAAACAGGTGCCGATGTCGATCTAAAGATATCGACACTGACCGATTGAATTAGGCAGCTAAGTGCCCGCCGACTGTGCCCTTGGAGTTGTCGGTGTTGATCAACCAAGTCTGCGCTCGTGGCGGCATCGGCGCCCGCTCCGGGCGAGAAACTGATGTTGTTGGATGCTGCAAAGAAGGTGTGCCAGATAGAGAGTTCCATGAAGGGGTAGAGGTGGACGGACTGGCGTGTTGGGCGCACCTTTGCAAAGCGCAGAAGCGAATATTGCTATTTTTCAATGGAAGCAAAACCACGCCTAACCAGCCATTGGGTCATGCGCGGATAGTGGTCCCGGGCCCAGTAACGGGCATTGATGAACGCGCTTGCGCTTTCGCCCGAGGTTTCCCACAATCCGTGCGCGGCGTTCGGCAACATCCATACTTCAAAATCATTGTGGCCGGCGGCGGTCAGTGTTTGCTCGAACAGCGGCGCGCTTTTTTTAACTGGAACGAAGTTGTCCTGGTCGCCCAGGATATAGACGATCGGCGCTTTCAGTTTGGCCAAATCCGGCAGCGGGTCATAGCGATAAAACGCGGTGGTTTCCTCCCGCGGCTTGGCGCGCATCGTATCCGGCACTAGTTCGACCCGTTCACCCCAACGGGTGTTGTCGCCGGCGCGTGCTGCCGCCAGCAATTCCGCACGGCCTTCGCCCCCGCTGACGACCCAGTGCATAAGGCGACGCTGGTAGGCCACCGCGTCGCGGATATCGTTGACGGAAAAGCCATCCGCTTTCATTGAGTTTTCAATCCGGAATATTTCTTGTTCTGCCGGTGATACCGCCGATGCCGATTGCGCAATAACGAAGGCAACCTTGTCGTTTGAGCGAACTGCCGCCAGGGGCGCCAGCCAGCCGCCTTGGCTGTGACCCCAAGTGCCGATCTTGGCAGCTGCGATATCGCTGCGCTGGCTCAACAATGCGATACCGGCAACGGCATCGTCGGCCAGATCGCTCATCGTCGCCTTTTGCCAGTCGCCGCTCGATTTTCCCACGCCGCGCTTGTCGTACATCAGTGCGGCGATGCCGTTGGCAGCAAAATAATAGGCTTGCAGCCCATAGGCCTCACGCGGCGCTGGGCTCGACATCTGCGTCAGCACGACTGCCGGGTGGGGTCCTTTGGTCGCTGGTAGAACCAAAGTGCCCGAGAGTGTTACTCCGCCGTTTTTATACGTTACGTCTTCGGTGCGAAAGGTCATGCGTTGCGCCGTTTGCGCGGCCTGACCGGCTGGCTGCCAAATCATCCGCAACGGATTGCCCTTGGCATCGTTTTCAAAGCGCAGGGTAAGTTCGCGGACAGTCGGATTCATGGAGCCGGCACCGGCAAAAAATTCGGTATCGCTGGAGGCAAAGATGCCGCCGTAGCGTCCGCTTTGCAGGTCGGTGTAATAGAGTTGCGGAAAATCAGCAAACTGCGATAGCACAACGATGCGTTTGTCTGCGAAGCGATAAGCGCCCATGTAGCGCTTGTCGCGTTCCGGCGCCGCAGCCAGGGTGCGTTGGAAGGTGAATGTCCCGCTCTTGCCATTCGCGCTCACGGTGCCGGCAAGGGTGCCCCCTTTCAGGGCGCCGTCAAATTGCAGCGTGCCGTCTGGCCCCGCAAGCTGAAAGCGTACGTTATTCTTGTCGCTCTTTACCTCTGTCAGCGCCAGGCCATTGCGCTCATCTGACGGCATGTTCAAAGTGCCGCTCATCTGCTGATCTTTTTCGGCCAGGCTGACCGTCACAAAAACGGCACGCTGAGGCAGTTCAAATAGGCCAACCCAGTGCCCCGCCATGGCGGATTCGGCCAATGCCGGCAGCGCTGTGAGGGACAGCGCGAGCAGCGCCATGTTGAGAAAGATGCGGTGCCAGCCAGTGAAACTGCGCTGAAATGAAGTGGTCATGATTTTCTTGTGGACGAAATTATTAGGTTCTACTTTGCAATTAAACCGTGAGGTTACACGGATAGACGCACGTCAACCGCCTGAGCGCACCCTGCTGTAACGTGCGGTGACCGTACACTTCGAGCCAGTATTTTCCAATCCAGGTATGGGCCTGAAGGAAGCTTGAGTTCTTGACTCCTGGTGCTTGGCTTGACCGGGTTAAAGGTGGAAGTTTAAGGGGCTTGGTTTTGGTCTGCTGCTTT
>JBKJJC010000236.1:0-20766 GCA_046598245.1 Rhodoferax sp.
GCCCGAATCGTTTTACGACGACGTCGTCCTCCTTGATCTGGACGAACGTTTTCTTGGCTTCATTCCCGTGCATGCGCTCGTGCACCGCCAGAATCAATGGCTCCAGCACGAATTGGATCGCCTCGCCGTCATGACGGAATCGCTCAACCGCGCGAATGCGGAGCTGGCCGGCTCCCGCGACGCCGCCCTCGCCGCCGGCCGCGCCAAGTCCGAGTTCCTCGCCAATATGAGCCACGAAATCCGCACCCCGATGAACGCCATCATCGGCATGACAGACCTGACCCTACGCACCGCGCTGACTTCCAAACAGCGTGACTACCTGCAAAAGGCCAACACCTCTGCGCGCGGCTTGCTGGGCATCATCAACGACATACTGGACTTCTCCAAGATCGACGCTGGCAAACTGGTCTTCGACCGCCACGACTTTTCCCTGCAGCAGACGCTGGACCAGTTGGCGAACCTGACCCTGTTCAACGCACAAGAGAAGGGGCTTGCACTGGCGCTGGACGTGGACGCCGACGTGCCCGACGCCCTGGTCGGCGACGCTATGCGCCTGCACCAGGTGTTGATCAACCTGGTCAACAACGCCATCAAATTCACGTCCCACGGTGAAGTGCGGGTACATGTGCAATGCCTGGAGCGCCATGCACTCAGCGTGGTGCTGGGTTTTAACGTGTGTGACACCGGCATTGGCCTGAGCGCCGAAGAGTGCGCCAAGCTGTTCCACCCGTTCGTGCAGGGTGACGCGTCCACCACCCGCCAGTACGGCGGTGCCGGTCTGGGCTTGATCATTGCCCGGCGCCTGGTCGAGATGATGGATGGCAGCATCCGCGTGGAAAGCGAACCCGGCAACGGCAGCCGCTTCGTCTTCACCGCCCACCTTGGCCTGCCCCAGCAAGCCGCAGCAAGCCTGGCTACCTTGCCCGCGCAGCACGCGCCAATGAGCCCGCTCCGGCGCAGGCCGGGCGCGCCAACACCCGGCCACCTGCGTGGTGCGCGCGTGCTGCTGGTCGACGACAACGACATCAACCAGGAGCTAGCCCACGACATACTGACCGACGCCGGAATGGTGGTGGATTTGGCCAGCAACGGCGCAGAAGCCGTTGCCATGGTGGCAAAGAACATCTACGACGCCGTGCTGATGGACTGGCAAATGCCGGTGATGGATGGGTTTGAGGCCACGCGGCGCATCCGTGCCGCACCAGGCTTTGCCGATCTACCCATACTCGCCATGACGGCCAATGCCATGTCCGGCGACCGGCAACGCTGCCTGGCCGTCGGCATGAATGACCACATTCCCAAACCTGTCGACATAGACCAGCTTTTGTCCACCCTGGCGCACTGGATACGGCGCAACCCAGACGCGGCGGCGCAACCACCAGATCCGGCGCCAGAGGACGCACCGCCAGCGGTTGCCGACCCACACAACCCAGCCGACGCGCTGGCGGCACTGCCCGGTGTCGACATTGGCCCAGCCCTAGCCCGGTTGCGTGGCGATGTGCGCCAATACCGACGCTTGATGCAGCGGTTTTGTGAGGCGCATGCCCAGACACCGGCCACACTGGCCCAGTTGGTGGACGCGGGTGCCCATGACCAGGCGCAGCGTCTGGCCCATACCCTCAAAGGGTTGGCTGCCAACCTGGGGGCCGGGGCCTTGCGCCAGGCCGCCCAGGCACTGGAACAGGCACTAGACGCCGGCGCACACGACCAACTTGCCGCGCTGCAGGTCCATTTGCACCAGGCGCTGCAACCGCTGCTGGATGCCGTGGCGGCCGAGCTGGCCCTCACCCCTGAGGCCACTCCTTCAGCGCCAAACGCAGCCCAGCCCGACCTGGCACTGCTGCGGCAACCGCTGCAGACACTGGCTGCGCTCTTGGCGCGTGACGACGCCGAGGCCGGCCCTGTGGCGCAAGAACTTGCCGAAACGCTGAAGGGCCATCCCCAGGCGCAGGAATTCGCGCTGGTTTCAATCCACATCAAGGCCTACGACTTTGATGCGGCCTTGCTGGCCCTGCAAGCCCTGGCGCGGAACTGGACCATTGACCTCAAGGACAGCCCTTCATGAATTTTTTGCGGCGCTTGCGCATTGGCCCCCGGCTGGCTTTGCTGGTGTTGGTTTTCTTGCTTGGCTTGGGTGGCTACGGCCTCTGGTCTTTCACCACCCTGAATGAGGTCAAGGTGGGCGGCCCGGTCTACCAGCGGATCAACCAGAGCCAGGAGTTGGTGGCCGATGTGCTGCCGCCACCGGTGCACATCATCGAGTCCTACCTGGTCTGCCTGCAAATCGCCCGCGCTAGCGACGGATTGCAAAAGGGTGAACTGATAGACCGACTGCGGGTGCTGCGTGCCGAATACGAGGCCCGCCACGCCCATTGGTTACGGGCTAGGCTGGACCCGCGCCTGGCCCAAACGCTACTAGACCAGGCCCACACACCGGCCCAGCACTTTTACGAGTTGGCGTTCGACACGTTCCTGCCGGCCATCAACAACCGCGACGCCGCAGCCACCGAGCAGACCCTGTCCAGCCTAAGCACCCTTTACGCAGAACACCGCATTGCCATTGATGCCGTCGTGGTGCAGGCCAAACAGCGCACCCAGGACGATGAAACCTGGGCCGCCACCCGCATCGATACCGTCAGCAGCCTGCAGTGGAAGGTACTGGTGATTGTCATGGTGCTGGGCATAGGCTTGGCGGTGCTGATACGGCTGAGTGTGATCCGCCCGCTGCGCGAGGCCGTCACGATCTCCCGCGACATTGCCGCGGGCAAGCTGGACGGCATAACACTGGAACCCTTCCACGACGAGGCCGCGCAGTTGCACAACGCGCTGCGCCACATGGCCGACAGCCTGGGCCAGTCCAACCGGGCGCGCAATGCCTCCGAGGCTGCTGCCCGCACCACCAGCAACCTGCTGGAGAAATTGATAGACACCGCCAATGTGATGGTGGTGGGCTGCAACCGCCAGGGCGAGGTCAGCCTGTTCAACACCACGGCAGAACAGATCACCGGCTACCGCCGCGACCAGGTGATGGGCAAGCGCTGGGCCCAGTGTGGCATTCTGGAAAAGCTGTCGGATTGGCAGCGCCTGGACCCAGCCACGGTGACGCTCGACACGATCCCACCCGTGCAGGAGCAGGCCATTCGAACCAAAGCCGGGCAGCGCCGCGTAATCTCCTGGCGCAACAGCACCAATGACGATGCGGACTTCGGTCTGTTTGCGCTGATCTCCTTCGGGCTAGATGTGACCGAACAGTTGGAGGCCGAACAGGCCGTCGTACATGCCAAACAGGTGGCCGAAGCCGCCAACCAGGCCAAGAGCGACTTTTTGGCCAATATGAGCCACGAGATTCGCACCCCCATGAATGCCATCATCGGCATGACCGGGCTGGCCCTGCGCACCGACCTCAGTCCCAAGCAGCGCAACTACTTAGAGAAGGTCAACACCGCGGGCCACGGCCTCTTGGGCATCATCAACGACATACTGGACTTCTCCAAGATCGAGGCCGGCAAGCTCAACTTCGAATACCACGATTTTCAGCTCGTCCATGCGTTTGAGCACCTGGCGGCGCTGAGCGCGCTGAAGGCGCAGGACAAAGGGCTGGAGCTCTTGTTTGACATCACCCCCTCCGTACCCACGGCGCTGGTGGGCGACGAGATGCGGCTCAGCCAGGTGCTGCTCAACCTGGTCAACAACGCGATCAAGTTCACCACCGCCGGTGAGATCTGCGTCAAGGTGACGTGTGAAGAGCCCGTATTGCCCGGCGCGCAGGATGTGCTACTGCGTTTTGAGGTCCGCGACACCGGTATTGGACTCTCGCCCGAGCAGATCGACCGCCTGTTCACCGCGTTTGTGCAGGC
The DNA here is from genome assembly GCA_046598245.1 of Rhodoferax sp. Lineage (GTDB taxonomy): Bacteria > Pseudomonadota > Gammaproteobacteria > Burkholderiales > Burkholderiaceae_C > Allorhodoferax. The sequence continues at coordinate 3,858 of JBKJJC010000236.1, forward strand.
TGATTCGTCCACCACTCGCAAATACGGTGGCACCGGCCTGGGCCTGAGCATCACCAAACGTCTGGTGCACATGATGGAGGGGCGGGTGTGGGTGGAGAGTGAGCTGGGCCAAGGCAGCCGCTTCATCTTCACCGCCAAGTTGGGCCTGCAGAGCAACCAGCAGCCCCAGGCATCACCGCTGCTGGCCGACCCCAAGCTGCGCCACCTGCGGGTGCTGGTGGTGGACGATAACAGCGCCTCGCGCGAAATTCTGGCGGACATTATTGAATCTCTGCACATCGACGTGCACACCGCCAGCGGCGCCGAAGTCGGCATTACCGAACTGGTGACCGCACAACAAGGCGGCAGGCCCTACCACCTAGTGATCATGGACTGGAAGATGCCCCAGGTAGATGGGGTGGAGGCCATCCGCCGCATCCGCGCCCATGAGGCCATTGCCGAGACACTGGCCACGGTGATGGTCACCGCCTACAGCCGTGACGAACTGGTGGAGCTGGCGCAGGGCCTGCGGCTGGACGGCATTCTGGAGAAACCGATCACGCCATCGTCTCTGCTCAACGCCATCACTACCGCACTGGGCCGCACCCTGCACAACACATCGGCCCCGCACACTAAAACCGGTGAGGCCATGGCGGAGACACTGAAGGGTGCCCGCATCCTGCTGGTGGAAGACAACGAGATCAACCAGGAGTTGGCTGCCGAGCTGCTGACCCAGGCCGGTATGCACGTGGATGTGGCCGCCGACGGTGCACTGGGCCTGGCCATGGTGGCCAGCCAAGACTATGACGCCGTGTTGATGGACTGGCAGATGCCGGTGATGGATGGTTTTGAGGCCACTCGCCGCATCCGCGCCCAACCCCGTTTTGCCAACCTGCCGATTCTGGCGATGACAGCCAATGCCATGGCGGGTGACCGCGAGAAATGCCTGGCTGTGGGTATGAACGACCACATCGCCAAGCCCATTGATGCCAATGTGTTGCTGAGCACGCTGGCACGCTGGTTCAGCGCACGTACGCCGCCCGTGCTGCCCACCCTGCTGTTGGTGGACGACACGCCAGAAAACATCGACCAACTGCGCAGCATATTGGCTGGGCTCTACCACCTCAAGGTGGCCATCAGCGGTGAAAAGGCCCTGAAGATTGTGTTCTCCGATGCGCCGCCCGACCTGGTGCTGCTGGACACCATGATGCCGGGCATGGACGGCTACGAGGTTTGCCGCCGCATCAAGGCTGACCCCGAACGCCGCAACATCCCGGTGGTGTTTGTGACCGCGATCGAGGACAGGCCCGCGCACGACGTTGGCCTGACGCTGGGTACGGCGGACACCATCACCAAACCCTTTGATGCGGCCGACGTGCTGGCGCGCGTCAGGGCTTGTTGCCCTTGAGTTTGGCCCGTGGGTGGGCCGCGTCATAAGCCTTGGCCAGGTGCTGAAAATCCAACCGCGTGTAGACCTGGGTGGTGCTGATGTTGGCGTGGCCCAATAGCTCTTGCACGGCGCGCAGGTCGCCGCTAGATTGCAACAGGTGGCTGGCGAAGGAGTGGCGCAGCATGTGCGGGTGCACCGGCGTGGCCAGCCCGGCTTGCAGGCTGCGGCTGCGCAGGCGTTGCCAGACTGACTGTGCGGTGAGCCGCGTGCCGTTGCGGCCGATGAAAAGCGCCGGGCTGGTGGTAGCCGCTTCAGTTTGGCCGGCCACAAACGCCGCGCGCGCCTGCAACCAGGCCTGCAGCGCCAGCAGCGCTTGGCGCCCGACCGGCACAGCGCGCCACTTGCTGCCCTTGCCACACACATGGGCCTGCGCCGCGTCCATATCGATCCAGCCCTTGCCCTGCGCATTGCCCACGGCGCTGGCCTGGGCGTCCAGGCCAATGAGTTCACCCACGCGCAGGCCACTGGAGTACAGCAACTCCACCATGGCGGCATCGCGCAATTCCAACAGCCGGGCTTCGGCGGAGCCTTCTGGCAAGGTGTTTGAAGATGAAATAGCCGTGTAGCCCCCGTCGGTATTGGGTAGTATGCTATCTTTTTTGAAATTTGCCAGTTGCACCGCCTCATCCACGCCCAACGCCTTGGGCAGGGGTTTAGGGGCTTTTGGCGCACGCACGTCTTGCACGGGGTTGCTGTCCACCAGCCCCTGGCGCCCCAGCCAGGTGTAGAAGCCGCGCCAGCCGGACATGATGAGGGCAATGCCCCGCCCGCTGCGACCGCCGCTGTGCATCTGCGCCACCCAGCGGCGGATGTGGGCGTTGCGTACCTCGGTCAGTGCAACCGGCACCTTGGCGGCGTATTCCTTGAGTTTGAGCAAATCCAGCGCATACAGCTCAACGGTGCGGGCCGCCAGCCGCTTTTCGACGCGCACGTATTCGAGGTAGCGCTCAATGAGCATCGTATCTTCTGGCCCCGCAATTGGGGTCAGAGCCCGATTTCGATGAACATCCATGGGCTCCGTCAAGGTGATCGTCCTGAATCGGGATCTGACCCCAATTGCTCTACTTCAGCCGCGACAGCGCGGCGCTGGCCAGTTCACCCAGGCGGGCCAGGAAGTCGGTGCCCATGCCGCTGTGGAAGCGGTGGGCGTCGGGCGACGCCAAGACCAGCATGCCGAAAGCGGGGTTGGTGCCGTCGGCCGAAGCGCCACCGCGCAGCGGGATCAGCGCCAGCGAGCTGACCGTACTGGGCTCTTGCAGCCAGCTCACCGCCTCAAACCCGGTGTTCAGGCCACAAAACGGTTCCATCAGCGAAGAGGCAAATACGCGGGCGTCATCACTCACCTCTTGCGCCACCGTCAGGCCAGCATATTCAGGTGCCACACCCCACAGCCGCATGCCCACCTGGGGCACGGAAAATTGGCTCTGGATGTCATGTTCGATCGCCGCGGGCAGGGCCTGCAGGTCGGTGGTCGTCAACAGGCTGCGAGCCCAACGCAACACCTTGTCGGACAACATCACGTTTTCGCTGCCGTGGCGGATCATGTCCATGATGCGGTGCTCTAACGCCTTGATCTTTTCACGCAGCATCTCCGCCTGGCGCTCTTGCAGGCCCACGGTGCGGTTGCTGTGGGGGCTGGTGAACTGCACGGCGGCCAGCAGCTCGGCATGGCGCAGGAAAAAATCGGGCGTGTTGCTCAGGTAGTGGGCAATGTCGTCTTCGGTGATGGGGTTGTTCATGGCGGGGTTGTTGGTGTTCATAGGGTGTCTGGGATCTCGATTTCGGCTTGAAAAACAGTGGTGGCCGGGCCGGTCATCAGCACCGGCGCAGTATCGCCTGCCCAGGCAATGCTGAGCAGGCCGCCACGGGTTTGCACCTGCACATCCACGCCCGCATCCAGCAGGCCCAGGCGTATACCCGCCACCACGGCCGCGCAGGCGCCGGTGCCGCAGGCCAGGGTCTCGCCTACCCCGCGCTCGTAGACGCGCAGGCGGATGTGGCTGCGGTCCTGCACCTGCATAAAGCCAACGTTGACACCTTGGGGGAAGCGCGGGCTGGCCTGCACCTGCGGGCCGTGTAGCAACACAGGGTGCGTGTCCACATCGTCCACCAGCAGCACAGCATGGGGGTTACCCATGGAAACAGGTGCTATATAAAACGTAGCATACTGATTAGATTCCACGGGGGCTAGAGGCCAATTCCCCCAATTACCTTGCGGCCGGAACGCCAAACCGTTGGCATCAAACGGAATCTGCGCCAGCGCAAACACCGGTGCCCCCATGTTGACGGTGACGCGGCCGTCGGCGGTGAGGCACGGCTCAATGATCCCCTTTTGGGTTTGCACGCGGATCACATCTTTGTCGGTCAAGCCCCGGTCATGCACAAAGCGGGCAAAACAGCGCGCGCCGTTGCCGCATTGCTCGACCTCGGCACCGTCGGCGTTGTGGATGATGTATTCAAAATCGATGCCCGGGCCTGGCGACGGCCGCACGGTCAAGATTTGGTCGGCACCGACGCCAAAGTGGCGATCGCCCAGGAAGCGGTAATGGGCCGTTGTGAGGCCCAGGCGGCCACGGGTCTCGTCCAGCACGACGAAGTCGTTGCCAGCCCCTTGCATTTTGGTGAACGGAATGCGCATGGCCTGGATTATCAGGCCTGCACTTGCCACTGGGACAGGATGCTTCGGATGAGGGTAGGCAACAAAGGAGCTGAAGGCATACGCGCGGAGCTCTAGGCCACTGCCCTACGCTGGCGACGCTATTCTTGGCGACAAAGCGAGATGAATGGCCAGCACTTGCTTGTAGCGATACCAGAGCGACTTTTCAAGAATAAAAAAAGGGGCCCCGCAGGGCCCCTCTGATTGCACTTCGGGTAGCGCTTAGAACTTGAAAGTTCCGTTGAGGTAGATCGTACGCAACATGGGGTCTGCATAGCGCGGATCGTAACCCACCTGATGGCCTGACGAGTCACGCAATGTGAATGGAGGCGCAGTGTTGAGGATGTTGGTGACACCAGCCTGCAACTCCAGCGACTTGCTGAAGTTGTAGGTGCCTTGCCAGTCCAGCGTGGTGTAGGACGGCACATCCATTGCCACACGCACATTGGTGTTGGTCGATGTGTCACGCACCAGTTGGTTAACGTCCTTGTAGCCATTGCGGTACTTTAGCGTCAACGTGTTGGTCATGTTGCTGCTGGCCAGTGACGCCGTGGCGCGCACAACATGGCGGAAGGTTACCGCAGCGTTTTCACCGTATTTGTCCATGTTGTCGGTGAAATCATTGGAAGTCCCCGCACGGGTGTACGACGCATCGAACATCCAGGTGCCCGCCAGACCGGTCGTCAAGCGTCCGTAATCGGTCTTAAAGCGTGCCACCACGTCCCAGTCCACACCGCTATTGACTTGCTGGCCAATATTGGTAGACACCGAGCGGAACGTCCAAAACTCTTGCACCTCGGCAGGGGCGCGGTACAGCTTGAACAATTCGCGGTATTTCACAGGGTCTGAGAATGCCAGGTTGGCGGACACGCCGGAAACAGCATCCCTGATTTTGACCTGCCAAAAGTCGGCGCCGATGCCAAAATCGTTGCTGGGCTCAAAACGCATACCCAACACACTTTGCACCGAGCGCTCTGGCTTCAGCAGAGCATTGCCGCCGCGCGACTGGCTGTACTGGAGTTTGCCGGGTTTGCATGCTTCGGTGCCTGGGAATGGGCAGTCATAGGAAGCAGAGGTCACGCCTGCGGGCACTTCGGGCTCTGCAATTTGCAGCATGGATGGGGCTTTGAATCCTGTGCCATACGAGCCACGGAACAGCAGCTGGGGGGATGCCTGGAAGCGACCGGAGACCTTGTAGGTAGAGGCTGACATCTTGTCGCCAATCGTGATGTTGCGCACAGAGTCTTTTATCGCGGAGATGCTGTCGTACCGCACGGCGCCCGTCAGTTCCAGTTGTTTTGTCACTGGTACCAACACTTCAGCAAAGACCCCCGTGTTGTCCCGACTCAGGTCATAGGCCTGAACGGCGGCATAGTTGTAAATTTCGCCGGCCGTCGCCCTCGCGTCGGGGGTCTGCCTGTATGACGTGTTGCGCAAGTCGGCGCCCATACCCAAGCTCACCGCGCCGGACGCCATTTGGAACAGCTCGCGCGAAGCTTTTACGTCCACACCTTTCATGGTGGTATCGGCAGTGCGAACGTTGCCGTTATAAATGGAGTCGGTGATCAATTTCTTGGTTTCGGCGCTTTGCAATCCAGGCTCAATAAAGGGGTTGAGCTGTGCCTTGGATACCATCGACAGGAATTCAGCCGTCCGCATGTAGCCACCGACATAACGCTCATCAATCGCATTTTGTGACCACAACATAGCGCCGTTCAGGCTCCAGTCACCCAATTCAGCATCTGCACCAAATACAAAGTGCTTGGCGTCGGTGAGGGTTTTCGAGTCGCGGGTACCGAAGTCAAATGCACGGTAAGACGCTGACACAGTGTTGACGTGTGCGGCCTGGTTGGCCGTCAAGAATGGCTGCACGTAGGTGGTGTACAGGCTCGAAGTGGTCGGAATTGTCACAGGCATTGCATTGGGTGCAATGCGTGCCGTCAAATCTAGGCGGGTGAACGCCACATCGGAGAACAGCTTGATCTTGTCGTTGACCTTGAACTGTCCGCTCAAGAACAAAGAGTCACGTTGATTCTCAGGATAGATCTCGACCGTTTTCACAAAGTCGTAAGCGCAGTTTTCGGTAACCGACGTGGCGGAAGCAGCATTGTTCAAGCTCACCAGAGCACCCGGGGCGCACTTGCCACCGTTGGCTTTTTGGTAGGGATTAAACGAATAGGCTGGGAGTCGTGACGATGCGGCTTCACCAGGCAAGGTTTTGAATGTGACCGACGCGTTGGCAGGGACCGCAAAGGTGCTGGTGCGGTCGTAAATGTAGGACTTCCCGTTATGCGCAAAAGGCAGATAGGCGGTGTCGCCGAACTTACGGTCGGTTGCCTTGAGCAACTCGTTTTTGTCTTTGCGGTAGGTGGCCACCACGCTGAAGCCGTCGGCCTCTAGGTCGCCGGCGCCAAACATGATGCTGGCATTGGCGGACTTGCCTCCACCTTCGGTGGGGTTGTTCACACGAACATTGATCGAGCCACCTTTGTGGTTGCGTTTGAGCACAAAGTTGACGACGCCGGCAATGGCGTCGGAACCATACAGGGCCGAGGCTCCGTCGGTCAGGATCTCAATGCGCTCAATAGCGCTCATCGGAATAGAGTTCAGGTTGATCGTGCTACCCGAGCCAGTGGGCGCAATGCGGCGACCATTGAGCAGCACTAGGGTGTAGGATTCCCCAATGTCGTGAATCGACGCGCTGGCAATGCCGCCAGAATTGGATCCCACCGCGGTGTCGGCAACCGAAAAGCCTTGCATAGCGGGCAGACGCTGAATCACCTCGGCCACGCTGGTAGCGCCTGAGCGGTTGATTTGCTCTGCCGTAATTACTTGTACGGGCAGCGCACCTTCACTGGCAATGCGCTTGATACTCGAACCGGTAATTTCTACACGTTCGAGTTGCGGTGTTTGGGCCTGGGCGGAGACGGAAATTGCGCTAATGGCCGCAACCACGGCAGCGCTAACGGCACTGCGTTTTAACTTTGTCATATTGACTTTCAACGGGTTTTGGACGCGAGAAACGGGCGGGATCGCTCGCCCGGGTTCCCGAACGGGAGGTCTATCGACGATAGTGGATTGATTGTCTGTGACATCTTTACGAGACTGATACGTTGCCCACCCTTGAGTTGCAGAATTGCAACATATGTTTCCGAGTCTTGACAATCAGTTTTTCGATTGGGTACCAGAATCCAGCGAGCGTATTTTTGCGACGTTTATCGACAGGCCAAAGGCCCGTGCGTTTCGGTACATCAGGTTCTTAACCGTAGAGTTTCTTCGCACCCCCCTCCCGATTGTTACGGCTGGGCAATCCACTTCGGGGCACCCTTGTTGCACAATTCGGTGCATGGTACGACCCAATCAACGGCTGCATGCACCTTCCTCGCCCCCCGACGACGCCCATGCCCCGACCCAACGCACCGGCCTGCAGGACGGCATCGCCAGTAGGTTTCTGGAACACGACATGGCCTTTGGCGAGCTGGTCCTGGTCTGCCCCACCGGAGTCGAGCCGCACCACACGCTGGACTGGCAGACGGAAAAGCCCGTGCACCTGCTGCGCAATGTGCAGCGCCTGACTGCGCCCAACCCCGGCTTCATGACCGGCCCTGGCACCAACAGCTACCTGGTGGGCGATGCCAACACGGGCTTCATCGCCATCGACCCAGGCCCGGCGGACGCCGACCATATCCAGCGGCTGTGGCGCGCCGCGCTGCACCCGGACGGCAGCGGCGGCAATATCCAGATGATTGTGTGCACCCACTCGCACCCGGACCACTCGCCCGGCGCCAAGCCACTACAGGCGCTGTGCGCCGCTACGCCACCTATTCTGGGCCTGCCCTCGGCCCCCACCGCGCGCAGCGCCAGCGCCTTCACGCCCGACAAAGTGCTACAAAATAGTGAGCTACTCACGCTTACTCCACGGGGGCTAGAGGTCATTTTTGCTTCTAAGCATACCCTGCAGGTGGTTTACACACCCGGCCACGCAGCCAACCACGTGTGCCTCTTAATGGTGGAAGATGGTCTGCTGTTCTCGGGCGACCATATTTTGAACGGCAGCACCACCGTGATCGACCCGCCCGACGGCCACATGGGCGACTATTTGCAGTCGCTGGACACTTTGTTGGCGGCCAGCGAGGCGCACAGCGTGGAATTCATACTGCCGGCCCACGGCTATGTGCTGGGTGGATCGCAAGCGGCTGCCATCGCCGTCATCACCCGCCTGAAGGCGCACCGGCTCAAGCGCGAGGCCAAGATTGCGGCGGTGATGGCCGCCAACCCGCAAGGCACGTTGGACGAATGGTTGCCGCTGGCCTATGACGATGTGGAGCCGCGCGTGTGGCCGGTCGCCAAACGCTCGCTGCTGGCGCATGTGGAACACATCCAGGGCCGCCCGGCCTGAGCAAGCGACTCCCCACCTACCCCCGCCACTGCCGCCTTCACCATGCAAAGTTTCAACCAATTAATGGATGCCCCCCAGTTATTAGCCATGGCAGCGGCCTTGGGCTGGGCCAGCGGCCTGCGGCTGTACGCGGCGGTGTTTTTGGTGGGGGCGGCCGGGTACATGGGTTGGGTCGATCTGCCGCAAGGGCTGCACATGCTGCAGCACCCGGGTGTGCTGGCAGCCAGTGGTTTCATGTGTTGTGTGGAGTTTTTTGCCGACAAGATTCCCCTAGTTGATTCTGTGTGGGACGTGGTGCACACCGTGATCCGCATCCCCGCTGGTGCCGCGCTGGCGGCCGCGACGCTGGGTGCAGACAGCACCACCATGGCCTGGATTGCGGCGCTGTTGGGTGGCGGCCTGGCTGCGACCAGCCACGCCGCCAAAATGACAACGCGGGCAGCCGTCAACACCTCACCCGAGCCGTTTTCCAATATCGCCGTGTCGCTGCTGGAGGACGGCTTGGTGGTCTTTATGCTGTGGCTATCGGCCACGCATCCCGTTGCGTTTGCACTGGCCCTGGCGCTGACATTGGTCATTGCCGTGCTGCTGATGGTCGTGCTATTCAAGTTTTTGCGCGCGGTGGGCCGCAGACTCGCCGATTTTTTCGGTGGAACGCGGTCAGCCCAGAAAACCTGATGCGCCACTGCTAACTATCCAGCCAAATGCAGCTGTAAAAACGGTAGAGACTGCACTACAGTAGCCCCAATGACAAAACCCCCTGCCCCCGGCACACTGCGCCTGCCACCCAAGCCACCCAGAGCCATTGCTGTAGCGCAACCGGCTGCGCGACCCTTAACGACCGCCCCGCCCGCACCAATCCCCTCCAAAAGACCCAACGCTAAGCCGCGCAAACGCCCCGTGACTGCGCTGCGCACCAAGCCACCGGCCGCCGCGGCGCAGCCTGAACCGCTGGCGCTGCTAGAGTCTGGTGATCGCCTGGCCAAGCGGGTAGCCGCCATGGTGCCCTGCTCACGCAGCGAAGCCGAGCAGTACATCCAGGGCGGCTGGGTCAAGGTCAACGGGCAGATTGTGGAAGAGCCGATGTTCCGCATCCAGGACCAGACCATCACGATTGACCCCAACGCCAGCCTGCTGGAGCTCTCCAGCATCACCATCGTGCTGCACAAACCGGCCGACTGGATCGACGGCACCGAAGAATCCCTGGCCAAGCTCAACCGCGCCGCGCGCCGTGCGCCGTTTGACGATGCGACCACCCTGTTGACGGCGGCCAAACACTGGTCCGACGACCCCTCGGGCATCCGCGTGCTGCAACGCCACTTCAAACAACTGACGGCCGCCGTGCCGCTAGAGAACGCCGCCAGCGGCCTGATTGTGTTCACCCAAGACTGGCGCGTGGAGCGCAAGCTGAGCGAAGACATGGGTTCCATGGAACACGAGGTGATTGTGGATGTGGCGGGCGAGGTAACCGCCCAAGCGCTGAAACTGCTCAACCGCACACTGGATTCGGACGAAAGCCTGCCCCAAGCCAAGGTCAGTATCAACAGCGCCACGCCCGAGCGCAGCAAGCTGCGTTTTGCGATCAAGGGCGCACACCGGGGGCTTATTTCCTACTTGTGCGAGCGGGCCAAGCTGGATATTTTGGATATGCGCCGCATACGCCTGGGCCGCGTGGCGCTCAGCGATTTGCCGGCGGGGCAGTGGCGGTATTTGGCGCCACATGAGAAGTTTTAGCTATCACAGTCGCCACTGAAGCGCAAGTAGGCGGCAGGTCTACTGCATCACAGATTGCGCCCGCCGTCGCCGGGCTGGCAAAGTCATTCACAACATAAGCTAAGTTGCTCAACACCGGGCACGATTTGAATCGCTTATTTCTATTTCCAAACGGGACGGGTGGCGACATAATAAATTCGCAGATCTCATGTGCCATGAATCGCAAGAACTAATTTTTGGCCGTTTGCCTTGCGCCCGAGTGACAAACCATCCCGTTTACGGAGAACCTTATGTTCAAAAAAATGACCGTCGGTGCACGGTTGATTGCTGGATTTTTGATCGTTTCGATTTTGGGCGCGATCGTCGCCATCATCGGCATTTTCAGTATGAGCCACATCAATGACCAGGCCGACGCGCTGTACGACAAGGAGTTGTTGGGCCTTTCGTACATCAAAGAAGCCAATATTAATGTTATCTACATAGGACGGGCGATCCGAAACGTCGTCCTGGCCCCCACCGAAGAAGAGCGAAAGAAAGCGGTGGAAGCCATCACCAAATACAGGGCAGACCTCAAGACCAACCTTGACCAGGCCAAGCCGCTCTTTTATCTCGAAAAGGGCAAGCAGCTTTTCGCGCAACTCGATCGCGACGTACTGGATTGGGATGCCTTGTTGCAAAAGGCCGTGAGCTTGGCAGAGAAGGAGCCGCTGAGCCAGGCAACGGAGGCAACCAAGTTTATTTTTAATGATCTCAGGCCCAAATCGAACCAAGTCGATGACTTGATGACAGAGTTGGCGAAGTTTAAGGAAAATAGGGCGAAAGCCGCTTCGGACGCAACCACCGAGCTTTTCAAGTCCAGCCGTGCAATGATGATTACCCTCGTCAGTTTAGGTCTTCTGATGGGCGTCACCATTGGCGTGCTGATTGCGCGCAATTTGACGGGCATGCTGGGCGGCGAACCTGCCTACGCCGTTGGTGTGGCCCAGCACATCGCTGCAGGCGACCTATCCAAAGTAATCGACATCAAGGCAAACGACCAAACGAGTTTGCTGTTCGCCATGCAGACGATGCGCGACAGCCTGCTCAAGATCGTAACGCAGGTTCGCATGAGCACCGAGGGCGTCGCCACAGCGTCGAGCCAAATTGCCTCGGGCAACAATGACCTGAGCCAGCGGACCGAAGAACAAGCCAGCGCCCTGCAACAAACGGCGGCATCTATGGAGCAGTTGGGCTCCACCGTCCAGCAGAATTCCGACGGTGCCCGGCAGGCCAACCAACTGGCCCAAAACGCCAGCGCGGTGGCAGTCCAAGGGGGTGAAGTGGTGGCCCAGGTTGTAGAGACCATGAAGGGCATCAATGATTCCAGCAACAAGATCGCGGAAATCATCAGTGTGATTGATGGCATCGCCTTTCAAACCAATATTCTGGCCCTGAACGCTGCCGTGGAAGCCGCCCGGGCCGGAGAGCAGGGGCGCGGTTTTGCGGTGGTGGCCACCGAAGTACGGTCACTGGCGGGGCGCAGCGCCGCCGCAGCCAAGGAGATCAAGAGCCTGATCAACGCCAGCGTAGAGCGGGTTGAGCACGGCACGCTGCTGGTGGACAAGGCGGGTACCACCATGTCGGAAGTGGTGGGCTCCATCCGGCGTGTGACCGACATGATGGGCGAGATCAGCGCTGCCAGTGTCGAGCAAAGCCAAGGTATTGCGCAGATTGGGGAAGCCGTGTCACAAATGGACACCGTCACCCAGCAAAATGCTGCTTTGGTCGAAGAGATGGCAGCTGCGGCAAGCAGCCTTCAATCACAGGCCCAAGAGCTGGTGCAGACGGTGGCCGTATTCAAACTCGACGCGGATGGCACCCGGGCAACGCCGACGCCCCGACACGCCGCCTATGCGAAGTCTGCAGTGGCTGCAAACGCAGAGGCAAAGAGAGTGATGCGCGCCGTCGCCGCCCCCGCACCCAAAACGGCACCAGCAAAAGCGATTACGGTCGCCAGCCACAGTAACCAGGCCGACAGTTGGGAAACGTTTTAGCCCTCAAATGGCAATGCAAGTGAAGGACCCGGTCAATCGAAAGCGAGTGGCCAGGGTCCAAATTTTCCTGGGAGGCAGAGCGTTCTACTGCCCAGGCTCTTAGCTGGAAATGTAGTGCTGCAGCTGGCTGATGGTCAGCTCGTGGTCGGAAATGATGTCGTCCATGATGTCGCGGATCGAGATCATGCCCAGCACCGTTTCACCGTCGACCACCGGTAAGTGGCGGATCTTCTTCTGGCTCATCAAGGCCAGGCAATCGCGGGTACGCACGGTAGGAGCAACCGAGACCACATTCGCCGTCATGATGTCTTGCACCTTGGTGTCGCGGGATGACTTGCCCTGTAACGCGATCTTGCGGGTGTAGTCGCGCTCGGAAAACACGCCCATCAGCTTGCCGTTGTCCAGCACCATCAAGGCGCCCACATTGTGGTTGGCAAGGGTCTGCAGGGCGTCAAACACGGTGTCCTGGGGGTTTAGGCTCCAGTTCACGGGTGCGCGCTTTTTCAACAAATCGAGTATGGGTCGCATGCTGCCTCCTACAGTTCAAACTAGCCCCAACCATACATCAAAAAAAGTGTGAAGCCCACCGATAAGCCGGATTCTGTGCACGGAAGTTGCCCTCCGTGTGACCACCATTACTCTGGGCCGTTGGTCACCCAACGGCTCGGTGCTACCTACCCGCCAGCTCTGGGGGCCCCATCAACGCTGGCCTACTTGGTATTGCTGCGCGTAGAGATTGCCCGTTTCACCCGAACTAAATCGGCTCGTCTCTGTTGCTCTAATCCTCACCTTAGGGCCCTGCACTTGCGTGCTTGGCTTGTCAGTGGACAGTGGTTAACTGCTACGCTGCCCTATGCAGTCCGGACGTTCCTCCAGTGCCTGGTTTCCCAGATTGCACCAGCGGTGGTCTGGCGGGCTTCACAGCGCTATTATCCACTCCTCAACACCGGAGCCCTCCATGAAAGCCGACAACATTCTGCAAACCATTGGCAACACGCCGCATGTGCGTATCAACCGGCTGTTTGGTGACACGCACAACGTGTGGATTAAGTCCGAGCGGGCCAACCCCGGCGGCTCCATCAAGGACCGTATTGCGTTGGCCATGGTCGAGGCAGCAGAAAAAAGCGGCGCACTCAAACCGGGCGCCACCATCATCGAACCCACCTCCGGCAACACCGGCGTGGGTCTGGCCATGGTGGCGGCGGTCAAGGGCTACAAATTGATTTTGGTCATGCCCGACAGCATGTCGGTCGAGCGCCGCCGCCTGATGTTGGCCTATGGCGCGACATTCGATTTGACGCCCCGCGAAAAGGGCATGAAAGGCGCTATCGCCCGCGCCCAGGAACTGGCAGCAGCGACACCCGACGCCTGGATCCCACAGCAGTTTGACAACCCCGCCAACATCGACGTCCATGTGCGCACCACGGCACAGGAAATTCTGGCCGACTTTCCCGATGGCATTGACGCGTTGATCACCGGCGTGGGCACCGGTGGCCACATCAGCGGCGTGGCACAGGTGCTGAAAGCCAAATTCCCTCAACTCAAGGTGTACGCTGTGGAGCCCAGTGCATCGCCTGTCATCTCCGGCGGCGCGCCCTCGCCCCACCCCATCCAGGGTATAGGCGCGGGTTTCATCCCCACCAATCTGAAAACCGAATTGCTTGACGGCGTGATCCAGGTGGATGCCGAGCCCGCACGCGAATACGCCCGACGTTGCGCAACCGAAGAAGGCATCCTGGTCGGCATTTCCAGCGGCGCGACGCTGGCCGCCATTGCGCAGAAGTTGCCAGATCTGCCGGCTGGGTCTACCGTGCTGGGCTTTAACTACGACACGGGTGAGCGCTATTTGTCGATTGAGGGGTTCTTGCCGGTATAGCTGTGTTCAGTGGTAGTCCTGCTCACGCTGGCGCCGTACCGCGAGCGCTAGAACCCAATCGGCTTCTTCGTCATATTCATACAAGCCCAGGTAACCGGTGCGCCCCCTGGAAATAACCAATTCCCGCATTGCCAATGGCAAGGGGCGGCCAATACGCGGATGCTGCGCCAGTATGCCCAGGGCGTCCACGATAAGGTCCACCGTACGCGCCGCCTCATGCGGGGCAACTCTTTCAACAAAAAGTCTGTGAGCGCTTCCAGGTCCTGCGCGGCGGCCTCGCTCAATACCCACTGCGTCATCAGGAACCTGCGACGAAATTTTTAAGCGGCACTGCTGCAGGACGCTTGGTTTTTTCGCCGCGTGACTTGGCCTTGAGGTAGTCGCCAAAGCTTTTGCCTTCGAATACTTTGCCAGACGCTAGCTCCCCCTCGCGTGCGCGCAAAGCCGCGGATACCACGGTGTTGTGGTGCTCTTCCTTTGCCAATGCGCCTTCAATGGCGCTGACCATCACGGCGTGCGCTGTGGTGCCCTGGCTCTTGGCCAGCGATTGGATCCGTTGCTTAGTTTCTTCTGGCAACTTGACGGACAGGGTGGGCATGGGAATACTCCTCGGCGAATAGCGGCATGCTTTCACCCATAAATACTACTATGGTAGTACCCCAACACTGCCGACCGGAAATCTGGCCGCACCAGCTGCTCGCGATTTGTGATTGCCCCTTGCTTGATAGAAATTGGGCATCCCTACATCCGAAATTGCCAGGCATGTCGGATTTTTACAAGACGCACCCAAACACAGAGACTAAAGTCGCTTGTCTTCATCAGCATGCCCCGAACAGGAAACCCATATTCATATGCAACTCGGCTACACCATCCTCTATGTGCAAGACGTAAGAGCTACACTAACTTTCTACGAGGCCGCGTTTGGCCTGACCACGCGTTTTTTGCACGACAGTGGCGATTACGGTGAACTCAACACCGGTTCCACCACGTTGGCGTTTTCAGCGCATGCACTGATGCGCCAATTGGGCAAGAATCCCCAGCCCGCCAATGCCCAGTCCCCCTGTTTTGAAATTGCCTTGTGCACGCCCGATGTACCAGCTGCGCTTGCGCGCGCCATTGCAGCAGGGGCACAGGCCATGCGCCCCGTGGAGACCATGCCCTGGGGGCAAACCATCGCCTATGTGGCAGATACCAACGGTTTTTTGGTTGAACTGTGCACGCCGATGGACGGGTAAATGCCGCGCACGGCTACCCTACCGATATCCAGGTGCCGCCACAGTTTTCAATAACTCGGTCGAAGCCAACACCGCAACCGGTGTGCGCCCCAACCAGCGGCCAAACTCGTGCGTCATATGTGCCTGGTCGGTGTAGCCATGGTCAGTGGCGCATGCCGCCAACGAAGGGGCTTGGGGCAAAGCCACCGCGGCACGGCGCACACGTGCCAGGGCTCTCCAATATGCCGGCGGGCGGCCCGTGGCGGCATGCACGATGCGCTGCAGGGTTCGCTCAGATACACCCAATTGCCTGGCGGCTGCCGCCACACTGGTGCTGCATGACAAGCTGTGCAGTGCATCAACCACACGCGGGTCTATGCGAGTGCAATCTTCCAACACCGGCAATACATCTTGTGCGAAACCTAGGCTCAGACTATTCAGCCCCGCCAACAAACGCCTCTCATCAACCTGAACACCCGGCTGCATGCGAAATCCTAAAAAGAACTCGCCAGCGGTTCCCGCTACGTCGTAACTGCAGTCGGCCAACTCCGAAACAAACCACACGGGACGCTGACCTGGCAGTGCATGCAGGATCAGATCACGGCAGCCATCAGGTACGACCACCGTGCTAACAGCAGATGTGGAAGTGTGTTGCCAGATTTCGAGAAGGGATTTAGGTAAGGACACAATGGCCCCATTGTGCCAATGACCGATTCGAGTTCATTGATTTATGATCGCTGCCCTGCTTGATAACCACGAGCCCGCCAACATGATCCGCATCACCGAACTCAAACTCCCCCTCTCCGCCTTACCCGTCGAGGCACGCCGCGCAGCCGACGCGCCCAGCGAAACGGACGAAGACCGCGCGCCGATAGCGCACCCGATTGCCGCACTGCAAGACCTGGCCGCCCATGCACTGGGCATTGCGCCCAGCGGTATTGCGACACTGAACGTTTTCAAACGCAGCTTTGACGCGCGCAAGGCCGAATTGCTGGTGGTCTATATCGTGGACTTGGCGCTGGCCGACCCCGCGCAAGAGACCGCGCTACTGCAGCTTCATGACAAACACCCGCACATCAGCGCAACACCGGACATGGCCTACCGCCCGGTGGGTCAGGCACCACTCGATCTGGCGCTGCGCCCCGTCGTCGTCGGTTTTGGCCCCTGCGGCATGTTCGCCGCGCTGGTGCTGGCGCAAATGGGTTTCAAACCCATCGTGTTGGAGCGTGGCACCTCGGTCCGCCAACGGACCAAGGACACCTGGGGCCTGTGGCGCAAAAAGACGCTGAACCCCGAGAGCAATGTGCAGTTTGGCGAAGGCGGCGCGGGTACGTTCTCTGATGGCAAGTTGTACAGCCAGATCAAAGACCCGCGCCATCTGGGTCGCAAGGTGATGCAGGAGTTTGTTCAAGCCGGCGCGCCCGAAGAGATTTTGGTCGATGCACACCCACACATTGGCACCTTCAAGCTGGTCAAAGTGGTGGAAAACCTGCGGGCGCAGATCATTGCTTTGGGTGGCGAGGTGCGGTTTGAGCAGCGGGTGACGGATGTGCAGATTGAAAATGGCCCACTCGGCGGTCAACTACAAG
>JBKJJC010000166.1:0-45448 GCA_046598245.1 Rhodoferax sp.
CTGGAACTGGCAACCCCATAGCGCCACACCCTTGCTGCTGCTGGCCAACCGCGACGAGTTGTATGCCCGCCCCGCACTGCCGTTGCACTGGTGGGAGCCTGCGGCCCATGGCGCGCAGGTGCTGGCCGGCAAGGACATACAAGGCGGTGGCACCTGGCTGGGCCTGAGCCGCAGCGGTCGCCTGGCGGCTCTGACCAACTTTCGCTGCGCCCTGCCCCTGCGCAGCAACACCCCGTCGCGCGGAGAGCTGGTTGCGGGCTTCCTGCACAGCGACCAGTCATCCGCTACCTACCTGCGAACACTCGTCCGGCACTGTGGCGACTACAACCCCTTCAACCTGCTGGTGTTTGACGGCCAGCAGTTGATGGGGTTGGAGAGCCGTGGTGCCAAGGTGTTGGCGCACGGACCGGGGCTGGGCGCTGTATCCAACGCAGACTTCCACACACCCTGGCCCAAATTGACGCAGCTACGCGCTGGCCTGGCGGCGCATGCCGCGACCCAAGAGCCTGCAGACCTGCGCCAGCTGTTACCCCTGCTGAAAGACCGCAGCCTGGTGCCCGATTACGCATTGCCACACACCGGTGTTGCGCTGGATCTGGAGCGGATCTTGTCCGCTGTCTTTATTGCAACACCCAGTTATGGCACACGGGCCTGCAGCGTGGTTGAACTGCGCCAGGATGGTGCGCAGTTCGTGGAGCAAAGCTTTGGTCCACTAGGCCTGATCAGCGAAACGCAGCAGCAATTTTTGATTTAGGGGAGGTCATGCAATGGTAGGGCTTGAATGCGGCGCAAGTCCCACCACTTACTAGCATTACCACTCCGCCGCGCCGTAACATGACTGCGCGGCTTATGCCATGGCGATTGCCCCTGTGCTGTTGTTATCCCTGCTCTTGCATGCCATCGTTGGCTGGCGCGTCGCCCCTGATCTGGCCTTGCTAGACCCCGCGCTGGGAGTGGGACTGTGGATGGCTTTAGCCGTATCCGCCTTGCTGATGCCCATGGGCATGTTTGCGCGGCGCGTCGCCAAGCCTCCTTTATCCACAGTCCTCACCTGGTTGGGCCTACTGTGCATGGGCCTGTATTCATCTCTGTTGGTATTGACGCTGCTGCGCGAAGTGTTTCTATTGGCAGCATGGTTTGTCCACTGGTTGTGGCCGCAGGCCATCCCCTTACTGCCACTGCAAACCAACACCGCCATCGCATTGCCCGTGCTGGCCTTGCTGGCAACTGTGCTGGGTTTCTGGAATGCGCGCCGCACGGCAACCGTAGTGCGTATTGATGTGCCCATAGCTAACCTGCCGGAAGCACTGCAGGGCTTTTCCGTGGCGCAGATCAGTGACATCCACGTTGGCCCTACGATCAAAACGCGTTATCTGCAGCGCATTGTCGACCGTGTGAATGGTTTGAACGCCAATATGGTGGCCATCACCGGCGACCTGGTAGACGGCAGCGTGGCCGACTTGGGCCAACACGTCGCACCCCTGGCGCAACTGCGTTCAACCCACGGCAGTTTTTTTGTGACCGGCAACCACGAGTACTACTCGGGTGCCCATAGCTGGATCGACGCGCTGCGCGCCTTGGGCATACAGGTGTTGATAAACGAGCATGTGCTGATACAACACAGTATTGATATACAAGACCCGGAACCTGCGTTGATGGTGGTGGCTGGTGTGGCCGACTACGGTGCCCACCACTTCGACGAAGCGCACCGCAGCGATCCCCACAAGGCAATTGCCAATGCACCCGACCATGCGGTTTTCAAGCTGCTGCTGGCCCACCAACCACGCAGCGCGGCAGCAGCGGCCGATGCAGGATTTGACTTGCAATTGTCCGGCCACACCCACGGCGGTCAATTCTGGCCTTGGAATCTCTTTGTGCCCTTGCAGCAGCCCTTTACCGCAGGCCTGCACAAGCTCGAGGCACTATGGGTTTACACCAGCCGCGGCACCGGCTACTGGGGCCCACCCAAGCGTTTTGGCGCACCCTCCGAGATCACGCACCTGCGCCTGGTCAAGGCCTAAAAGTTCACCGGTTTTCCGGCAGCTCGATCTTCACTTCCAAGGTTTCCAGATTGTCCTGGCGCCCCTGGATAACCTTGATGTCGGACGGATTGATCTTCACGTACTTACTGATTACGGCCACCAGTTCACGCTGCAGCTCCATCAGTTTGTCTGGCTGCAGGGCGTTGCGGCCCGAACGCTCATGGGCCAACAGAATGGACAGGCGTTCCTTGGCCACACTGGCAGTGGACTTTTTCTCGCCCAGAAAAAAGGAAAGTAACGAAGCCATGGCTTACTTCCCCCCGAACAGGCGCTTGAGCAGGCCTTGTTTAGGGGCCTCGGTGAAACGCATGGGTTTGTCTACACCCATAAAACGGTCAATCACATCCTTGTAGGCTTCGGACACGTCGCTGCCCTGCATGTGCACGGCCGGAACGCCCTGGTTGGAGGCTTGCAGCACCGATTCACTCTCAGGAATCACACCAATGAGTTTGATACGCAGGATGTCCTGTATGTCTTCCAGTGACAGCATCTGACCCTGGTCCACGCGTGTCGGGTTGTAACGCGTAATCAATAGATGTTCCTTGATCGGCTCAAGCCCCTCTATCGCACGTTTGGTCTTGCTGGCCAGCATGCCCAAGATACGGTCCGAATCGCGCACCGAAGACACCTCGGGGTTGGTGACCACCAGCGCCTCATCAGCAAAGTGCATAGCCATCAAGGCACCGGTTTCGATACCTGCCGGTGAATCACACACGATGTATTCAAAATCCATGGCGCCCAGATCATGCAGCACCTTTTCGACGCCGGCTTGCGTCAATGCGTCTTTATCCCGCGTTTGCGAGGCAGCCAGCACAAACAAGTTGTCGCACTGCTTGTCCTTTATTAATGCCTGGTTCAGATTGGCCTCACCCTGGATCACATTAATCAGGTCGTACACCACGCGGCGCTCGCAACCCATGATCAGGTCCAGATTGCGCAGACCGACGTCGAAGTCGATCACTGCCGTCTTGTGCCCACGCAGCGCCAAACCGGTTGCGAAACTGGCGCTGGTGGTGGTTTTACCAACCCCACCCTTGCCCGAAGTAATCACAATAATTCTTGCCATATATTTCTTTACTTTCCCATTCAAGTATTCAAGGCCTCGATGATCAGTTTTTCCTGACCATCGTTGCTCAGCCGTACCTGCGCAGCCTTGCCATGCACATTTGGTGCCAGAGGGTTTTCGCTGGTACGGTACACGCCAGCAATCGAAATCAATTCAGGCTCCAGGCACAGCGCAAAAATACGGGCGTTGGTATCGCCCCGTGCACCGGCCATGGCCTTGCCACGCAGCGGCGCATAGACATGGATATTGCCGTCGGCCACAACCTCCGCACCCTGGTTGACCATAGCCAGCACGACCAAGTCGCAACCCCGCGCATAGACCTTTTGGCCAGAGCGCAAAGGCTTGTCTACCACCATGGTGGGCGGACCCGGAATTTCACGCACTACCTCGTGCACTACCTCATGGACCACATCCGGCACAGCATCTGGAGCCACAGCACTGGCCGGGGGCCGACCCCTGTGAAAATCCGGCGGTGCCTCGACCAACCCCACCGCCAAGGCAGCAGCCATCACTTCCGTGCTGGCACCCCGTGCCGCCACTGGCACCAGACTGCACGAACGGAGCACCTTGAGTAAGGGCACCAAGTCAAAAAGCGGCTGCTGGGGGTCCAACAGCGAAAAATCAATGACCAGCGCATCGTGGTCAAAGAAGTCTGGGCTTTCACCCTCCGGACCAAATTGCCGCAACACATCGGCCGCCAGCACATCGCCGTCATTGGACTTCAGCAACAGGGCCACCAAGGGCAGCTGTGCACTCTTGATTTCGAACGATGCAGGCACTTGCCCAGCACTATGACCTGCGGAGGAAACGGACATGGAAAAGAATAAAGACTGCAGCGTGGGGTGAAAACATGAACGGGAAACCCGAAGTCGGCGAATCTTACTTGATTGACGGGCTTAAAACGCGACATGGTCCAGCTTCTTTTCGGTATTAATCCAAAGGCCACACATGGAAGTGGAAAACTTCTTTTTTTCACTCCGATTGGTTCACTTCTATTCTCTTAATACCTTATTTAAAGAGTAGTAGTAGTAGGTAAGCTTAGCCAGTTTGTGTGTACAAGGCATTTTTCTCCTTTTAAATCAATTACTTACGTACCGTTGACCCCTGTGTGTGACTGCGCTTCTGGGTTGCTCACCAAATATGAACAACTTTTGAATTTCTAAACTTGCTGTGGATAACCTATGGCTTGTACCAAAACTATCCACAGGTTTATGCTTTGACAGAACACACCCGCATGGGTGTAGAGTCCAACCATGAAATTAATCATTCGCATCGTTGGAGTTTTTTTGGTGGCCATTGGCGTTTTTGCCGTGGCGGGAATTTTGGCAACCTGGGCGCCAGACAAGCCCGTATCGGCGCTGACCGCGCGGTGGGCCGCAGCCCCTTCGCAATTTATAGAAGTCGATGGCATGCAGGTGCATGTGCGCGATGAAGGTCCGCGTGACGACCCTATGCCCATCGTGTTGCTGCATGGCACATCGGCCAGCCTGCATACCTGGGATGGCTGGGCGCAAAGCCTGAGCGGACAGCGCCGGGTGATCCGTTTCGATTTGCCCGCCTTTGGTTTGACGGGTCCAAACCCCAACAACGACTATTCGATAGCCGCCTACGTGCACTTTGTAGGTGGTGTTGCGGACAAACTGGGTTTAAAACAGTTTGTGCTGGCCGGCAATTCTCTGGGGGGCCAGATTGCTTGGGCCACAGCGCTGGCTATGCCGCAGCGGGTTAGCAAACTGGTTCTGATCGATGCAGCGGGTTATCCCTTCCAACCCACTTCGGTGCCCATAGGATTCCGTGTCGCACGCATGCCGGGTGTCAGGGTACTGATGGAGCACGTATTGCCCCGTGGCATTGTCGACAACAGTGTGCGCAATGTGTATGGCGACCCCAGCAAAGTGACGCCAGAATTGGTGGATCGCTATTACGAGCTGACGCTGCGTGCAGGCAACCGCAAGGCCCTGGCCTACCGCATGGACCAACTTCTCAGCGGTGATGAGGCCGGCATTAAAAATCTGAAGGTGCCTACATTAATTGTCTGGGGTGCCAAAGACAAGCTGATTCCATTGGAAAACGCCCAGCGGTTTGCATCCGATATTCAAGGCTCGAAACTGGTGGTGTTTGATGCACTGGGCCACGTACCCCAGGAAGAAGATGCTCAGAAAACAGTGGACGCGTTCAAGGCTTTCCTGGCCGCGCCGTCGCCCTGAAACAAACTCTTTTTGAATTGGTGTTTAAATGGTATTTCAAGCCCCCGCGAATAGTGCGTAATAAGCTATTCTTTTTATAGCAGGTGTCGTGCCATGAGTGAAAAAAAGCCTTTTGAAATTGCGCGTGAAACGCTCAAACAACTGACGCTGCAGAAACTTACCCCTACACCGGCCAACTACTTGGCCATTTACAACGACATTGCCGGTATCCCGGTGATTACCCCCTTTCCTGCGGAAATTCTGCGCGACATTTCCAAGTCGCTTCCGGTGAAAACCCCGGGGCAACAAAAGCAGAGGGGTCTACTGGACTACGCCATTGACCGCTTGAACTGGGAGGGTGTCAAAACCGCGCTGGTGGCCTACGGCGGTTTTACGCCGCTGACGGGTGGTGAAGACACAGCCGTTGCGGCGCTCCCCAAAAGCGGGCTGAATGCCAGTGCGCCCGCCTTAACCACGGAGTTTCTGGGCCAATTGGGACGGCTGATTGAATACACCCAACCCGCGTTGGGAACTGACGATGAACGCTTTGGCGAACTGAGCAAGGCTTTGACCAGCGCCTTGCGCCAGAACGGCTCCGACATATTGGCACTCAAAAGCATGTTGCACAGCTACAGCGACCGCGTCTCCTTTGTCGCGGAAGACCAGGCAGAGATCAAAAAAGCCCTGTTAAAGCTCTTGCACATGGTGTTTGAAAACATTGCAGACCTGAGCCTGGACGAGCAGTGGCTCAAAGGCCAGATGGATGCACTGATGGAAGCCTCTACGCCGCCACTGACATTGCGCCGCCTGGACGATGTGGAACGCCGTTTGAAGGATGTCATCTTCAAACAAAAGAGTGCCAAAGAACAAGCGCTGCAGGCCCAAAATGAGATGCGCGACATGCTCGCCGCTTTT
The DNA here is from genome assembly GCA_046598245.1 of Rhodoferax sp. GTDB lineage: Bacteria > Pseudomonadota > Gammaproteobacteria > Burkholderiales > Burkholderiaceae_C > Allorhodoferax. The sequence continues at coordinate 6,210 of JBKJJC010000166.1, forward strand.
ATTGACCGCCTATCCGATATGGCGAAATCCACCGGTAGTTTCCATGAAGAGTTAGAGGAAAATGCCCGCCAGATCGAACAAGCCAAGACGCTGGCAGATATTGCGCCGTTGCTCAAGGTCGTGGTTAGTGCCACCCGAAGTATGGCCAGCCAAAGCAAAACATCGGGCGAAGAGTTGCAGATCATGCGTGACCGCGCCGTCCAGACCGACTCCGAAATGCTCAAACTGCACCAGGAGTTAGACCGACTCAGCATCCAAGCCCGCCATGATCCGTTGACGGGTGCGCTCAACCGCAAGGGCCTTGAGGAGGCGGTGGAACGCGAAATATCCAGTGTGCGGCGCAAGGAAACGCCGTTGTGTATGGCGCTACTGGACATCGACAATTTCAAGAAAATAAACGACACCTTGGGACACGAAACCGGCGACCAAGCCCTAGCCCACTTGGCCAAGGTGGCCCGCGAGTGCATGCGCCCGCAAGACACTTTGGCCCGCTACGGAGGTGAGGAGTTCGTTATTTTGCTGCCCGACACGCCGCTGGACAAAGGCATCGAAGCGATGACACGTTTGCAAAGAGAATTAACCAAAATGTTTTTCCTGGCTGGAACCGAAAAAATGCTGATTACCTTCAGTGCGGGTGTGGCCCAGCTAGCGCCTGACGAGACCGGTGCTGAAGCCATCAAGCGGGCCGACAAGGCCATGTACCTGGCCAAACGCGCGGGCAAAAATCGGGTATTTGGCGCTTAAAGGAACACTATGGTTTATCTCGTCGCCGGCTTGTTAATTTTTCTGGGTGTGCACTCGGTGCGCATATTTGCCGACGGATGGCGCACCCAGACGCTGCAACGCTTGGGTGATGGGCCCTATAAAGGCCTGTACTCGCTAGCAGCTGTTTTGGGTTTTGTACTCATCATTTATGGCTTTGGCGTAGCGCGAGAAAACCCCGTCATGTTGTGGGCGCCACCGGTGGGCATGCGCCACGCGGCGTCCTTGTTGACTCTGGTAGCCTTTGTTTTGCTGGCCGCGGCCTATGTTCCGCGCAACAGCATCAAGGCACGGGTGCACCATCCCATGGTTCTGGGCGTCAAATCGTGGGCTCTGGCGCATCTGCTGTCCAATGGCAGCGTTGCACACTTGGTGTTGTTTGGGGCCTTTTTAGCCTGGGGGGTGATGAATTTCATCGCGGCCCGCAAGCGCGACCGTGCGATGGCAACGCAGTACGCTGCGGGGACGGTCCCCGCAACGGTGGTGACCGTGGTGGTTGGTGTTGCAGCGTGGGCGGCCTTTGCCTTCAAATTGCACGGTCTGCTGATCGGCATTCGACCATTTGGCTAAGACTGGTTCAGTAGCGAACAACCATAATGGTTTTTTCACTCCACTAGAGGTTTTGCATGCCGCGTTCCATTCTCGAAGAGTCCCGTATCCACCCCGCCGTCCGAGAACGGGTGGCGGCCAACCAGCACAGCATCGTGAAAGAAGTGCAGACTGCGGTTGCACAGCACGCAGTGGTGGTGGTTGGCATGGGTATGAACCCGTTTCCCAAGAAGGCACGTAAATTGTTGGATGAAGCCGGTATTGCGCACCACTACATGGAGTACGGCAACTATTTCAAGCTCTGGCGCCAGCGCAACGCGCTGAAAATGTGGACCGGCTGGCCCACCATGCCCATGATTTTTGCCAAAGGCACCCTGATTGGGGGTGCCGATGACTTGAAGAAATTATTGGCCAGCGGCGAGTTCAAAACCCTGCTGGCCTGAGCTCTTATTTCCCAGTCGGACTGTCAGTGCCCACCGCGGCGCTCGCCATGGTGTCGGCCCATGCGGGCGTGCACGGCATCAAAGGTTTTCTTTTGGTCCGCGTTTAGTACGGCATACAACGCCTTCATCGCTGCAAAACGTTTGTCCATGGCTGCCGTTCTATTGGCCATGTGCTGGATGCGCAGGGCACGCATCTTGTCGATGCGTTCCGGTGTTGTGAGGTTTTCCATTTCCGCACGGTCGGGACGCTGATGGTCCATACGGGTTGTTGGCTTCATGGCAATGGTGAAGTTTGTCCAGGTACTTTCCTGGTCCGCGGTGATATTGAGCTTGCTTTTTAACTCCGCAAGTCGCTTGGTGACCATGGCTTCCCTTTTGGCGGGGTCTTTGTGGCCGTGCATACCCATTGCAGGAGTCCGTGCGGCGTCTGGAGCCGCAGTTTGGGCATAGGTTGCGAAACCGGCGCTAGCCAGCAAGCCTGCAATTACAAGGGATGGGATACCGGATTTCATAGGAACGTCCTTTGGTGTGTCTGAAGCAGGAATTGCGATCAGAGTGGAGCCAGTGTGCGCACTGCGTGTATCTGCCGCATTGCGTGCACATAAGGCTTTGTAAAGTTTGAAGAAAAGCGGCCCTGCTTGGAATTGCAACTCCCCTTCGGTTACGTTCTGTTTCAGGCTACCGTTGTGTGGGGTCTACTGCGTTGACAATACAGCCCTCGCGAGAATTTCTCTTTTGGTAAAGGTAAGAACGTGTTCAAGAATTTGATGATTTACCGCCTGGTCGCGGGCTGGCCCACAGAGCTGGCGGCGCTGGACGAGGTGTTGGGCAAGGCGCAGTTTGTGGAATGTGGTGCGTCGCAAGAAAAATCGGTGGGCTGGGTTGAGCCGCGTGGCCACGCCCATGGCCCCATGGTTGAAGTGATTGGCGGCCAGTGGCTGCTCAAACTGGTGATGGAAGTGAAAGTGGTGCCGGGCTCGGTGGTTAAGCGCAAGGTGCAAGACCAGTTGGACCATATCGAGGCCACCACCGGACGAAAACCGGGCAAGAAAGAAAAGCGCGACATCAGTGAAGACGCCCGCCTGTCCCTGTTGCCCATGGCATTCAGCAAGCAGTCCAGTGTGCAAGTGTGGGTGGACCCAGCGGCCGGCTTGTTGCTGACTGATGCGGGCAGCCAAGCCAAGGCTGACGAGGTGATGACCTGGTTGATCAAGGCGGTGGATGGCCTGGTGGTGCAGTTGGTGAACACGCAGACCTCGCCGGCATCCGCCATGTCGGGCTGGTTGTCGACCAAGGAGCCACCCCAGTCATTCAGTGTGGACCGTGAGTGTGAACTCAAGGCGGCTGACGAATCCCGTGCTGTGGTGCGCTACACCCGCCACGCGCTGGATACGGATGAGGTCAGCCAGCACATCGCCATGGGAAAAATACCCACCCGTTTGGCGCTGACCTGGAGTGACCGTGTGTCGTTTGTACTGACCGAGGCGCTGCAGCTTAAAAAGATAGCGTTTCTGGAGTCGGTATTTGAAGGCGCTGCCGCCAGCCCGGCGGATGGTAAAGACGATAACTTTGACGCCGATGTGGCCATCGCCACTGGCGAGCTCAGGAAGCTGATCCCCGATCTGCTGGAAGCCCTGGGTGGCGAAATGGTGGCCGCTTAACGGCGGTAGCCGTAATCGTAACCCCGGTGGTGATCGTAATGGTCGTGGTGGCGACCACGGCGCTGTTCACGCCAGTGGGGGTAATGCGGCTGTGATTGGTAGTAAATGACCGGTTGCACCACTCGGTATTGCGGCTGCGGCTGGTAATACGGTACCGGTTGCACTACACGGTATTGCGGTTGCGGAGCCTGGTACACAGCTACCGGTTGTTGGTAGTAGGGCTGTTGGTAGTAGGTGTTGGGTTGCTGGTAATAGGTTGCCGCAGGGTAAGGGTTGGGCGCGTAGCCCCCAGAATAATGCTGGCTGGCAATGCTCGCCCCCAACAAACCGCCGGCACCGGCGCCCAAAATCGCGCCATTGCGGCCACCGACCGATTTGCCAATAGCGGCACCGGCCACTGCGCCGATTCCGGCACCCAACACAGCATCGAAATCGTTTGCATGGGCCTTCGGTGCTAACACAGCCAGGCCGCCTGCCAAAAGCGCAAGGCTTGCCAGTTTGCCAACTTTTGAAGCCGCTGGCATTAAAAGAGAGGGCGAAAGGGACAAAACACGTGGAGTGTGCATGGCATCAAATGGGCCGGGGCCCGTACCGCTAGACGTAGCGGCTTGTCAACCCTTAACGCTTTAATCCGCCTGCCGATGACAGGTTTACATGGCTTTACACATTATGCGCAAAAAGTGCCATTAGCCCCCGCCAGATATGCACTGTTAGCTATAAATTTAGGAGTAAAACGTAGAGAAGCCGACCGTCACCCAGCAACGGCATAACCCTCTTCGGCGATAGCCTGGGCCAGTGCCTCTCGGCTCTGTGTGGATTCCACTTGCACGCGGTTTTGTGTGCGGTCAATTTGCACCTGGGCTTGGGGGTCCACCTGCTGCAGCGCGCGGGTCACAGCCTTCTCGCAGTGGCCGCAAGTCATTCCGGTGACGGTAAATATCTGGTTCATGGAAGGTATCCTTGAGAAAAGTACAACAATGCAAGAGCAAAGGATAAACCTCGGCTTCCGTCGTTTTTAGGCCGTAGGCCCTGCCGTCGCCTTGCGTTCCCTGTTCTTACGCCGTGCATCCAAGTGCCAAGCCAAAAAGGGCAACAGCAGAATCGACCCTGGCAGGGCCCAGATGATCAGGTAGGGGTAAACGGCGGACGCGGCGCGCAGCATGTTTTTGAGCTCGTCGCGGTCCTGTGGGGTCCACTTGCTGCCATTGCGCGGTTTCATCAGCAAAGGTATGGCGCCCTTGATCTTGCCCAGCTCGGTGCGCATGCGATTTTTCTCGCGGCTATTGCTGGCCAGAAACGAGCCAAACCACCGGGGTGCCCGCGCCATGCGTGACTGGTATGAGACGGTTTGGTTGGGGTCAAAAGCGGGTGCCTCTGCCGGTTTTGAAGCGGTGTCGGTAGAGGTTTTTGACAGTTCAGAGGGTCCCATGGCCCAATTATGGGTCAATCCGCTCAAAAGCCTTGAGCCCAATACCCACCCACTCGCGCCATCTCGCCCAATTGCGCCAGGTTGCAAACCCCCAGCGCGCCGCGCGCCACACCGCACGGGGTTTCCAAATGACCACTGCCACCGCTACTGCGGCGACCACGCCCGGGTGGGCGATGATCCACAGACGCGCTTGTTGCAGCAGCGCGCGGGTGCGGTCCATGGTGTGCAGTGCCGCACTCAAGGGCGCCAACTCATGCGCCAACTGCCCGCGCTGCATATGGATGCGCTCGCGCAGTCGCCCGCGCGCTACGTACAACTCAACTAGGCGTGTGTCCATGGCCACTCGCCGCTTTTAACTGGCGCAAGTCCTCTTTCAATTCGGCTAGGCTGGCGCTGAACAGTGGCTCTGCGAGGCGGTTGCTACGCTGGATGGCGAAGTACACATACAGTGCCAATCCCCACACCAAAGCAGCCGCTATTGCGACGACGACCAGGCGTTGTTCCCAGAACATAATCACCAAGCCCACAACGCTCAAAACCGCGCCTAGCGCGACGCAAAACATCAGGGCCTGCGCCAATATGAGCTGGCGCATGATGGTGATGCGTGCAACCTCCATCTCGTTGCCCAGTAACGCCAGCCGTGTTTGTACGACACCCAAAAGCGTGGCGCCTTTGTCGCGTAAATTACCCCAGGTGCCGCCCTTGGCGTTCAAGGAATCCATGCTTTGCTTGGGTTCGGTCAGGGTGCCGCGCTCAGCGACGGGCCATCAAGAGGCCTAGCAAAAAGCCCACACCAACGCCCATGCCCACCGCTTGCCATGGGGATTCGTGCACATAGTCATCGGCGGCGCGTGCTGCTGCGCGGGTCTTGTCGATCAGGGCAGTCTCTGCGGCATCCAGGCGGATGCGGGCGCCCAACAGGCGGTCCTGCACGCGGGCGCGCAGGTTGGCAATCTTTTCGCCCGTCTGGTCGGCGGTGGCTTTGAGGATGTCCTCAGCGTCGGTAATCACCGCGCGGATGTCGGTAACAAGTTTTTCTTGTGAAGTGAGGGAGGAATTTTGGGAGTCAGACATGGCGCCTCTTTCAAAAAAAGTTTCTTGGATCGGAGCCACAGCGTAGCAGATTCATGTGCGCCATTTGGTGGGTTTGCGCACATACGGATGGAAGTTTTTCTGGCCCCACGTCGACCCGACGCACCGACCTAATTCTTGCGTTTGACCACTACGCTTTGCTTGGCGTCTTCGGTGCGCGCAAAAGTAACCAGCCCGTTGCTGACCTTGCCCATGACCAACATGTTCTTGGTAATGGCGTCTTTGTCGTTCAGGCTGAAGGGGCGCTCATAGGTGGAAACGACCCCGTAGTAGGTGCGGGTGATGTTCTCCAGCGCGGTCTTCACCACGGGGCCGGTCGGGTTGCCGTCGCGTACGGCAAACAACGAAAACGCCAGCAGGTAGGCGGTGTCATACCCCTGGGCAGCCGCCATAGGTACGGTCAGGGGCTGTTTGAACTTGCGCTTGTAGGCGCTCAGAAATGCAGCGCGGCGCTCGTTGCTGGGCTCGGCAATAAAGGTCTGCGCCATCATCGCGCCTTCTGCGGCTTCCTTGGCGCCGTTGATAAAGAAGGGAAACGACAGCGGCCAGGCACCGACCTGGGGCACCTTCCACTTCAGCTCTTTGCGACCGTTGGCGATGACGGCGTTCTCCACCCCCACCGTGTAGCTGAAGACCACGTCTGCACCGGCGTCCCGTGCTGCTGTTAGCTCCTCGCGCAGGTCTTTGACGCCCAGGGCAAAGCGGGCCACGTGCACGGCTTTCAGGTTGCGGGCGGCCAGTGCGGCCTCTACATCTTTGAGGCCGGCGTCGCCATAACCCGTGGTGTCCGCAAAGATGGCAACCCGGCTCCAGCCGCGGCGCACGATGTCGTCCACCACATAGGGCGCCTGGATAGCGTCGCGTGCCGAGGTGCGGAAGATATAACTCTCCGGCGCCGGGTATTTGGCGGTCAGCGGCGAGCCGGTGGCGCAGGGGATCAGGAGCGGCAGCTTGGCGTTCTGGAACACCTCTAGCGACTTTTGTGCAACACCGGTGTTGCAAAAACCCAGTGTGGCCACCACGCCTGCGGCCGCCAGTTCCTGTGAACCCTTCAGGCCCACATCCGGATTGCCCTGGTCGTCCTTGACGACCAGTTCCAGTGGGCGGCCCATGTAGCCGCCCACGGCGTTGATCTCCTCGGTCGCCAGTTGTATGCCTTGCAGCATTTGCACACCAAAGTCTGATGACGGACCGGTGAAAGGCCCTATCACCCCCACTTTCAAAGTGGCGGTGGTTTGTGCCGGCGCCGCCAGCGCGGCCAAGCCCAGGGCGCTGGCAGCGATCAGGCGGGTTGTCCACAGGTGGATGGTGTGCATGCTGGGTCTCCGAGTCGGGGTGAGCGCGCCAGTCTAAGTAGGCTATGGCCAGCAGGGCTGCAGGAATACCCTTGTTGTGAGCCTTCCGTCAGTTTGGCGTCAGCCCAGATCGTTGAGGCAAAAATATGGCTCTAGCCCCCGTAGAATATACAGATGTTGCTATCATTTTAGTAGTAAGTGAGCTGACGAAATGTGCCGCACAATGCAGCTTCACCGATCTGAAGAGGCACTTGTTTTGACACTACCACCATTGCGTTCCGTGTGGGCACTGGCCCTGACGCTGTCCCTGGGCGCTGCCGTGTCACTGGGCATCACCCGGTTTGCCTATGGCCTGCTGCTGCCGGCCATGCGGGTTGACCTGGGCTGGAACTACGCCCTGGCGGGCGGCATGAATACGGCCAATGCCCTGGGATATTTTTTAGGCGCCCTTATGACCCCTTGGTTGCTCAGGCGTGTGGGTGCTAGCACCTTGTTATGGAGCGGCGCCTTTCTGGCCAGCCTTTTCATGGCCTTGAGCGGATGGTTCACCGCCACCGAGCCTTTGTTGGTGCAGCGCCTGCTGGCCGGGGTGGCCAGCGCCTTCGTCTTTATTGCCGGTGGGCTGCTGGCGGCGCGCCTGGGTGCCCACGCGCCGGCGCATGCCGGTCTGCTGCTGGGCCTGTACTACGGGGGCACGGGGCTCGGCATTGTGTTGTCAGCCGTACTGGTGCCCTGGGTGCTCGAGCTTGCAGGCGACCAAGCACACGCTTGGCGGTGGGCCTGGTGGCTGCTGGCGCTGGCCTGCGCATTGGCCAGTGCGGCATTGCTGTGGCCGGCCCGTGTAATGGCAGTAGCGGCGGTACCAATTGCCACCGCCCAGGGCGCGACAACTGTGCACTTCCGTTGGCCGCAATTTGGCTTTGCGCTGGGTGGCTACACGCTGTTTGGTATGGGCTACATCGGCTACATGACCTTTGTCGTGGCCTTGCTGCGCGAACAGGGCAGCAGCCCGCTGGCGGTAACCGTGTTTTATGCCTTGCTGGGGCTGGCGGTGATGGCCTCGTCGCGCATCTGGGCGGGTTTGCTGGACCGCCATAAAGGTGGCCGCGCCCTTGCCAAACTGAACGCCTTGCTGGGCGTGGCGACGATTCTGCCGGCGCTGACCCAATCCTGGCCGGTGGTGCTGGCTTCGGGTCTACTGTTTGGCGCGGTGTTTTTGTCGGTGGTGGCGTCCACCACCGCACTGGTGCGGCACAACCTGCCAGCCAGCGCATGGGCGGCGGGCATCAGTGCCTTTACTACGGTGTTTGCTGCGGGCCAGATCATTGGGCCGACCGTGGTGGGCTGGATTGCCGACGGTCCCGGTGGCTTGGCGCGCGGCTTGGTGGTTTCGGCCATTGCACTGTGGCTGGGTGCGGCACTGGCCTGGCAACAAAAGGCGCTGTGAAATTATCGAAAAATCCAGAAATTTAGCTACTGCAATGAAGACTGACCGCCTGCAAGGGCTCGCCAGAGCGCGCGTCTTGCACCACCAGATTGATTTGCCGTGGGTGTTCTGGCGTTGCTGCCATCGCCACAAAGCGCAGTGTTTGCGCACCCTGGTAGCGCCCAACCGGGGTGTACTGCCGCACCACAAAGTCGTGCTTTAAAAACTCGCCCTTGTTTTCACCGGCCTTCACCCGCGAGTTATGGCCGTGTTCGGTCACGGTCCAGTAGGCAGTCCATGCGCCCACACCCTCACCCGGCGTAACGCGTGCCGTAAATTGGTCCGCCCCGTCGGTCTGCTGTAACGCGATGGCGGCGCGTGCCGGATTGCCAGATGGTGGTGGCACAACCTGCGCCGGGCGTGTACCGCGCCAACCGGGCCAGTCGCGTCCATCGCGCACCAATTGGGGTGTGTATATGCTGCTCAGGCGGTTGGTGTTGGCCAGTTCGCGTTGGCGCTGGGTGTTGGCAGCGGTCGCAAACCGGTCGACCCAGCCGATGTAATCCCAGTAGCCCACATGGAAGGCTTGGGCCACTACTGGCGCACCCTTCAGACCCGACAGCCATTGGTCGGCGGGTGGGCAAGAGCTACAGCCCTCGGAAGTAAACAGTTCGATAACCGGTGTGCGCTGTGGGCCGGACTGGACTTCGCAACGCGGCGCGGCTGCCCAAGCGGGGAATGTGCTCATCCAAACAACGGGGACTATGGCCAAGGCAGGCCACAGAACGCTGCGCAGCTGCTGTGAAAGGGGGTGCATGGTAGTGGGCGCTTTCGCAATAGGGCTGTTGTGCCCTGTTGGTCGGCCCGGTCCACGCGTTCTTACAGAAAAGGGCACGCAGCCCCCGGGGCGGCGTGCCAAGCCCGCCCCGTGCGGGAGCGGGCAAGGGAAACGGCTTACTGCTTGACGCCTTCCGCCTGGACGATCAAACGCACATTCTTGGGGAAGCCCCAATCCACACCGTAGTTCATGCCAAAGGCAGTGCGGTCAATGGTGGTCTCAAAATCGCCGCCGCACACTTCGCGCTTGAGCATCGGGCTTTGGTAGCAGTTGAACTGGCTGGCCTTCAGCGTAACCGGCTGGGTCTTGCCCAAGAGCGTCAGGTTGCCCACGATTTCTGTCACTTTGTCGCCGTTGAAGACAAACTTGTCGGAGACAAATTTGATGGTGGGGTGCTTGGCGGTGTCAAACAGATCGGCACTTTGCAGGTGCTTGTCAAAAGTGGGGGTGCCACTGTTGACGGAGGTGGTGTCAATGGTCACTTCCAGCTTGCCGGTCTTGGCGGCTCGGTCCATTTGTACAGAGCCTTCCTTCTTGTCGAAACGTCCCCGGTTGGTGGAGGTACCAAAGTGGCCGATTTCAAAGGTCACGAAGGTATGGGTAGGCTCCAGCATATAGGTGGACGTTTGGGCATTGGCAGTAGCCGACAACAGGGTGGTGGCGAGGGCCAGGCCGAGTAGGGATTTACGCATAGATAAAAGCTCCGTTAAAAACAGGGTTGAGAGAAAAAAAGAAGAAGAAAAATCAGAACTTGCCAATGCCGGTCAGCGCCAACTTGAACTTGACTTGCACGTCATCGGCCACCATGGACGTATCGGCCCACTCGTTTTCGCCGATCTTGAAGGCCAGACGTTTGATGCCGACCACACCCGTAGCGGTGGTGGTAGCGCCGTTTTGCACCAAGGCCACTGGCACCACGGCGTCGCGGGTATTGCCCTTGATGGCGAGCTTGCCGGTCACTTCAAATTTGCCACCACCCAGACCTTTGATGCTGGTGGACTGGAAGGTGGCCTGGGGGAACTTGGCGGTGTTGAACCAGGTGGCTTTGGGCAGCTCGGCATCCGGCTCGGGGGAACCCATGGTGGCACTGGCGATGTCAATCGTGAAGGCGATCTTGCCAGTCTCGGGCTTGGCCGGGTCCAGCGCTATTTGTGCATCAAACTTCTTGAAGTGGCCCTCTACCGGCACTCCCATTTGTTTGATGACAAAGCCCACTTCGCTTTGGGCGGGCAGCAGCTTCTGCTGGGCTTGCGCGGACCAACTGGTCAGTGTGGCCAGAACAAGGAGGCCAGTGGCACGGGTGATGGAGCGAAAGGAAGGCGTCATGGTGTGGTTCGTTGTAGGGTGGGTAGTGAATTGAAACAAGGTTGTTGTGCGGCTCAGCGTTTGCCCGGCATCATGCGCAGCAACAGTCCGTCTTTGTCGAAGAAATGGTGCTTGATTGCCGCCGCCACATGCAGCAACACCAGGCCCGCCAACGCATAGGCAGTAATCTGGTGCCATGGCTTGATCATTTCGGCCAGCGGCTTGCTGGCGGATACAAAGTCGGGCAAGGGCAGCACGCCAAACAGCACGATGGGAAATCCCGCCGCCGAGCTATAGGTCCAACCCACCAGCGGCACGATGAAGAACAGCGCGTACATCAACACATGGGTGGCATGGTAGGCCTGTAGCTGCCAGTTGGGCATGCCCAGGGTCACGGACTGGGGTAGGGCTGGAGGCTTGTGCGTCAGGCGCCAGAGCAGGCGCACGGCGGACAGGATCAAAATCGTGACGCCCGCCCATTTGTGCCAGTTGTACAACTTGAGGCGCTGGGGCGAAAAAGGCAAATCGGCCATGTACAGGCCGACTGAAAATATACCGACCAGCGCCAGCGCCAGCAGCCAGTGCAAAGCGATGGCAACTCCGGTGTAGCGGCGGGGTACAGATGCAGAGTTCATGGCTAACAGTATGCAGTGTGTTTTCGATTACCTGGCACCAAACGGCCGGGCGTGGGGAGCAGTTTAGGAGGGGCACCACACAAAAAAGTTCAAATTACTTGTAGCAATGGTTCAACAAATTTGAACAAGTTGTCCAGGTGTTGTCCGGATTATGCGAAATACGGGCTTGTTACCATGGCCGACTCCATTTACTGCAGACCGGAGTTCCCCATAGACGCTTTTCTTGTATCCACGGGGATTGTTGCGTTAGCGGAGATGGGCGACAAAACCCAGTTGTTGGCCCTGCTGCTGGCGGCACGTTTTCGCAAACCCTGGCCCATCGTTGCAGGTATTTTTGTTGCCACCATTGCCAACCACGCATTGGCCGGAGCCGTTGGCGCATGGGCCACAACGGTTTTGGGGCCCGATGTTTTGCGCTGGGTGCTGGGCATATCTTTCATCGCCATGGCGGTCTGGATGTTGGTACCCGACACGGCCGATGATCTGGCCAACGACGATGCACCCCGTTTTGGCGTGTTTGGCACCACCGTTCTGGTCTTCTTTTTGGCGGAGATGGGCGACAAGACGCAGATCGCCACCGTCATGCTGGCTGCGCGGTACAACCCCTATTGGGTGGTTGTTGGTAGCACGTTGGGCATGATGCTGGCCAATGCGCCCGTGGTGTGGTTTGGTGAAAAAATCACCCGGATGGTCCCCATGCGTGTGGTGCACATCGTGTCGGCGCTGGTCTTTGGGGCGTTGGGTGTGGTTGCGTTGTGGCCGCCCACTTGAGCGCGCGCAGCACTTCAAAAACAACTGCCCTTGTTATACTCACCGCAGCGCCAATTTGCCCAGCTTGCGGGCGCTTAATAAATACAGCTAAAGACGGACCGAGACACCATAGCACCCGGCCTTGTTTTTAGCATCGCCGGGTTTATTATTGGGGTTTGGTTTGTCTTCTACGCCATTGATCGCGACACCACAGTCGCAGCATTTTGTCGATGCCTTGCCGCTGCAAAGCGGCGCATCGCTGCGGGACTACTCACTCAGCTTTGAGACCTATGGCACGCTCAATGCCGCGCGCAGCAATGCTGTTTTGGTCTGCCATGCCCTGAACGCCTCGCACCACGTGGCGGGCAGCTACGCGGGCCTAGCCAATTCCGAGGGTTGGTGGGACAACATGATTGGGCCCGGCAAGCCGGTGGACACCAACCGCTTTTTTGTCATCGGCGTGAATAACTTGGGCTCGTGCTTTGGCTCCACCGGCCCCATGCATGCCAACCCCGATGCCCCGGCCGGTAGCGACAAAGTGTATGGCGCGGATTTTCCGGTGGTGACGGTCGAAGACTGGGTCAACACACAGGCCCGGCTGCTCGATGTACTGGGTATCCAGACCCTGGCCGCGGTGATGGGTGGAAGCTTGGGTGGCATGCAAGCCCTGAGTTGGACGCTGCAGTACCCGGACCGCGTGCGTTATGCCGTGGTGGTGGCCAGCGCACCCAACCTGACCGCCGAGAATATCGCCTTCAACGAAGTGGCCCGCCGCGCCATCGTGACCGACCCCGATTTCCATGGCGGCCATTTCTATGAACACGGCACCGTGCCCAAACGCGGGTTGCGAATCGCCCGCATGATTGGACACATCACCTATTTGAGTGATGACGTGATGAATGAAAAATTCGGCCGAAAACTCAAAGACGCGGTGCTGGGCCAAGACCCCTACCACTACACGACGCAGGATGTGGAGTTCCAGATCGAAAGCTACCTGCGCTACCAGGGCGATAAGTTCGCCGAATACTTCGATGCCAACACCTACCTGCTGATCACCCGCGCGTTGGACTACTTTGACCCTGCCAGCGCCTATGGTGGCGACCTGAGCAAAGCATTGGCCAAGGCCACCTGCAAATTCCTGCTGGTCAGCTTCACCACCGATTGGCGCTTTAGCCCCAAACGCAGCCGCGAAATCGTCAAGGCGCTGCTGGACAACCAGCGTGACGTCAGTTATGCCGAGATTGACGCGCCCATGGGCATGATGCCTTTTTGCTCGATGACCCCCGTTATATGGACGTTGTTCGCTCTTACTTTGATAGCATATCTAAGGAGGTTGCCGCCGCGCCGGGCAGCCCCAAGCGAGGCACGGCCCCCTTGGGGGGCAGCGCAGTACGCGCAGCGACAAGCGTGGGGGCAACAACAGCATGACTGACTTGAACACCATGCATGCCTTGGCGCAGTTGGTGCCGCAAGGCTCGCGCGTGCTCGACCTGGGCTGTGGCGACGGCGCCATGCTGGCCCACCTGCAGCAAACACGGGGCTGTACCGGCTACGGTGTAGAGATTGACGACGCCAATGTGCTGGCCTGCGTGCAACGCGGTGTCAACGTCATCCAGCTGAATCTGGATGAAGGCCTGGCCCTGTTTGGCGATGCGTCGTTTGACGTGGTGCTGCAGATCGACACCTTGCAGCACTTGCGCAATGCCGAGGTCATGCTGCGCGAGACCGTGCGGGTGGGCCGCGTTGGCATTGTGGCCTTCCCTAACTTCGCGCATTGGCCTAACCGCTTGAGCGTATTGAAGGGCCGCATGCCGGTGACCAAGCGGCTGCCCTACCAGTGGTACGACACACCCAATATCCGCGTAGGCACCCACGCCGACCTAGCCCAGCTGGCCGCGCGCAATGGCCTGCAAGTGCAGGACAGTTTTGGCTTGCAAAATGGACACACGGTGCGGTTTTTGCCCAACCTGCGGGCCGGTACTTCGGTCTATAAATTGGCTTTGCCGACTGGTCCTAAATAGCGTTCTGCGCATGGTTACAGCCTTATGCTAGAGTGCGGGCATCGGGGTTGCAGCTCCCCGGTGTCGGGCCCTACAGGGCTCCAAGATGGTGTCCCATCCAATGGCTGGTAACGCAACAGGAGTTATCCGTGGACACCCAAAATCCGTCTATTTTTTCTTCCATTTCCCCCCAGGCATTCAATGCCCGCATCGGTCGAGCCGACGCACCGTTGGTGGTCGACGTGCGGCGCCAGGCACGCTTTGACGAGAGCCCGCGCCTGCTGGCCTGCGCGCAGCGCTGCGCACCCGAGGACCTTGCGGCGCTGGCCGCGTCGCGACCGGCTGGCGAGGTGCTCGTGTATTGCGTCTATGGCCACAACGTCAGTGCGGACGCTGCCGCCACGCTGCAAGCCGCAGGCTGGCATGCCCAGCGCATTGCGGGCGGTATTGAAGGCGGTCAAGATGGTGAGGACGACGCGCAGGCCATCGCGAAGTGGCGTGTCCACCCACCGCTGACGTTTGCCAAGCGTGCCGACTGGGGCGTGACCGGCGAGCAGCCCTCGCGCTGGATCACCCGTGAGCGACCCAAGATCGACCGCATCGCCTGCCCTTGGCTGATCCGTCGTTTCATCGACCCGCGAGCCGAGTTTTTCTATGTGCCCACTGCCCACGTCTTGGCACAGGCCAAAGACTTGAACGCAGTGGCCTACGACATTCCCGGCGCGCCGGTGTCTCACGTGGGAGAGCGGTGCAGCTTTGACGCCTTGCTGCTGGGTTTTGACCTGCACGACGCCGCATTGGACCTGTTGGCCACCATCGTGCGGGGTGCCGATACCGACCGTCTGAACCTGGCGCCGCAGTCTGCCGGTTTGCTGGCCCTGTCCCTGGGTCTGTCGCGCATCCATGCGACGGACGACCACGCCATGCTGGACGCGGCCATGCCCTTGTACGACGCACTGTATGCCTGGTGCCGCGACCGCGTGGCTGCGCAGGACGAAACCCACAACTGGAAGCCCGAAGCCAAGCCTCCCGCTATGCCTGATGCCCAAGCCGGAGCTGCAGCGTGAGCACCGTTCAAACGCAGGTCTCTTTCGCGGAGGCTTTTCGTTTCTGGCTCAAGCTGGGCTTCATCAGTTTTGGCGGGCCGGCCGGTCAAATTGCCATCATGCACCGCGAGCTGGTGGAGCAAAAGCGCTGGATATCGGAGGCGCGTTTTTTACATGCGCTGAACTACTGCATGCTGCTGCCCGGCCCGGAGGCACAGCAACTGGCCACTTACATCGGCTGGCTGATGCACCGCACGTGGGGCGGCATCGTGGCGGGCGCGCTGTTTGTGCTGCCCTCGCTGTTCATCCTGATTGGCCTGAGCTGGGTGTATGTGGCCTTTGGCCATGTGGACTGGGTTGCGGGCTTGTTGTACGGCATCAAACCCGCCGTGGCGGCGATTGTGGTGCAGGCGGTGCACCGTATCGGTAGCAAGACTTTGAAAAAACCGACGGTAGCCCCCGTACTTTGGGTCATAGCTGCTATGAGTTTTATAGCGATCTATGTGTTCAGTGTGCCGTTTCCGTGGGTCGTGCTGGGCGCTGCGCTCATCGGTTGGCTGGGTTCGCGCTGGGCGCCGCGGCAGTTTTCCGGGTCGGGCGGCCATGGTGCGAGCAAGGCCGTTGCACTGGCACCGGGTGAGCGGGACTGGCTGATTGGCGACACCACGCCGACCCCTGCGCACGCGCGTTTCAAGCCCTCGCGCCTGGCCGCTGTGGTCGCGGTCGGTGCGGCGCTGTGGCTGCTGCCCATGGGTGTGCTGGTGGCGTGGCAGGGCTGGGATGGTGCGTTGGCGCAAATGGCCTGGTTCTTTACCAAGGCGGCGCTACTGACCTTTGGCGGCGCCTACGCGGTGCTGCCCTACGTTTACCAGGGCGCCGTCGAGCAGTTTGGCTGGCTCACCGGCACCCAAATGATCGACGGCCTGGCGCTGGGTGAGACCACGCCCGGGCCGCTGATCATGGTGGTGGCTTTTGTGGGTTTTTTAGGCGGCTGGACCCAGGAAGTGCTGGGGCCGGATGCGCAGTTTCTCGGCGCGGCGTTGGCTGCCACGGTGGTGACATGGTTCACATTTCTGCCGTCGTTTGTGTTCATTCTGGCGGGTGGCCCGCTGGTCGAATCCACCCACGGCAAGCTACACCTGACCGCACCGCTGACGGCGATAACCGCCGCGGTGGTGGGGGTCATCGCCAGCCTCGCTCTGTTTTTTATAGCGCATATCGCAATGAAATCGGGGGCTAGCGGTCCATTTCTTTCAAGGCTTGATGGGGTGACGCTGCTATTGGTCGTACTCGCAGCGGTGGCGCTATTGCGTTACAAGGTGGGCGTGATTCCGGTTATTGCGGCCTGCGCGCTGGCAGGGTTGGTGGCCAGGCTGTTGGGCTGGCCCTGAAACGGGCGCGACCCACGCTCTACACTGCGGCCCTAACCTTAAGCGCGACAGAAATCCCATGCCCCACACTTCCCTTTTCACCGACCGCTGGTTTCGGTTGCTGCGCGTGGCCGGCCTTTGCGCTGCCGTCAGTGTGCTGGTCGCCTGCGCCACCGGCATGGGCACCGACCCTACGTCGGGCGCGCCCACGTTCCAGGTACAAAACCGTTTGCTGCTCACACCGTCTAACGGGGGGCAGCGCATCACATCGGCCGCGCTGCTGCCGGGCGACATCATCCTGTCGTCGACCAACGGCGTCACCTCGATGGGCATACGCCTGTTGACCGTCTCGCCGGTCAGCCATGCGGCGTTGTACCTGGGCAATGACGACATTGCAGAGGCGGTGGGGGCCGGCATACGCACCCGCAAAATGGCAGACTTTATTGCCGATGAGTCGACCATTGTTGCCTTCCGCCACCCCGGCGTGCGCGCCGAGCATGCCGACGCCATGCGCAGTTTTGCACAGTCGCATGCCGGCAAGAAATACAACGTAATGG
Source organism: Rhodoferax sp. (assembly GCA_046598245.1). Taxonomy (GTDB): domain Bacteria; phylum Pseudomonadota; class Gammaproteobacteria; order Burkholderiales; family Burkholderiaceae_C; genus Allorhodoferax. The sequence continues at coordinate 23,368 of JBKJJC010000166.1, forward strand.
GCATCGTCTTGCAGGCGCCCTTTACGCTGCAGCGCCAGTACTGTGAGTTGCCGCTCGTGCCCAGCCTGGTGCGTGACGCCTGCATCCGCGGGCTGGCCGCCATCCAACTGGGTGTGGCGCGCAATGACCGCTTCTTCTGCTCGCAGTTTGTGCTGGCGGCCTACCAAGAGGCCAAGTTGCCATTGACGACGGCCGACCCGCTGTTGGTCAGCCCCGCCGACCTGCTGCACATGCGCGAGGGCGATGTGCCCTCGGTGCGCATAGAGCAGGCGCTGCAGTATGTGGGCCACCTCAAGTCTGGCCCGGCCACCACCGAGGTCGAAGTGGTAAGCAACTAGTTTTGCTTTTGGGTGCGGGCAGGGTGTTTTGCCGCCGGGCCGCCCCAAGGCAAAACGCGGCCCCCTCGGGGGGCAGCGGTGGAGCGTGGGGGCTAAAAAACCTATTGACCCACGTGCATGGTGAACCGCGCACCATTCGACAATGTGCAGTGGCCCGTGCCCAGTGTGGCGGAGTTCATCGTGTAGTAGCAGTTGATGTAACTGCCCCGGTTGCCCGCGCCATTGGCCAGCCCGTCGCGGGATGAACCGGCCTTGCGTGTGGCCTCGCCGACGAACGATTCTCCGCTGATGGTGGTGTTGAAGTTGCCACGTCCGTTCAGGTCATTGGTAACAATGGCGTTGACCATGCCGTAGCTGGTGGCAATGTCGTTGGCCGGGTACAGCCGTGCAGCAAAAGTCACTGGCACGGGTGCCGGTGCCGGCAGCACAATGTGCGTCGACTGCGGGTAGTGCGTTGGGTACTGGCTGAGCGGCACCACATAACACCCCGACAGTGTGGCCACACCGGCGGCCATTGCCACAGCCAGCGCGACACGGCGTGGCGCAGAACCAATGGATCGTTTCATTCCCATACATTTCCTAGAGGCCCAAGCACATGCTTGTAGGCGCATTCTTGGAGTCTGATGGGTTGTGTGGGACTGAATAGGTGTTCTGGTATCGAATTGCAGATAGCAAAGTACTGCTTTTCAATACTCCGTCACCCGAGGTACTTGACCCGGATTCTGTCAAAGGTCCCGTCCCTTTTGATCTCTGCCAGCGCCGCCTTGCACTGGCGCACCAGATCGTCCGGTGTCTGTCTGCTGAACGCCATGTACAGACCGGCCGACAGGGCATCCAGCTTGAAAACCTTGACCACGCTGGCCGGGTCCATGCCCTCACGCTTGTACAGCGCTGCCTTGGCGAGCTCGTCGATGGGGAACAGGTCTATGCGCCGTGAAGCCAGTTTCTTGGCGTTGGCGCTGTCTTCTATCACCAGGTCCAGCGGCACCTGGGCTTTCTCCAGGTATTGGGCGCGCACGTCGTCGCGCACCGCACCAATTCGGTAGTGCCGGATGTCGTCTATCGATTGGACCTTAATCTCTGGCCGGGTCTTGAGCCGGTACAGGTACACGTCATAGGGCGCGATGACGTCGACCCACTTGAACAAGGCTTCCCGCTGCGCATTGCGGCCTATGGAGTAGATCAGTACATTGGGCGCATCCTGCGCCATCTGGTAGGCGCGGGCCCAGGGGTAAATGCCCAGTTTGTAAGTGATCTTGGCGCGCTTTAGGACCTCTTCCACCACCTCCGTGGCCATGCCCGAGATCTTCTTGGTATGGCTGTCCTGGTAGTTGTACGGTGGGTACTCTTCGGTGACCACGGTCAGTGTCTCGCTGCAAGCCGATGTGGCTAGCAACCCTGCAAGCAATCCGGCGAGCCAGGTCTTATAAAAGAGGGGCATAGCGCGCTCCTTGTGGTGGATTTATGCTACTCCCGGCTGGGGCGTTTGTACAGAAAATGGCGTGTTCCCCGTGGCTAAGGTAGAGCGGTGCATGCGCCTGCACGCACAAAATGTAACTAGCGCGCTGCAATTTTTATAGCAGATTACAGCTCCACGTTCTTTCAGCGTCAGCGCCCTGCCCCGGGTCTTGTTCATTGCTGCGTTGAATGCAGCAATTGCTGTTTCTATAGCAATGGATAACAATGCCGGTCATGCAAACTTTTGACGACATCACCATCCGCCGCCCTGCGCTGGCCGACTCTTACATCGCCCTGCTGAAGGCCCAGCCCGGCCGACCCATCGCACTGTTTGCGCCCCGCCGTGTGGGCAAGACCTATTTTCTGGATGGCGACTTGGCGCCAGCCGCTGAGCGGGCTGGCCTGCTGCCGGTGTATGCCGACCTGTGGCTCCAGCGGTCCGCGCCACTGGACGCCATTAACCATACGCTGGAGGAGGCGCTGGACGACGCCAAAGTACCCACCTCGTCGGCCTCTAAATTGGCCAAAACAACGGTCAAAAAGATTGGGGCCCTGGGTGCCAGCATAGAGTTGGGTGATGAGCCCGCCCGCCGCGCCCTGCCCGACAAGCCCGAGCTGCGCCTGGATGCGCTCATCACCCGTCTGGCCAGCGCATCGGGCAAGCCCATTTTGCTGATGCTGGACGAAATTCAGGTGTTGGGTCAATCCACGGCGGGTGCTGCGGCCGTGGCCGCGGTGCGTGCTGTGCTGCAAAAACATAACAAAAAGGTGTATGCCGTCTTCACCGGTTCATCGCAGGAAGAACTGGGCGAAATGATGATGGCCGCTGGTGGCCCCATGTACCAGTTTGCCCAGTTGTTGACCTTCCCATTTCTGGGTACCGACTACTTGCAACTGCTGGCCGCGCACTACCACCGCGTTCACCCCAACAAGAATCTGGACGTTGCCGCCCTGCAAGGTCTGTTCGCCCACATTGGCTTTAAACCGGCGCTGATGAAAGACCTCGTCAAGGAGATGTCGGCTGAAGGCATCACCGACGTGGACCAGGCGTTGGCCCGCTTCATGGCCGACGACCGCAACGTGCCGGCCTGGCAAGGGGTGCTGTCCAGCCTGCAGCCGGTTGAACAGGCGATGGTCGTCGTGCTTGCACACGGCTTGGCGCCCATGGGCAAGGACAGTCTGCTGGCGCTGGCGCGCATCACCGGCAAGGCAGTGACGCTGGCTAAGGTGCGTGTGGCGCTGCAGCGTATGCGCAAAGCTGGCATTCTGTCCAAACCGCCCTCGGTCGGCTACATGATCGAAGACCGGCTGTTCAAAGACTTTGTGGTCACGTCCTATGTGGCCAAGTACCTGGCCGACGGCCACTTGAAGATCCTTGGCTCTTGAAGTGCGAAACGCAGCAGTGAATCTTGCACACCAATTTGCTATAAAAATAGTAGCAATGTGACTATATTTCACGGGGGCTAGGACCACTTATTGCATGAATCGATGGTATAAAAAGCGATGCTGGCGTAGACTGGCAGCCTTTTGTAACAAGAAAAAGTATCAGCTCAGGAGCGTGCATGGCAATTGAACTGGGTTCGGGAGACAAATTGGCGCTGTTGGCGCAGGGGCTGGACCAGCTCGAAGTGGGCCTCACCGTGTTTGATGGCGACCTTGTCATGGTGGCGGCCAACACGCGCTTCCAGCAGTTGCTGGGTTTCCCCGACGCCCTGTGCCACCCCGGCGTCACCATGCTCGACGCCTTGCGACACAACGCCGCGCAGGGCGAGTATGGGCCGGGCGATGTGGAAGACTTGGTGCGCCCCCGTCTGGAGTTGGCCCGCCAGTTTTTGCCCCACCGTTTTGAACGGGTGCGGCCGGACGGCTCGATCATCGAGGTCTGTGGGCACCCTTTGCCCAGCGGCGGCATGGTCACCACCTATACCGACGTCACCATTGCGCGCCGGCGCGAGCAGGCGCTGCGCGAACTCAGTGCCGAACTGGAACTACGGGTCGAGGCGCGCACCGCCGAACTGCGCCACCGCGAGGCCGAACTGGCCCGCAAGGCTGCATTGCTGGAGTCTGTCATCAGCAATGTGAACCAGGGCATCAGTTGCATCAATGCCGACCTTGTTATCGAGATGTGCAATGACAAGTTTGGCGAGTTGTTGGAACTGCCGGCTGCGTTGTGCCGCCCCGGTGTCCCGTTTGAGCTTCTGGCCCGCTTCAACGCCGAGCGTGGCGAATATGGGCCGGGTGACGTGGAAGAGTTGGTCCGCTCGCGGGTCGAGATTGCCCGGCAATTCAAACCGCACCGATTCGAGCGCACCCGTCCCAGTGACGGCAAGACACTGGAGGTCATGGGTATGCCCACGCCCGACGGCGGTATGGTATCGACCTACCTGGATGTCACTGAGCGCAAGGCCAATGAGCGCGCGCTGCGGTTGGAGCGTGAGCGCCTGAGCCATATTTTGAAGGGCACCAACGCCGGCTCCTGGGAGGTCAACCTGCAAACCGGCGTGGTGCAGGTGAATGCCCGTTGGGCCGAGCTGATTGGCTACACACTGGAAGAGATCAGCCCGATCAAGCTGACCGACTTGCCCCGGTTGTTCCATCCTGACGATTTGGCGCGCACGCAGCAGGCCCTCGTTCAGCATTTGAAAGACCAGACACCTTATTACCGTTTTGAGCACCGGCTCAAGCACAAAGACGGCCATTGGGTCTGGGTGGCGTCCCATGGCCAGGTGTCCACCCGCACAGCCGACGGTCGGGCTGAATGGATGGCCGGCACCCATATGGACATTGCCGAACGCAAGGCCGCCGAGCAGCGCATACAGGAGCTCAACGAAACCCTGGAGGAGCGGGTGGCCGAGCGCTCTGCCCAGCTCAATGCTGCCATGCAAACCCTGCACCTGTCCCAAGAGGCCCTGGCCCGCAGCGCCGCCAAGGCAACCTTGGGCACCCTGGTGGCCAGCGTGACCCATGAACTCGCCACACCGCTGGGCAATAGCCTTATCACCGCCAGCACCTGTACCGATCTGGCCAAGCGCCTGCAGGCCCAGGTGGATGGTGGCCAGCTCAAGCGCTCAGATTTGTTGACCTTCCTAGAGGAGGTGCAGGAAGGTAGTGCGCTGATCGAGCGCAACCTGCACCGCGCAGTGGCCCTGGTGCAAAACTTCAAGCAGGTGGCTGCCGACCAGGCCAGTGAGCAGCGCCGCAGCTTTGACCTCGCCGATGTCGTCAACGAGGTGTTGGACACCCTGAGTCCCAGCCTCAAGCGCCATTCGCACAAGGTGGTGGTGGAGGTTCCGCTGGGCATCGTGGTAGACAGCTTCCCCGGCGCACTGGGTCAGGTGCTCATCAACTTGATCAATAACGCCTATTTGCATGCCTTTGAGGGTCGCACCAACGGCACCTTGCGCATCGCGGCGCATGCCGAGTACAGCTGGGTGGATCTGCAGGTGGTGGACGATGGCATTGGTATGTCGCAGGAGTTGCTGGCGCAGGTCTTCCAGCCATTTTTTAGCACCAAGATAGGCCGAGGCGGCACCGGCCTGGGCATGAGCATTGTGGAAAACCTGGTCAAAAAGACCTTGGGCGGCACGCTGGCCGCGGAATCTACGCCTGGACAGGGCAGCAAATTCCGCATCCGCCTGCCGCTTCGGGCGCCCGAGAATGACGAAATGGTGTTTGACGCCCACATATAGGCTGGTTTATTAGGCTTGGCTCCTAAACTACTTGTAATCAATTCGTCATAGACTGTGCTTGGTTGGAACATCCCCCTAACAGGAGTCTATTAAATGCACCGTCGCCGTCCCGTCGTTCGCCACGCCCATGTCGGTGCGCCGCATGTGCTGAGTTCGCTGCTGGAAGGCCGTGGTTTGCTGGAAATCGCCCTTTTGCCCGCTTCGCTACCCCTGTTGATGGAGGCACCCGAGGGCGACGGCCACCCGGTGCTACTGGTGCCGGGCTTTATGGCCAGTGAATCCTCGCTGATTGGCCTTAAGTTGATGCTACAAAACAAGGGTTATGACGTCCACACCTGGGGTCTAGGCCGCAACATGGGCTTTCGCAGCAAACATGCCAATGCATTACCCCAAAAAATACGCCACCTACACTACACCACCGGCAAAAAGGTCAGTCTGGTGGGCTGGAGTCTGGGCGGCGTGTTCTCCATGTACGGCGCGCAAAACTCGCTGGAGTGTGTGCGGTCCATCATCACCTTGGGCAGCCCGGTGAGTGTTGGCGCAGAGGGCAGCCATTCGCCCACCGCGGTCAAGGCCTTGTACCGGCTGGTGTCGCACCGACTGGGTGCAGGCGCCCATGTGATGCAGCCCAAAATCAAGGTCATGCGCGAGCGCCGCCGCTTGGCCATACCGACCAGTTGTTTGTATTCCCTGTCGGACGGCGTGGTTCCGCCGCAGGAAGCCACGATTGACGGCGACCCGGCCTTGCACGAAAACATCCAGGTGCCTGGCAGCCATATTGGCCTGGGCTTCAACGGCATTGTGTTGTCCATTGTTGCGGAACGTCTGGCCCAGCCCGAAAACCAGTGGAAGCCTTTTGTGCCACACGGTCTGCTGGAACGCGTGTTGAGCGCCACCGGTGCCAAGGCGCAGAGCGCATCTGCTAGCGCCAACTGAATCCAGAAAGATTTTTGCATGCGCCAACTGAGCGAACACGACGCGGCCTACATCTATTCCGACAGCGCCCACGCCAACTCCAACCTCACGCTGCTGCACATCTATGACCAGTCCACCGCCCCCGGTGGCGTGGTGCGCTTCAAGCAGATACTGGCCCACGTGGAGAGCCGGCTCGGTAAACTGCCCAACTTCCGCGAACGCGTCCTGCGTGTGCCGCTGGACTTGGACTACCCGTACTGGATAGAAGACGAGAACTTCAACATCGAATACCACGTGCGCCACATCGCACTGCCCAAGCCGGGCGACTGGCGCCAGTTCTGCATCCAGTCCGCGCGCATCCATGCGCGCCCGCTGGACTTGCAGCGCCCACTGTGGGAGATGTACGTGATCGAGGGCTTGGACAGCTTTCTGGACCTGCCGGTAGGCAGTTTTGCCGTACTGCTGAAGATCCACCACGCGGCGATTGATGTGACGCATGGCAACGAGATCACCAGCCTGCTGCACGATCTGTCACCGGTCGCCACCACGCCCCCCCCGGCGGCGCCCTGGTTCCCGGAGACCGCGCCCGGCAATCTGCAATTGTTATGTTTGGCCGGGTTAAACCTGGCTACTTTGCCGCTCCGTCTCGCGCAGCCCTTGAGCAACAGCTGGACCGCGCTCAAGGCCACGGTGGCGACTTTTGCGGGTGAGTTCCTGGGCCGACCCCAGGCCTTCCCTATCACCCGTTTTAATACCGAAGTGTCACCCCACCGTGTGTTTGAGACCCGCCGCTTTGCACTGGCAGATTTCAAGACCATCCGCGGCCTGGTCCCCGGCGCAACGGTCAACGATGTCGTGCATGCGGTCTGCGCCGGTGGTCTGCGCAACTATTTGAACCAGCAGGACGAGCTACCCCTGCAAAGCCTGGTCGCCGCAGCCCCGATCGCCGTGCAAAGCGATTTGAATGATGATGCACGCCGCAACCCCAGTAGCAATTACTCGTGGGTGCGGGTGAGTCTGGGTACCGATATTGAAGACCCGGTGCAGCGGCTGGCGGCCATCCAACAGGCCAGTTCATCGTCAGACGTGATGGCCCAGGCCCTGAGCGCGCGCGAGCTAACGCTGCTGGCACAGCAAGCGCCCTCGCTGGCCATCGTGGCCACCAGCAAGATGCTGCGCTCGGCCTCCGCGCTGCTGGGTGACTGGGCGCCATTGGCCAATTGCGCCATCACCAATGTGCCGGGTTCACGCGAGCCTTTGTATTTGCTGGGTGCGCGGCTGAGTTATCTGTCGGCCATCATGCCGATTTCGGACGGCATGGGGCTGGTGTTCTCGGTCACGGGGTACAACGACACCATCGTCGTGTCATTCACATCCTGCTACGAGCAGTTGTCCGACCCTGAGGTGCTGGCGCAGTGTTTGCGCGACAGCTTCCAAGAATACCTGGCGCTAACCCGCACAGCCGCGCCGCGCAAACCACGTGCCGTGGTTCGCAAAACGCCAAAGGCTAGGGCGGTGTCAGCCAAGTTGGCTCGGCCGCGACGCCGGGTGCCTGACGGAAAGTCCGCAGCGGCGTCGGTCTAATCAAAACACGGAGGCTGCAGTCCCTACTGTGGCACAAACCCTGTGGACTTAATGATGCGTGCCCAGGTCTGGCTATAGGCCTGCTCGCGGCTGGTCAATTGTTGCGGGGTCATATAAGCCACGCTCAGGCCCATGGCAGTCAAGCGGTCATGCACCTCGGGCAACGCAACCACCTTGGCCAGTGCCGCGGAAATTTTGTCGATGGTGGCCTGTGGCGTACCCGCTGGCGCAAAGATGCCGTAGTACGGCAGGTCTTCAAAACCAGCAAGCCCCAACTCTGCAAAGGTCGGTACATCGGGCAGTGTGGCCTGGCGCGCGCTGCCCATCACGGCGACGACGCGAATTTTGCCGGCCTTGTGGTTCTCAATGAAATCGGGCACTGAGCCAGTACCGGCCGCAATCTGGCTGCCCAACATGTCACCCATCATGGGTGCGCTGCCGCGGTAGGGGGCGGACTGCAAATCCAGCCTGTATTTCTGGCCAATCATCTTCACCAAAAACTCGGGTACCGACGCCGGTGCCGGCACTCCCACGGTGCCCTTGCCTGCACCTTGCTTTTGCACCCAGGCAACGTATTCGTCCATGGATTTGGCAGGCGTGCCACCCGACACAGCCAGCGCATTCACAAAAGTGGCGAAACCACCCACCGCCATAAAATCACGGGCCGGTTCATAACCTGGGTTCTTGACCACCAACGGCAGGATCGAGATGGTGTGGTCGTGCGACAAGAAAAGCGTGGTGCCGTCGGGTGCCGCGGCCTTGAGCGCCTGGGCCGCTAGCTGCCCACCGGCACCGGCCTTGTTCTCCACGACGACCGCGCCGCCCAACGAATCTTTGAGTTTGTCGGCCAGGACGCGGGCAATGGCGTCGGTGCCACCCCCTGGCGGAAAGCCAACCAGCAGCTTGACCGTGCTGGTTTGTTGGGCCTGGGCCAAGCTGCCCAGGCATAACGCGCTGAGGACCAGAGTGATGGCTAAACGGCGGGAAGGTGCAAGAACCATGGGGGACTCCGTTGAAGAATGGGGCGAAGGGGTCAAAGTCGCCACCACTGTAGCAAGGTTTTCGGCGCGGGCAGTTGCCGAAAGCGGCAAGGCGTCAGCCGTGGCATGATGGCGGTTTGCCGCCGAAACATGGTGGCTCAGGAGATATTGCATGAACGCCCGTATACCCCCCACTGTGCTCGATGCAGCCAACACCCTCAGCCAGGTCAGCGCGTTGTGGGATGCCGAAATCGTCCCCCAACTGCAGGACTACATCCGCATCCCGGCCAAGTCACCAATGTTTGACGCCGCCTGGGAAGCCAATGGCTACCTAGACACCGTCGTGCGCAACACGGCCACCTGGATCGAAGCCCAAAAAGTTAGCGGCCTAGTCTTGGAGGTGATACGCCTGCCCGGCCGCACGCCAGTTTTGTACTTTGAAGTGCCGTCCACCAAGGTCGGCTCCACGCAAACCGTGCTGATGTACGGCCATCTGGACAAACAACCCGAGTTCTCCGGCTGGCGCAACGACCTCGGCCCCTGGACCCCCAAGATCGACGACGGCAAACTGTATGGCCGCGGTGGCGCCGACGATGGTTATGCCGCCTACGCCGCCATTGCCGCCATCCAAACGCTCAAGACCCAGAATGCACCCCACCCCCGCATCGTGGGCCTGATTGAAAGCTGCGAAGAAAGCGGCTCCTACGATCTGCTGCCGTATATTGACGCGCTGAAGCCTCGCCTGGGAGAAGTAGGCTTGGTGGTTTGCCTGGATTCGGGCGCTGGCAACTATGACCAGTTGTGGCTGACCAACAGCCTGCGCGGCATGGCCAGCGGCGTGCTCAAGGTGGAGATTTTGACCGAGGGTGTGCACTCGGGCGATGCTAGTGGCTTGGTGCCATCGAGCTTTCGCATCATGCGCCAGGTGTTGGACCGGCTGGAAGACAGTGCCACCGGTCGCCTGTTGCCCGCCAGCTTTCACTGTGAAGTGCCACATGACCGCCTCGACCAAGCCAAGGCCACGGCAGCCATACTGGGTGACGAAATCTACAAACGTTTCCCCTGGGCGCATTACGACTGCGGCGGCTCCACCAGTTTTGCGCTACCCACCACGACCGACCCGCTGCAGGCCCTGCTGAACCGCACCTGGTTGCCCACGCTGAGCGTGACCGGGGCCGAGGGCTTCCCGGAAATGAAGAACGCGGGCAATGTGCTGCGACCCTACACCGCCTTCAAGCTGTCCCTGCGCTTGCCACCGCTGGTAGAAGCCGCCTCGGCCGTTCAGGAGTTGAAAGCCCTGCTGGAAGACAACGCGCCCTACCAGGCCAAGGTTACGTTTGAAGGCCTGTCCAGCGCCACTGGCTGGAACGCGCCCAGCACCGCACCGTGGTTTGAGACCGCGTTGAACGCAGCATCGCAGGCGCACTTTGGCGCGTCCTGCGGCTACATCGGCCAAGGTGGCACCATCCCGCTGATGAATATGTTGTCCGAAGGCTTCCCTGCCGCGCAGATGATGGTCTGCGGCGTCTTGGGCCCCAAGAGCAATGCACATGGACCCAACGAGTTCCTGCACATACCTTATGCCAAGAAGCTGACCGCAGCAGTAGCCCAGGTCATCGCCCAGTTTCCCTGATACCGGTATTACCCCACCTTTCGCCCGCAGCAAAACCCACCGCATGACCACGGAATCCACTCTCTCTACCTTTACTGCTTCGGACGGCAATAACGTCATGGTCCAAGACTGGCCTCTGGACCCCACCGCGAAACTGCGAGGCGTGGTCATCGTGGTCCATGGGCTGGGCGAGCATGCGGGTCGTTATGACCACGTGGCGCGGCAGCTCAATGCTTGGGGTTTCGCGGTGCGCGGCTACGACCAATGTGGCCACGGTGAATCATCAGGTGCACGCGGTAGCTTGCCGTCCGACACGCGGCTGCTGGATGACCTGGCCGACATGGTCGACAGCACGCGCGCGCGCGCGGGCAAGGACACACCATTGATACTGTTCGGCCACAGCATGGGTGGTCTGGTGGCGGGGCGTTTCGTGTCGTTGAACATCCGCGCCGTCGATGGCCTGGTGATGTCGTCCCCCGCGCTGGATGCGGGCATGAACGCATTCCAAAAGTTTTTGGTGTCCGTGTTGCCCAAGGTCGCGCCTGATATGCGGGTGGGCAACGGCGTCAAGCCGCAATTTGTGTCACATGACCCCGTGGTAGTGGCGGCTTACAAGGCGGACCCCCTGGTGCACGACCGCATCTCGGCGCGCTTGGCGCGGTTCATCTTCGAAGCAGGCGCCACCACCCTAGATTCTGCCGCACAATGGAAGGTCCCGACCCTGCTGATGTATGCCGGTGACGACCGTTTGGTTAGTGCCGACGGCAGCCGTGCCTTTGCCAAGCAAGCACCGAAGGGCGTGGTCACTGCGCAGTGTTTTGACACGCTGTACCACGAGATCTTTAACGAACTGGATGCGAAGCCGGTGTTCGCGACGCTGAAGCAGTGGCTGGACCAGCGGTTCTGAATGGTGTCGCGGAATCGCTCACCGGCTATTGGTTGGTAATGAAAACAGCCGGTAGCCCCCGAGAAATATGGAGTGCGCGCTATCAAATTTGATTGATATTTTGCGTTAGTCTGCCGTTGTACATGCGCCCAACACAAATTTCATGCCGAATGTCGGATTAGTCGCTGCCACCACGGAAATTGACCATCTCAAAATTGAGAGACTCATGCAGTTCTACCTGTACGACTGCAACGAATGGCTTCCCCTCTTGTTTGGCGATGACGGAAATTTTTTCATCCGTCCAAAGGCTGACTATTGGGCTGATGCAGGAACACATGCTTATTTCATTTCGGTGGATGGCGAAATCGCGGGCTTTGCTACGGTTGACACGGATGTAGTTGACCCTGACACCTCCTTCAGTATTGGCTACTTTTTTGTGTCCAGGCGATTCAGGGGCACAGGTACGGGTGCCGTAGCAGCCGAGATGTTGCTCAGGCGGTTTCCGGGTGTTTGGCAAATTTTCCACGTCAGCGCCAATACCGGTGCTGGTTCGTTTTGGGGGAAAGTTGTTCCTCGCCAAACGCAAGGTAGTTTCGCCAAGCGAATTCTGGAAATAGACGGTTATGAATGCACACTGTACAAATTCCATCAAGGTGAACTTTAACCAGACTGCCTGTCGGTTGCCTGCGCCGGTAGATCTTGCAATCAACACAGGGAGCCCCTTCAAATGAAGGCAATGTGCGCCTGCGGGCAAACATCCGTCACCGTTGAAGGTCTGCCCACGATGCACGGCGTCTGCCACTGCACGAATTGCAAGCGCAGAACCGGAAGCGCATTCGGTATTTCGGCGTATTTTGCAAAGGCCGCTGTTGTCGAGATGCAGGGTGAGACCCGTGTTTATGCATTTCACCATGCAGCGCAAAACCACGATCAGGAGCGTCACTTCTGCCCGACCTGTGGAACTACTCTTTTCTGGTTCCTGTCCACTGCGCCAGAATCCATTGGCATCGCCGCTGGGTGCTTCGCCGACGAACCCCTTCCCGAACCCACCTACTCGGTGACCGACATGAAGCGCATGCCATGGGTTTCACTGCCTGCGCAATGGAAGGTCAATCCGCGGTGAGTAGGGGTTGGGCTGGGCGGGAGACTGTTGCGAATACCTGATCGCGAACTGCAGCACAAGAGAAGGTCGACGTGACCTACATCGCGCACACAGCACCGGGGGTAGTCGCAGCGGCGGTCACGCTGCGCGCGATGGCGGCCGCGAGTTCACCGGTGAGTCGGCGCGCGCCTTGCGCCACTGCGTCGATGCCTTCTTTGCCCACCGGTTCGCTGATGCTCAGCTGACAGGCCGTGGCGCGGGTCTCATCCGTACGGCGGATGGTCCAGCTAAAGCTGCCATCGATGCGCAAACCTTCGTTCGCTTCGAACTGCCGTACCTGCACTGCGATACGGTAGGCAGGTGTGGGCGCCTGTCGGCCGCCCTTGGTAATGTCGATGCCACCCAGCCGCGTAGCCACGCCGCTGGCTAACGCATCGCGCAGTTCGTTCTCGAAGGACGACGCCCAGCGGTGTTCTTCCAGTAGGTAAACCTGTGCGCTGGCGTCGCCGAGACGGCGTACGACCATCTGCGGGCGTGCCAGTCGCTCGGGCACGGCGACGGGCGCCATCTCGAGATAGACGGGTGGGGTTCTTGCCGCAGCGGGGGTCACAGTTGTTGACCCACTGTCCGCTAACGTGTAGTACAGCGTGGGCTTGCCGGCGCAGCCGGCGATCAACACGGCGGCGAGCGCGCTCACCGCGATTGCAAAATGGAACTTCATTTCTTGTCTTCCGGTTTCCCGCGCAGCAGCGACTCGGGGTGGCGTTCGAGGTAGTCGGTCAATATGCGCAGGGAGCCTGCAGCACGCGTCAGTTCCTGCAGGGTCTGGCGCATGTCCAATTGCAACGGCGAGTCTTCGGCCAGCGTGCGTTCGGCGCTGTTCACCGTCTTGCGCACATCCTTCATGGCTGCGGCCAGTTCGGGTGTCACGGTGGTGTCGATGTTGCGCGCTACCGCTTCCGCGCTAGCCAGCGTCTTGTTGAGGGTGGCGAGCGTCGCCCGCAGGTCGGTTGCGATCTGTTCGTACGGCACCTTGTTGAGCTTGCTGGCGATTTCCTGCACTTGCGACTGGATCTCGTCCAGGCTGTTGGGCACCGTCGGCAACTCGATAAGCGCCTGGGTCGTGTCAACCTTGACCGGCGGCGACTTGGGGAAGAAATCCAGCGCGATATACACCTGGCCGGTGAGCAAGTTGCCATTGCGCAGCTGTGCACGCAGGCCCTTGCCGATCAGGTACTGCAGACGCTGCTGCTGTGTGACGGTCGATACCCGTCCCGGTTCGCCTTCCTTGCGGCGCAAGCGGTCGGAGTAGACCTGCACCAAAACGGGCATGCGGAAGTCTCGCTCGGCACGGTCGAACTCGACACCGATCGACTTGACCTCGCCAATCACGACACCGCGAAAGTCGACCGCGGCGCCGGGCGACAAGCCGCGCAACGACTGGTTGAAATACAGCAGCAGGGTCTGGGCCGGGCCATCGGGCTCCTTCATGGCAGTGACTTCGTCCACCGCAAGGCTGAACACCGCGTTTTCCTTCGCGACCGGCCCCATCACGTCGTCCGGCGATTGGAATGCGATGCCTCCGAGCAAGATGGTCGCGAGTGATTGGGTCCGCAGCGTGAAGCCGCTCGCGCTGAGTTGCGCGTCAATGCCGCTGGCCTGCCAGAAGCGTGTATTGGCACCTACGAACTTGTCGTAAGGCGCATTAACGAATACGCGCACCGTTACGCCACGGCCATCACCATCGAGTTCGAAGGCCGCCACCTGGCCCACCTTGATACGGCGGAAGTAGACCGGTGAGCCGATATCGAGTGAGCCAATGTCTTTGGCGCGCACCAGGTATTGCTGCCCTGACGAATCACGCGTGACGATGGGCGGCAGTTCGAGGCCGACAAATTCGCGCTTGGTTTCCTCAGAAACCCCCGCGTCTGCACCGATGTAGGCACCCGACAACAAGGTGCTCAGCCCGGAAATTCCCGAGGTGTCCAGGCGCGGCCGTACCACCCAGAAACGCGTGTCTTCGGCGGTAAAACTGTCCGCTTCTTTCTTGAGTTGCACGGTGACGTCGACCGTCAGGCGGTCGTGCGCCAGCGTGATCTCCTTTACGGTACCAATCTGCACATCCTTGTACTTAACGGCAGTTTTGCCCGCCTCGAGTCCTTCGGCCGACTTAAAGCTCACCGTGATCTCGGGGCCGCGGTCGAGCAGCAGCTTGGTGACCAGCGTGATGCCGACCAGCGCGGCGACGATGGGGATCAGCCAGATCAGCGAAGGCAGCCAGTCGCGCCGCCGCTCCACCGAAGGCGGGGGAAGCAGTGGTGCGGGCTGCGGCTCGGTCGAAGGGGATGGTTCGTCACGCATGCAGTTTTTTCTCAACAGTTGGCTCGGATGGCGCGTTGGTCGCGGCGGGTGCCTGGGGGTCTGTGGTGTCCCAGATCAGCTTGGGGTCGAAAGTGAGCGATGCGAGCATGGTCAACACCACAACCCCACCAAACGTCGCAATTCCTACGCCTGCAGTGACCTGCGCAAATCCCTGGATCTGCACCAATCCGGTCAGCAGCGACACTACAAATACGTCGAGCATGGACCAGCGGCCGATGGTTTCTAACATACGGTACAGCTTGACGCGTTCGGGTTGCCGCCAGGTGCTGCGCCGCTGTACGGAGATTAGCAGAAGCATGAGCACCGTCAGCTTGAATAGCGGGACCAGGAAACTCGCGATGAAGACGATGGCCGCCAGTCCGAAGGCGCCCGATACCCAGAAGTAAATCACGCCGCTCAGGATGGTGTCTTGCTGCGTGCCGAAGAAACTCTTGGTGACCATTATCGGCAGCAGGTTGGCGGGTATGTATAGGATGCACGCCGCGATCAATAGCGCCCACGTGCGGTTGAGGCTGTCTGGCTTACGTGTGTGCAGCCGCGTGCCGCAGATGCCGCAAGCCTCGCCGTCTTTCGCGTCGCGCCACACCGTGGCGCAGTGCGGGCACGCCTCCAGACCGAGCGAGGCTGCGGTGACGACCGCAGTTATGTCTTGCTGTGGCGCAGGAAAGAACGGGTGTTTCATTCAGTTTCCTTGCCCGTGGTTTCGAACGCCATTTCCCAGAAGCCGCGGGGGTTGAACGAGAGCACCGCTGTTAGCAGTACCGTGAGCGCCATGAAGGCGTAGAGCGCCGGCCCCGGCAGCACGGTTGCCATGCTGGAGAGTTTAACGATGGCGACCAAAACGCCCAGCAGAAACACCTCAACCATCCCCCAGGGCCGCAGCGATTGCATGGCGCGCACGAGCGTCGCAAAGCCGGCAGGCCGCCGCTGGCGGGCGAGCGGCACGAGCAGGTAGACCAGGATGCACAGTTGCATCAGGGGGAAGAGCAGCGTCGTCGCAAGGAGCAGCAGCGCGACGATTGATCTGCCTTCGGTGCTGAGCGCTACCACCGCGCCGATCAACGTGGTCTGGCTGCGCAGACCCTGTATTTCAATTTCGACGATCGGGAAGCCATTGGCGATGGCAAACATCACCAGGCTGGCCACGGCGAGCGGCAGAATACGGCGTCGCTGTTCGCCGTTGTGGCGGTCGAGTTCGGAGTTGCACCGCGGGCAGCGCGCCACATCGCGTGGGCGCAGTGTCGGACGGCTGTAGACCGCGTCGCAGCCTTCGCAGACGATGGTGTCGGGCACCCGCTCCATGTTCTGCTACCGACCCTGTGCGCCGCGCTGCGCCGCAAACCACACCAGCGTCCCAGCCATCAGCAATACTGGCACCAAAGACCCCCAGTTCAGCAATCCCCAGCCTTGCGTGGTGACCAGCGCGCCGGAAGCAAACGATGTGAATGCCATCACTGCAAATACACAAAAATTGATGGCGGCCTGCGCCCGGTCTTTTTCCTCGGGTCGGTAGGCATTCAGTGCGAGGGTGGTGCTGCCCGTAAAAATGAAGTTCCAACCCACACCCAGCAGAAACAGCGCAATCGTGAATTGGTGCAGTTCTACGCCTGATAGCGCAATGGCGATACACGCCAGGTTCAGCACAACACCCACACCCATGACTGGTAGGGTGCCAAAGCGCTTGATCCAGCCCCCGGTAAAAAAGCCCGGTGCAAACATGCCGATCACATGCCACTCCAGCACAAAGGCGGCGTCGTCAAACGACAGGCCACATTGCTGCATGGCCAACGGTGTGGCGGCCATCAGCAGGTTCATCACACCATAACCTAACGCTGCGCTGGCGCAGGCGACGATAAAGACCGGCTGGAAGGACACGCGGCGTCCGTAGCGGGTTTGGGTGTGGGCCACCAGCGGTGTGCTCAGTGCGCCGCCCACCACATAGGCCATGACCGGCAGGGTCGCCATCCACCCAAAGGGCGCCAGACTCAGGCCAACCAGCCCGTTGATGGCAATAAAGGCGACGTTGTTGGTAAGGAAAAGCCCTTGGCACAGGGCCAGTAGCCAGAGGTTGCGGTTCATGCCCCCAGTGTACGGGGGCATTCATTCAACTCAGGCAGCAACGGCTTTACGCGGCGCTGCCTTTTTGGCCACGGTTTTCTTGGCCGCCACAGGCGATGCGATCACTTTCTTTGCCGGCGCCTTCTTGGCTACTGTTTTGGCAACAGCGGCTTTCTTGGCGGGTACTTTGGTCGGCGCTTCGGGTTTTGGCATTGCTTTTGCCGGTGACTTTTTAGCCGCTGCCTTGGTGGCAACGGTCTTGCCGCCCTTGGTCGCAGCGACATCTTTCCACGTCAGTCGGGCCTTCTTGGCCCGAGCCACCACCTTGGCAATGTCTTCGTCGGTGAACACGCCGTTGACGCCCGAGATGGCCGCCAGTTTCATGCCGTGTTTGAGGCCCAGCTTGTAGATTTCCTTGACCTTTTCCCATTCGGTATCGCGGCCCACAGTGAAGACTTCAAAGCGGCCTTCCAGCGCCAACACAATGGTTTCGGCCAAGCAGGCATAAATCACATTGGGTGGCAGGGAAATGCTTTTCATGCCCTTCACTTTGGTCGGCAGGTCAATTTCGCCGGACTCGATGACCAGCACGTCGGGGCGCTTGGCCACGTCCGATGCGGGTAGGTCCAGCGGACGCGCCACGTCGGTGATGACACAACCGGGCTTGACCCGCATGATGTCCAGAATTTCTTTGCCCGCGCCCGAGGTTGAGGTGACGATCATGTCCATGTCGGCCAACAACTCGTTGTAGTCGATGGTGGTGAAGACTTTCGCGTCGGGTGTTTCCTTCAGGATGGAGGCCTTGAGTTCATCGAGTTTGCTCAAGGTGCGCCCGGCCAGATAGACCTCGTCGAACGACATGGCCAGCAAACGTGCGCTGACCGAGCCGATGGAGCCAGAGGCACCAATCACCATGGTCTTGGCGGCGACTTTTTTGTTGTGTTTGTTGATGTGTACCAGTCCCATGCGTCGCATCGCGTCGGCAGCCGCCCACAGCGCGCCCGAGGCGCTGTAGCTGTTACCCGTGGTGATGGGCAAGCTGGAACGTCGTGCGACGGTAATACCCGCGTCGCCCACAACCTTGGTGAATGCACCCAGACCCATGATCTGCGCACCCATCTTTTCGGCCATCTTGGAGGCCTGCAGCAGACGGCGGTAGGTGAACTCGGGGCTGCGCGACAGCATTTCTTTGGGCGTGCCGCCCACGCTGATCAGCCAGCCCTCGGCCTCGGCTCCCGTGGGGGAGACGATGTTGCTCATCTTGCAATACACCATGGGTGGCATATGGGCGGCAAAGGTCTCAACCTTGTCCATCACAAACTTGGGTGTGGCTTTGGGGATGGGGAAGGCGTTGCGGATGTAGTTCTGGCTTAACGGGTGGATCACAAACGCAAAACGGCGGATGTTGCGGAACTTGCCCGTGGGGTGCAACAGGCGCGGTTTGATGTCCAGCTCGTTGAGGATTTCGTCGAAGTCGTCATCTGAAACTTCTTCTTGTGCCTTTTCCAGCGTGGCCAGGATCATCGCCTCGATGGTGTTGATGCCGACCACTTCGGGGAACAGTTTGGGCGATACGTCGATCACCAGGTTGACCTTGCACTTGGTGAAGAAGGCCTGGCGCTCGTCGTCCACCGCCGAGGTGATGATGGTCTTGCCTTCGAGGTTGGTGGCATTGCTGACCGCTTTGAGTTCGGCGAAGGTGCCCACAATGACGTGGGACTTGGCCACCACATCGGCGACCATGCGGTTCTTTAGACCGGCCAGGGCCGCTTCCAGCATCTGGCCGGATTTGCCCGACAACATGTACTCGCTGCCCTTGGCATACAGCTCCAGTTGCTCCAGTGAACCCAGCATGGTGGGCGCTCCGGTCTGGAACAAGGCGTCGGCAAAGTTCAGGTTCTTGGTGTAGTCGGACATGGCCACGGCCATGTCGTAGTTGCGCATGCCCGAGAGGAACAACACCAGGTTGTTATTGAAGTAGTGGCCCAGCTCTTTCTGCACGTAGCGCACCGCGCGCACCTGCAGTAGGCGGCGCAGTGTGGCACCGGTGGTCACCGGCACGCGGGTCACTACATTGGTCAGGCGCTGGGTTTCCTTGTTGATGACGGTGCGCAGGCCCACATGGTAATGGTCAGGAATTTCGCCCAGACCAATCGCATCGGCGGTGGCCTGTTGGCGGCGCATCAGCTCCCAGGCCTTGCCCGTGTCCTGGTCCGCACCCATGCGGCGCACCGAAAAGGATTGGCCCAAGAACTGGGTTTTGAATTCAAAATCCTGCTTGGACGAACCCAGCGTTACCGTTACTACTTTTTTCATCAACCGCTCCTCGTATTGTAAAAATATTGCCCCCACGCGCCGCCGCTACGCGGGTCGCTGCCCCCCAAGGGGGGCGTGTTTCAGCCTGCCGCCTTTTTACCCTTTTTCGCGGGGGCTGCTGTCGTTGTCTTGGGCGGCAGCGCCTTGCGGATCAGATCTTCACATACTTTCTGCGACATATAACGCGGCACCGGGTAACCTGTATGCGCTTCCCAGCACGCGGCCTTGGCCAGCGCGGGAATGTCGGACGCTTTCAAGGTGGCCAAGAAGGTGGGAATACCCACATCGTGGTTTAACTGGTCCACCGCTTCCATGAATTTTTGCGCCAAGGTGTCCTTGTCTTCGTCCTCGGTACCGATCTTGGCCGCCACAGCCAGCAGGGCCAGGCGATCGACGATGGCGGGGTACGAGTACTTCAGCACCAATGGCAGCATGATGGCATTGGCCAAGCCGTGGGGCGTGTGGTACAGCCCGCCAAACTGGTGGGCAATGGCGTGCACATAGCCCACATTGGCACGGGTGAAGGCAAAGCCGGCGTAGGTGGAGGCCAGCGACATCTTCTCGCGTGCTTCCAGGTTTTTGCCGTCGGTGTAGGCCGTGCGCAGGTTCTCGAAAATCAAACCGACCGCAGACAGCGCCATGCCGTCGGAATAAGGGGTGGTCCATTTGCCCACGAATGCTTCTATTGCGTGGGTCAGCGCATCAATGCCAGTGGCGGCCGTGATGTGCGGTGGCAGGCCGGTCATCAGGGACGGGTCGAGCGCGGCCATCTTGGGCACCATGCGCGGGTCGACGATCACCAACTTCTTGTGGTTGACCGGGTCGGAGATGACGGCGGCGACGGTTACTTCAGAGCCCGTGCCAGCCGTGGTGGGTACCGCGTAAATCTTGACCGGTGTGCGCAGACCCTTGAAGTAACCGGCCAACTGTTTCAACGGCTTGGGGTTGTTAGCCGCCACGGCAATCGCCTTGGAGGCATCCATCGATGAACCACCGCCAAAAGCGACGATGGCGTCGCAGCCCTGGTCTTTGTAAAAATCGATGCCCTTTTGCACCAACGGAATGGGCGCGTCGGGGGTGATCTCGTCAAACACCACAAACTGCGCGCCGCCCGCGGTCAGTGCGTCGGTCATACCCTTGAGCAGGCCCAGTTTGGAGATGATGCTGTCGGTGACGATCAGGATCTTGCGGTGCCCAAAACCAGCTATGGCCTGCCCGAGGCGGCCACTGGAGCCGGGGCCCACGAGCAGCGTCGGTTGTGGGATGGGGATGTGGCGGGTCAGCAGGCCAGCACCCTTCATCAGGGCTCCTAGGCCGGTGGCACGGACGGAATTGCGCATCGATTCAGTTATCAAGAAATGTCTCCTCGCAGATAGGTCAAAGACGGCACTGTAGTATGCCCATGCATGCAAGAGTTGGGGCGTCAACCTAGACGCGTACAAACCCTGATGACCAAGGTCCGTATCGTGCCCCAACAATCCTGGATGTGCAAGCGCAGGGCTTAGGCCAGCAAGCGTGTCAATGCAGTTAGTGCAGCGGTTTCTGCGCGCAACACGCGAGGACCCAGACTCACAGGCGCAAAGCCACGGGCAATGGCAGCGGCTTCTTCGGTTGCTGCCAGACCACCCTCGGGGCCGGAGAGAAACGTCGTCTGATGCGTTGAGCGGTGGGTCACGGCAGTGTGCAAAGGGCTGGACCCTGGGGCCAGCGACAACAGGCAGCGCGCATCCGCTCCCATTTCGGGCAGTGATTGCAACCAGGCAGTCAGCGTTTTGACGCCGTGTACCAGCGGTACCCGGTTACCGCCGCACTGCTCACACGACGCAATCGCCACACTCTGCCAATGGGCAATCTTTTTGTCGGCCCGTTCACCCGACAGGCGCAACACGCTGCGCTCGGTCATCAGAGGCTGAATGCTGGCCACGCCCAGCTCGGTGGCTTTCTCGACCAGCCAGTCCATGCGGTCGTTGGCGGGCATACCGACAGCCAGGTGGATGGTGGCGCCCGACTCGCGCTCCACCGCGCTGTGGGCCCCCACACGCACCTGTACATCGCTGCGGCCCATGTGGGTAATGGTGGCCTCAAATTCGCCGCCTTCGCCAGTCAAGCCATACCGGCCGTTGAACAGCGTGATGCTGTCACCCGGTTGCAGCCGCAGCACCTGCACATGCCGTGCAGCACCTGCCGGCAGGTCCAGCAGTGCGTCGTTTACCAGGGGAACAGGGCAAAAGAAACGGGGCATAGTGAATATTTGCTATAAAATATATAGCAGTATAGTGAGTATTTGCGAGGGCTAGATGCCAATTTGGCTTCAAGTCCTTCCGTAGGCAAAGACATTGGGTACTTCAATACCCTCTATGCGTTCCACCAGGCGCAACAACGGCTTGAGCTCCATGTAACGCGAGCAGGTGCTGTGTATGTAGGCAATAAAGCGCGGCGTGTCTGCCAGGTAGTGGGGTTTGCCATCGCGAATAGACAGGCGGGCAAAAATACCGGCAATCTTCAGGTGGCGCTGCAGGCCCATCCACTCCACACCCTTGTAAAACTCGCCAAAATCGTCGCCCACTGGCAAACCGGCCTTGCGCGCCTTGGACCAGTAACGGATGGTCACATCCAGGCAGAAGTCTTCTTCCCAGCTCAGGAAGGCGTCGCGCAGCAGGCTGGCGATGTCGTAGGTAACGGGGCCGTATACCGCGTCCTGAAAGTCCAATACGCCCAGCCGGGTCGCGGAAGGCTTGCCAAGGGGCGCGGGTTTTGCCGC
>JBKJJC010000331.1:0-13561 GCA_046598245.1 Rhodoferax sp.
CAACACCGCAGCAGGGCAGGACCTGCTTACCGCAGGCTTAGGCAAAAGTGGTATCGCCAGCACAGCGGCTGCAACCCTGACCGTATACGCAGACCCCGCCAACCCCACTGCAGACGAGCTGCGGCGCAACGCCATCCAGTCCAACTACCGCGGCTTGGTAGACAACACCGCCAACGGTGGTTACGGCGTGTTGTACGGCCCCAATGTCGATCTGACCGGCAAGAGCACTCTGGGCGAAGGCCTGGTGCCGGGTCTGGAGTATGTAGGCGTGCTGGACGATGGCACCGGCAACAAACGCGTGACCATGGCCGTTCAAATTCCGGATAGTTTTGATGTCAACGCCCCATGTGTTGTGGTCGGCCCATCGTCGGGCTCGCGTGGTGTGTACGGCGCCATTGGCTCCGCGTCCGACTGGGGTCTGAAGCGCGGTTGCGCCGTGGCACTAACAGACGCCGGCAAGGGCATGGGTCTGTACGACCTGGGTGATGACACCGTGCACCGCATCGACGGCACACGCGCCACACGTACCGTGGCCGGAACCCTGTCCCACTTCGCGGCCAATATCACGGATGCAGTCCGCACGGCCTACAACGCGGTGCACCCCAACCGTGTGGCGCTCAAGCAGGCGCACTCGCAAACGAACCCTGAGAAGGACTGGGGCAATGACACCCTTGCCGCCGCGTCGTATGCGTTGTACGCGCTGAACCAACAGTACGCACCCCTGGCTACCGGCAGTACCTCTGCCAATACCCGCCGCTTTTCGGCAGCCAACACCATGGTGATTGCGGCATCGGTGTCTAACGGTGGTGCTGCGGTGTTACGTGCGGCAGAACAAGATACGACAGGCCTGATTGACGGCGTGGTTGCCGGTGAGCCCAGTGCCCAGCCCAGTACTACCGCTGGGTACGGTGTGCAGGTTGGCGGTGTGCCCGTCGCATCCTATGGCAAGTCGCTGATGGACTACTTCACCATTGCCAACCTCTACCAACCCTGCGCAGCGCTGGCACCTGCCGCTGTCTTAGCGGAAGTATCCATCTACAACTACATTGGCCTGACGGCACAGACCAACACTGCCACCAACCGATGCACGCAACTGGCCGCCAAAGGCCTGGTCACCGGCAGCACCACGGCAGATCAGGCATCTGATGCGCTGGCCAAGATGCGTGCAGCCGGTTGGACCAGCGACAACGACACCATGCACAACGCCCACTACGCGCTGGGCAACGCGGTCATCATTTCCATGATGTACACCAATGCCTACGGCCGTATCTCGGTGGCCGACAACCTGTGTGGCATGAGCGCCGCCGCAGTGGCTGCCGGGGCACCGGTTGCCATGGCAGCCAACGTGAAGGCCGCTAG
This sequence comes from Rhodoferax sp., assembly GCA_046598245.1. GTDB lineage: Bacteria > Pseudomonadota > Gammaproteobacteria > Burkholderiales > Burkholderiaceae_C > Allorhodoferax. The sequence continues at coordinate 1,360 of JBKJJC010000331.1, forward strand.
TTTTGCTAGCGGCAACGGTACCGTCAATGGCACACCTGCTACCGTGATCTACAACGACTCGGTCGGTGGCGCCAAGGCTTGGAACCTGGGTGTATCACCCAGCACCGGTGTGGCGGACTTCTCACTGGACGCGGCCCTGTGCCAGCGAGCGTTGTTTACCGGCAGCAACGTCGTAACCGGTGCGGCGCTGACAACCACCTCTACGCCGACCAAGGCCCAGAGCGACGCCGTGCGCGCGGGTGTGGCCGAGGTGTTGCTCAATGGCAATCTGCGTGGCAAACCCACGTTGATGCTCGCGGGCCGCAGCGATGCGCTGCTACCCATCAACCACTCCGAACGCGCCTATGCCGCGTACAACCGGTCGGTAGAAGGTGCGGGTAGCAAGCTGAGCTATATCGAAGTGACGAATGCCCAGCACTTTGACAGCTTCAACGCGTTCTCGGGCTTTGACACCCGTTTTGTGCCGTTGCACACCTACTTCGTGCACGCACTCAACAGCATGTATGCCCATTTGAAGAGTGGCACGCCTCTGCCACCCAGCCAGGTCGTACGCACCACCGTGCGTGGCGGCACACCCGGCGCTGCACCGGCCCTTTCTGCCGCCCATGTGCCGGTGTTCAGCGCAAGCCCGGCAGCTGCCGACTTGATGGGTTTCAACGGTACGTCGCTGAACGTGCCCAACTAAACCATTGCAACTAACAAGGTTCAACCATGCAATCTCCTTCTGGTTTGCTCCGACAGATGCAGCACGCGCTGGCAGTGCTGGCGCTTGGCGCCAGTAGCCTGGCGTGGGCGGCCCCACTACCCACGGATATCACCGTGGTGCAAGTTGCGCCCCTGACGGGCGTATTGGCCAGCACCGGGGCGCAAATGGTGCTGGGCGGAAAAATCTACTTTGACTGGGTCAACGCGCAGGGCGGTATCCACGGGGCCATGATTAAACACACGGTGTTGGACGATGGTTACAAGGTGGACGAAACTGTGCGCCTAACCCGCGAAGCCCTGCTGAACCCCGAAGTCATCGCCTTGTTTGGCTTTGCCGGCACGGCCAATGTCAGCAAGCTCTTGACAGACGGTGTGCTGGATGTGGGTGGGGCGCCCCTGGTGGCGCCCTATACGGGGGGCGAGGCGCTGCGCAGCCCGTTCAACCCCCACATCTTCCATGTGCGTGCCGGTTATGTGGATGAGACCGAACACATGGTGCACCAGGCCGCTACGCTGGGCATGACCCGCATTGCGGTCATGTACCAGAACGACGCCTTTGGCAAGGCCGGTCTGGCAGGTGTAGAAACGGCCCTGGCGAAGCGCAATATGAAGATGCTGGTGGCAGCCTCGTATGAGCGCAATACGGACGAAGTTGCCGACGCGGTGAAACAGATCAAGGCCGCAGAACCCCAGGCCACCATCATGATCTCGGTCAACCGCTCCACCGCCGCCTTTGCCACGCAGTACCGGGCTGCTGGCGGTGGTGGGCAGTTGTACAACATATCGGTGGTAGACCCGGCCGAGCTGGTCAAGCTGGCCGGTGTCAAGGCCGTGCACGGTCTGGGCATCTCGCAGGTGGTGCCCTTTCCGTTTGGTGCCAATAAGCCTGCCGTGCGCGAGTACCAGACCCTGCTCAAGAAGTACGGCGGCGGTCAGGCCGTCAGCTACACCAGCTTTGAAGAGTTCTTAGGTGCCAAAGTGCTGGTGGAGGGTTTGCGCCGCGCTGGCCCCGCGCCCACCCGGGCCAAGCTGGTCAAAGCCTTGGAGACCATCGACAACTTCGACCTGGGCGGCACCCGCGTGGGTTATTCAACAACCAACCGCATCGGCTCACGCTTTGTCGAGGTGACCGTGATCGGTGCATCGGGCAAGTTGTTGCGATGAGCACCGCGCTGCAACCCGCATCCAGAAAGACACCTGCCCATGACCTTCAGCTCGCATTTCATCACCTGCGTTGGCCGGGAGATTCATTACACACAATGGGGGGAGGCCCAGGCGCCGGTGGTAGTGGCCTGGCATGGCCTGGCGCGAACGGGTCGCGATATGGACGAACTGGCCGCCCACCTGAGCCCGCGTTACCGCGTGATCTGCCCGGACACGATAGGGCGTGGCCTCAGCCAGTGGAGCCCCCAGCCTGAGCAGGAATACTGCCTGGCGTTTTACGCGCGCATCGCCACGGAGCTGTTTGACCAATTGGGCATAACGCAGGCCCATTGGGTGGGCACCTCTATGGGTGGAGCCATTGGCACGGTGTGTGCCGCAGGACTATTGCAACCGTCCATGCGGTCGCGCATCATCAGCCTGACGCTGAACGACAACGCCCCCGAGCTGGCGGCACCGGCCATCGCCCGCATACGCGCCTACGCCGGCAACCCGCCGGCTTTTGACACCGTGCGGGAGCTGGAAGCCTTTTTCCGCCAGGTCTACCAACCCTTTGGCTGGCTGAGCGATGCGCAGTGGCGCCGCCTGACCGAGACATCCACCCGCCGCCTGCCCGATGGCCGTGTAACCCCGCACTACGACCCGGCCATGGTGCAGCAGTTCATCAGCCACCCGGACGACTACCGCATCTGGGAACACTACGACGCGCTGCAGATCCCGGTGTTGAGTCTGCGCGGTGCCGCGTCGGATCTGGTGCTGGCTGAGACCATAGAGGCCATGCGCCACCGCGGGCCTGGCGCTGCCGGGCGTCTGCAAACGGTAGAGGTGCCGGGCTGTGGCCACGCGCCTGCGTTAAATGTGCCGGCGCAACTGGATGGTGTGACCGCGTTTATAGAGGGTGTCGGGGGTTAATGGGCCGTCATTGGACAATCCTGTCGCCGTTGGCGTAACGGTTGTGAAAGCGGAACCAATCTTCTGCAGAGAGTGCAATCGGCACTACCTTCTTGAAATCTTCTGGTGTGCCTCTTGGGCCTTTTTGCACTTCAAAGTAAAGAAACATGTGGTGCAGATCCTTAAGAAGGAGTCGACGCAGAAAGAGGGGCATGGCAAGACTGTGTTTAACTTTGACACCGCTGACTCTTTCGAGTGCGGCTGCCACTTGTTGAAGATCTCCCACCCAACCAATGACATCCAAGCTTTTTCCTAGCCACACGTCTGGCTGCTGGAACATGATCGCGGCGGCACGGCCAATGTCGTAGGTGGCTACGTATTTGCACTCCATGCTGGTCAGAAATTTGACGGAACCCTTTTTCAACGGATTCCAGTTTGCGGAGTCGTCAAGATTTTCAAAGAACGCGCTGGGACGCAAAATGGAATAGGGCACGCCGGATGCGCGCAGGTACTGTTCAATCACCACCTTGGTCTTGCAGTGCTTGACCTCGTCCGAGAATATTTCAGCATCTACCAGGCTCATGAAAACCAGATGTTCCACGCCCGCTGCCTTTGCCGCATCAATGGCAGCCTTGCCTTGCTGAATTTCAAGGGCGCCGTTGGACTTGGCTGCCTTGAAGTAATCGGTGATAACGAATACCTTCTTTGCGGCCGATGTTTTGAAGGCTTGGTCCAAGTCCTCTCTTCGTGTGTAGTTGCAGACGACGGGGTTGATCCCTTGTGAGGCCATGCTGCTATTGGCGGAGCGCGTTGTGCCGTACACCGTGAAACCCGCTTCGTTTAGCGCCCTGCACACGTTCCTTCCGGCTTTGCCGGTCGCGTTGAGAACCAATATGTTGTTGGATGTCATGTGTGTTCTTTCAAGGGCTACAGGTAGGTGTGCTGCTTAGCAGTTTCTAGAAATTTTCCGATATGGGACAAAACGGCATCGGTTTCTTGCGCTGCGTTGGCAGCGATTACCGTCCGCATTGCAGCTTCAACCGGCGGTGCAAGGCGCTGCAATCCCCCTAATGTTTTTGCCAGCAGATCCACCGATTCGGTAGTTTCACCGCGTTGATAGAGTGCAGCCACCAGGGGCAGGGTAACCGTCCAACTCATCGGCATGGACAGGGTGGTTAAAAGCATGGCTTCGCGCGCTTTGGTTTCAGCCGCCGCATATTCACCGTGTTGCAGATGGACCCATGCCAGATTCCCTTTGGCCTGACCGGCATAGATGGGCATGTTTGCGGCTACCGCCAATGCAATTGTGCGGTCTGCAAAGCTTTGCGTTTCGGTGCTGCGCCGCAGGCGCCGATAGGTCAAGGTGGCGTAGTTCACACTGAGGACGAGGCGCTCCGAATCGCCACACCGCTCTGCAAGCGCGAGTGTCTCCAAAAATTGAGGCAGGGCCATGTCGAGTTCATCTCTCCACAAACGAACGAAAGCGCTGCCAAACATGGCGAAACAAAGCTCAACCTGTGTCGCGCCTTGTTGTGCAGCTGCGACTGCCTGATTGGCAAACTGCACCACTCTCTCATCGGGATGAAGCCAATGGCAGCTGCTCAGTTCGTACAGCGCCCGGCTGCGGTAGTACTTGCTGCGTTGTGTCGGTGTGCCATAACGGGTTACGCTAGGTTCGAGACTAAGGACCAGTTCGCGCATCAGATGTTCTTCTGTAAAGAACCAGTACATGAACCACAAGCGCTCCAGGCCGACTTCGATGAACTCATGCCACCACGGAGTGTCAACTTCGGGGCCCTCATCGCCTAACACCATCTGCGCGGCGTTTAGATATCGCTCGGCTTCTTCTCGGTGGCGATTCAGCATCCACGAGTTCGCCATCAAACGGTTTAAACGCGCTTGTGCGATTGGCACACGCCCGTCCAACGCATGCAGGCCGCGTTGGAACACCAGCCGCGCTTCGTCGCGTTGCCCGGTCAAAACAAGAATGCTACCGAGACTTTCGTAGGTGGCAATGCATGCATCGAACTGGGCCTCGCGAATTTCGGGTGTGACACGTTCAAATTGCTCCAGTGCACTTCGGTAGAAAGATATTGCTTCGGCATTGGCATATGTCAGCTGCGCGCGTTTGGCGGCACTCAGCAGGTAGGCCCATGCATCATTCGGCATATCCGCGTTTTTGTAGTGGTAGGCAAGAGTCGGAGCAAGTTCATCCAGAATGCTCGGAAACAAGCTCGCGATGGCTTGCGCTGCGGTGCGATGCAGCCGTTTGCGCTGCTCAAGTAACAACGTGCTGTACGCGACATCATGCGTTGCAGCGTGCTTAAAGAGGTAATCATATTCGTCGCTTTGGTGAATCAACTCACGCTCCAGCAAGCGCAGTAACAGGTCGTCTAGCGGGATGCCATTTGTGATTTCCTGCTTGTACAAAAAGGCGAGTACTGGGTGCTGGAACAATCGACCGATCACAGCAGCGATCTGCAACGTCTGTTTGTCCAGCGCCGGCAGTCGGTCAATCCGCGCGGCGATCACGCCCTGCAGTGTGGGCGGGATATCGACCTCTCGAAACGACTCCATCTTGTCCGTCATTCGAACGTTGCCACCTTCGATGGTGATCACGCCCGCGTCAATCAGCGACCGGATGATCTCTTCAATATAAAAGGCGTTTCCTTCCGCTTTGCTGAGAACCAAATGCCGGATGACGCTGGGTAGAGACTCTACCTTGAGCAAATTGTCTACCAGTTGCTCACTGTCGAGCGGCGTGAGCGGCGCGAGTCGACATACCTCGAAACGGTCACCATAAGTCGTGTGGGCATCGTTAATGACACGCAAGGCCGGATTCTCATCACCTCTGGACACCAGCACCAGCAACAGCGGTACCTCATCGGAGAGCGGCAGGAGCATTTCAAGCAGTGCCAGAGAGGAAGGATCGGCCCAATGCAAATCTTCCCAGACCATGACGAGAGGACTTTTTTGTGCACGGGCGCATACAAAGGCGCGATAGGCGTTCAACATGCGCGAGCGCATCCCTTGTGGCGTGACACCCTCGAAAATCGCGGCATTCTGCGCAACAGGCAGATCGAGCAGCCGAGCCAGCGTCAGATATACAGTGGTTGTATCTCCACTGACAGTAGCTTCGACATGTGCGCGCAGTGCTTCATCAATTGCGAATGCCGCAGCACCGTGGTGCAGTCCGATGAAATGCAGGAGGTGTTGGCGGGCCACAAAGAAGCTCATCTGTGTGGTGTAAGACAGAGCCCTACCTTCAATCCAGTCGACCTGGTCGCGGCTTGTCTGGCGAACCTCTGCTATCAGCCGACTTTTGCCTATTCCTGCATCACCGAGGAGAGCGAAACGCCTGCCCGTACCTCTACTCAGCACCGCGACAGCTTCTTGCAGGCGCGACTGTTCAGGCAGGCGCCCCACCAGCGGTGAGTGCAGCCCGGGCAAGCCGCGCAGCGTCCCAGGTGCCGACTTCACCGCGATCAATCGATAATTTGCCACTGGCTCGCTTTTGCCTTTGAGCGACAAAGGCGCCCGCGCGTCTACATCGAACAGTGGTGCAATCAATCGGTAGGTCCCTTCACCAAGTAGGATTTCCCCGGTTTCTGACGCATCTTCCAATCGCGCCGCGAGGTTGACCGCATCGCCCATCACCGAATATTGCTGCTGGTCTTGCGAACCCATGCCGCCAGCAACCACCAATCCGGTGTTGATCCCGATGTGGATACCCAGCGATGTGCCTTTCGTCTGATTGAATTGGGCAAGCACATGGAGCATCTCTAGGCTGGCGCGCGCTGCCGACTCGGCGTGGTTTTCCTGGGCAACGGGTGCCCCAAACAGGGCCATGACGGCATCACCAATGAATTTGTCGATGGTTCCGCCATAACGATGGATGCATGGGACGAGCGCATCAAAGCAGCCATTCATCAAGTGCCGCACTTGTTCCGGATCAAGTGTCTCAGACATGGCAGTGAAGCCAGAGATGTCGGCAAACATGATCGTGACAAGTTTGCGTTCACCTATAGGACCGGGTGCGGGTTGGCGCAAAGCCTGTAATTTCTGCTGCAACGGGGCAATCATCAGATCGACGATTTCACCTCCCAGCACGGAACGCTGAGCATTTAAAGCAGAGAGAGCGGTTTCGAGCTGTTCGATTGTCTGCACCGGGTAGTTCCCCTTTTTGCTTCGACTCTTCCTGTCTGACCGCCCATGCGCCAAAACACAAGCACTGGCGGCGCTCGCAAAAATATTCTATTTCAAAATCGCCCGCCGATAGCCGACCTATGATGTAGACCTGTGACAGTGGGCAATTAGGAGATCAGGGACAACTGGGGGCTGCTGGGGACACAGTTTTTTCATCGTTTATGACGGACTTTCAAGAGACATTTCTATGAAACAACTTGCCATCCTTGCACTTGGCGCTCTGGGGCTGTTCGCCAGCAACGCCCTGGCCTGGAGCAACCACACATTCCCCGCTTACCGCGCGTTTGAAAACATGCCCGAGGTCGCCAGTGCCGCCCCGGTCACGGTTGAACCCCTGGTGGTCTTTCTAAAAGCCCAGGAGAAGTCCATCGAAGCTTTGCTGGCCAGCCAGGAAGTGTGGGCTCAGCGCCATTTAGACAGCTACCCACCCCGCCCAGCAGCGCTGGCTTTCAAAAGTGATCCGGCGCGCTCTGACGAGGCCCGGCAGCAGGCTTTTCTCAAGGCGCTGCGCGTGGCGCCCAATAGCAAGATGGCGCTGTTTGTGCAGCCCGATCCCTGGCAGGCCCAACCGGATGCCGCCACCTTGTTACCCCACGACGCAGTCAACACGCTTCCGCAGGGGCCCCATTCAAGCTACCGTTTTGTGGGCCTCAAGGCAGGTGCGCAAACTTCCGCTCTGGCGGTGCTGGCCACGGCGTCCGATGAGCCTGACTATGGGCTGGACATCAATCTGTGGGGTGAAAACCCTTCCGAGTGGGGCAAGCAGTATGGTTTTGGGACCCAATCCTTCGGGGCCTCAGCGCTGAGCTTTGCGACCCAGGCACCGTTTCATATGGGGTTCTTCCACGAAGACCGCATCATCTACCTGGCAGCGCCCTTTATCAAAAGAACCTTCCCATTGCTTCGGGTTCACCAGTACAGCACCCTGGCGGCGCTGGCTTTTCGCTCTGGGCATGCCTACTGGGGCTGGCGTTTTACTGGCATGGCATTGCACTATGTGCAAGACCTGACACAGCCCTACCACGCCAACTTGGCACCGGGAAACTCGTCGATCAAACTAATCGGCATCAATCTGCTGGCGATGGTGGGGCTGCCCCGCATGAAGGATGAGATGGTCATGCTGCTGTCCAACCGCCATCTTGCCCTGGAGAAATACCAAAATCAGTTGGTTATCAATGCGGCCCTGTCCAAGCGGGAAACCGCCATTGAACTGGCTCTGCGCAACCGTGACCAGGACGCCAGCTACCCGGCCTGGACCGACTTGTACGCGCGCGATGTTGTAAGCCAACAGTCTTACGCGGCCGGTGACCGGTTGAAACGCATTTTGGTGGACGCGATGCCGTCCAAGTACGTGTCGGACCCCGCGTTCGATTTCGGCATGAACGAGGTCGGGGTCGATCTGGTCGCCGAAGTTGGCCGCCAGGATGCCGCTAAACGCGCTGCACTTGACGGTGTGACCGCCGAGCTGTTGGGCAATTTTGGCGCCCATAGCCGCAACGTGGTGCGTGGCGTTTTAAGGCTTGCCGCAACACCCTGAACTGGCCCAAAATACAACCCGGAGCCCGCAGATCTTGGATACCGCAACCTTTGTTCGCATTTATCTCGCCATCGCGGGTGTGGCCGTCGGCTGTGCGCTGATTGAGGGCGTTGTGCTGTCGTTCACAGGGCGGCGTGATTACGACTGGAAAGGATCAATGGCGTCATTGGCCATTGCGGCCGGTCGGCGCGTTGCCGACTTTGTGCCTGCGTTGTTGGCGCTACCCGGCGCGGCATGGTTGTATGAGCACCGGTTGTTTAGCTGGAATATGACGGAGCCACTGTCGTGGATCGTGCTGTTTTTCTCGCTGGAATTCGCGTACTACTGGTTCCATCGGGCGTGCCATCGCAGCCGCTGGTTCTGGGCGAACCATGCGGTGCACCATTCGCCGAACCAGTTCAATCTGTCCGCTGCGTATCGCCTGGGCTGGGTTGGCAAGATCACGCTGACGCTGGTGTTTTTCTCTCCACTGGCGTGGCTTGGGTTTGCGCCGCAGACCATTCTGCTCGCGTTTGCCGTCAATCTGCTCTACCAATTTTGGATTCACGCCGAGTGGATTCCCAAGCTCGGATTTCTCGAAGGCATCATCAATACCCCGTCCGCGCACCGCGTGCACCATGCGGCCAATATTGAATACCTTGATTCCAATTACGGCGGCGTGTTGTTGATTTTTGATCGAATGTTTGGGACATACACCGCCGAGCGCGATGGCATCACCATTCGTTATGGCTGGGTGCAGCCCATCACATCGCACAACCCGCTGCGTATCGTGTTTCAGCAATGGATCGGCATTTTTGGAGATTTGCGCAAAGCAAAATCTGCGCGCGAAGTGTTCGGTTATCTGTTCGCCCCACCGGGCTGGCAGCCCGATGGTAAAGGGCCAACAACCGAGAATTTGCGCAAACAGGCTACCGTAGAAACTCTTGGTACTCCACCTCTGGCACCAGCAGACCACCGGTAGTCCACACCACATGGTTGGCGCCTGCGCAAGCCGGGGCCTGGCCAGCCAGATGCAGTGGCCCGCTGAAGCCTGCAGCCTATCCTTATCACCGATGTTGGTGCTGTCGCAACCCATCAAACCACGCCATATTTTTTGCCCAAGTAACACAAATAGTCGCCGTCGACCGAAGCCGCGTCAGAGTTGTTGGACGGGTATATTTTCATTGGCAAGGCCACATTGTCCATCGCAAGAATTGCCGAGGCTAGCCTGTGCGTTTTGAGTAGATGGCAACTAGGGGAACATGTGTACCATAGCGTTGGGTACACCGAACAAGAAAGTATGAATAGCCCCCCGTTAAACTTGGCGAACTCTCTGCCCACACAGCTTATCCATCCTTTGCGGGTGGTTCCTTTTCAGAACCCTCGCGGCATGGCGTTCATCGGTGCGGCGAGTGCATGGTTCGCGATCCTTGGTGTGGTTGGCGGCTTGTTCGGCTGTGACCAGCCCACCGCCAATCTAACCCAACCCGACGTTTACTCCCAGAATGGAATTTTTTTCAAACACCCTAAGAATTGGACCATTGACGCGGAGGTGCATCCGGGAGGATCTATTTACATGAATGCTGATACTGGTGGGAGCGCTGTTTTCCTTGTGTTGGTTCAGCCGGAGAATGGCGCGCCCAGCCTGCTGAAATACGCTGCTGACATGTCGGAAAAAGAGTCTCTTCTCACGCCCCGCTCTGTAGGTATGAACGTCTCCAACGTAGAAATTGACCCGTCAAATAGCGACCGAGCCACACAGAAAATGTTCATCAGCGTTGTGGGCGTAATAGTGCCTCACCAGATTGAGTGGCGTCGCGTGGCGTCTTCAGACACAGAGAATAAGCGCGCTGCATACTTGAAGTGGCAAACAGCAGTTGAAGACGCCAACGAAACTGCCCACGGCGCTGCGCTTATTTTCGATTCCTTTCAGTTCAGATAATAGGCGAGTGCATCACCCTGTTGTAATCTGCACGGCTGGCCTTCTCTCGAGCATTGGCAAACATAGACAACTCGTTCAGTCCGACGGTCTGGGCGACTCAAGGCTGCACCTTAAATCAAAAAAGAGGAATATTTCTGTGAAATTCATGAAGATATTTTTAGTACTGATGGCACTTTTGTTGAGCCAAACTACCATGGCTCAAAGGACCGCGTCAGAATATTTCGACAAGGGCAACTATCAGGCGAGTGAGGATCAGCACAAAGCTGCAATTGCCAGTTACAACCGAGCTATTGCGCTGGACCCACAGAAGAAGGATGCTTATCACCCTGATTTCTATTTCAATCGGGGCAACAGCAAGCGCAATTTAGACGATTGCAAAGGAGCCTTGGCAGACTATCGGATGGCGTTGAACTTGAGGCCGAAGTTTGCTAACGCACTGGTAAACCAAGGCATCTGCAAAGGAGATTTGAAAGATTTCCAAGCGGCCATGAACGACTTTAGCCAAGCCATTGTGATCTATGAAGAGGAGGGTGACGACCCCAGCATGGGTTATTTCCGTCGGGGCATGATCAAGACGGAGATGAAGGATTTCAAAGGTGCATTGGTAGACCACGATATGGCTATCAAACTGCTGCCCAACGATCCAGACTACTACGTGGAGCGCGGTAGCGCCAAGGGAGGTCTCAAAGACTACAAGGGTGGGCTGGAGGACGCTACTAAGGCGATCAGCATAGACCCCAACTTTGCACTGGGGTATGTCAATCGGGCAGATCATCATTTCAACTTGAAAAACTATGCTGCCGCACTCGCTGACCTAAACCAATACGTCAGACTAGTTCCCAAAGATGCATATGGCTACGAACGTCGCGCAGAGGTGAAAGAAAATCTAGGCGATAAGGCTGGTGCTAAGGCGGATCGGGCGCAGGCGAAAAAGCTTTAAGCAGATATACCTTGAAAAGTAGAAACCGATGAGCTGCAGCAGATTCGTGCTTCACATTAGTCGTTTGTCACGTTGCATTTTGTAGGACGCATGATTGCCTCAGAACTCAAATCCAGCTTGTCCACTTCACAGGGCCGCCGCACTGTGTGACAAGCTGCGCCAGGTGATTGAGAGTTTCCCGTGGGCCAATGTGCACCCCGGGTTGCGCGTGACCATGAGCATGGGCCTGTGCGCAGATGTAGCGGCGGGCACGGTGCATGCCATGCTGAACAAGGCGGATGGACTGTTGTACAGGGCGAAGGAGCAGGGCCGCAACCAAGCGTATTTTGGTTAAATAGGCCTATAGCCCCCGTGTAATATAGTGTTATTGCTATAAAATATGTAGCATTTGTTGAGTCGACCGTCGCTACTGCTTGGCCCCCATCGCCAGCGCCGCAATGCGCGAGGTCGCCATCGCCGCCGCATCGGGCTCGTCTTGTGTATTCCAGCCACCCATGTGCTGCTCGCTGATATTGCACAGCGCGGTGATCCACTCCGGGTCGTCGTTCAGGCAGGGGATGTAGTGGAAGGTCTTGCCACCCGCTAGTAAAAAGGCGGCGCGGGCTTCCATGCTGATTTCTTCCAGCGTCTCCAGGCAGTCGCTGGTGAAGCCGGGGCAGACCACGTCTACCCGCTTGACACCGGCGCGGCCCATGGCGATTAGCGTGGGTTCGGTGTAGGGCTCCAGCCATTTGGCACGGCCCAGGCGGGACTGGAAGGTGACCTTGAATTGCTCCTTGGTCAAACCCAGCTTGGTGGCCAGCAGGCGCGCAGTCTTCATGCATTCGCAGTGGTAGGGGTC
>JBKJJC010000044.1:0-11676 GCA_046598245.1 Rhodoferax sp.
GCCCTGCCGCCAACACCGCGAAGGCTGGGGCAAAGAAGGGCAGACGGGTGGGGGAGGGGTGGGGGGCGAAATGTTGCACCCATTTATTGTGACCGCTCCATGGGACGTGACTCTGAAAGTCCCATGGGCTTTAAGGCCTCCCGTTCGCCCAACAGCACGTGAACTGAGACATCGTGTAGAAATGCCCAAACTGATCTGCCTGAAGGTACAGAGGTTGGGTATGGTAAGAAAGTGCTATAAATGATATAGCATCTTGACCAGATTCTACGGGGGCTACAGCCTCTTTTTGCTTAAAGATGTCCGAGCTACGCTATTCGGCCAAGACTCAGGTCTTGGCAACGTCTGGACCCAGCGCAATGTTGGACAGCAGTGCGGTGACTTCGGCCTGGCGCGTGCAGCCCATTTTCTCCAACACTTGCTGTAACTGCGAGCGCACCGTGTTGCGGGTGACGCCACCGGTCGCGGCGATATCGTCCAGCGACTCGCCAGTGGCCAAACCGCGGGCCACCCGCGCCTCGGAGGGCGTGAGGTCAAACAACGACCGCAACAACTCGACCGGCGGGGCCTTGCGCCCGGTGACCGGTGTGAAGATCAACAGGGCACACGAGCGGCCAAAGATGTCAAGTGCAGAGCGCCGTATGGGTACGATGTGGGCCACCTGTGCTGCCGTGCCGTCTTGGCTGCGCAGCGCAAAGGATTGCACCGCCGCCTGCGCCGGGTCATCAAGCTGGGAGAGCGCTGAACGCAATAACTCATCGGCACTGTCATCGCCCAGCGCGATACGGTCATTCGCCCGCCAGCGCACCAGGCCAGGCAACTCGTTCATGGCGGCATTCGCCTCAATCACCACACCCTGTCCATCCAGTACTAAGGCTGGCATGCCGAGCGCCGCGAGCGTGTTGTTTGCGGTTTGTGCGTTTTTCAGACTCAAGCGAGCCGCGATAAACCCAGACCGGGCCAAATGGGGGCGCAACGCATTGAGCGTGTCGACATGGTCCTTCTCAACGGGGCCGCGCGCGTAGTCCCGTTCGACGGTAAAGACGATGTTGTCGCGGGTCGGCATGGCCAGGCCTGTGCTGGCCGACCATCCAAGGCCCCGGGGGCGGAAAAAATCACGGTAAATGACATTGTTGTCCAGCTCCTCGCGGCTCCAAAAGTCGTCTTCGGACAAAAAGGTGGGCAGGTTTTGGCTGAACAGGCACACCCGGCGGTTGCACTGTGCAAACCAACCGTCGTCGAGATACGCCTGGAACGTTTCGGTCAGTGATGTGGATGTGACCCAACTCATCGCTTTTTCACGCACGGCAAACAATTGGCCCCCTCGGGCGTCGACCATTGAGGCAACTTCGTCCAGCACATCGGGCCATAACTCGGGCACAAATGAGCATTCGTAAATTCTGTCGATCAATTCGTGGTTCATGGGCGGTTTAAGTGTGCAGGTTTCAGGTTTATTTGGCCTCTTCATCCGTTTGGATGATGACAGGGGAGGGAGGTATTTGTATTATCTCTGGGCCATCGCAGCAGTGTTTTTAGCTGCAAGTTGCATCCATTTGACAGATAAACAGGAAATATTTATGACTACATTTGTTCGAAATCGCCAGAAGAGCCTGGTTTTGGCGTCGGTTGCCACCCTTGCAATAGCCGGATGTGGCGGTGGTGACACTGTCGCGCCCACAGGATCTGCGACGATTGTTGGCGTGGCTGCCGTTGGCGCGGCTTTGAGCAATGCTGCAGTCACAGCCAAGTGCGCGACCGGCGCACCGGTAACCGGTACCACGGCGGCCGATGGCACATTTACCCTGACTTTGGCAGGTGGACAGACCGCACCCTGCTTGTTGCAGGCGGTGGGCGGCACTCCATCCATTCGACTCCACGGTTTTGCGGCAGAAACCGGTCGCGCCAACATCACCCCATTGACGGAAATGGCCATTGCCAACAGTCTCAAAACGGTGACGCCTCTTGCGGCGTTTGACAATTTCACTGCTGCCAATGCTACGACCTTGAAGGCTGGTATTGAAGCTGCCAAGACATATGTGAAAACCCAGATGACCGCTGTTACCGGCAGTTCCCTGGTCGCCGACATCATGTCCGGAATCTTCAAAGTGGGTGATGCAGACGACAAGGTGCTGGACAGCCTGGCTGCCAAGCTCAAAGCTGCAGCAAAGACCCAGGCCGACCTGAACACGGCCGCCATGGTCAGCGCCAGCTTGGTCACCTTGTTGACACCAACCGTTGCAATAACACCCACACCCACACCCACACCCACACCCACACCCACACCCACACCAACACCAACACCAACACCAACGCCAACGCCAACGCCAACGCCAACGCCAACGCCAGGCGAGGGCGGGGAGTGCAGTTCGACTGGAAACATCTTTACTGTCAATGGCAACACCGCGCAGATGGACAACAACATCTACGGCGCCGACGGCACAACGGTGCTGATCAGCCAGCAGAACAAGTTTCTCATCGCCGCAGGGAGCAGTTTCAAGGGCACGGGCGGTCTGACCGAATTGAAGCAGACCAACACCTCCACTTACACCTCTGCGGCAGCCAATGGCGCGCTGTCTGGCACCACGGTAGGTCCGACCCTGGTTAGCTCCTATTTCAACTTTGGTGCGGTGGACTCGACCATCTATGGCCTGATCACCACACCACCAGCCATTGCTGGGTTCTCGTCCACTGCCACCATCACCTACACGCCGCCGACTGTCTGGCCCACCAACCCGAACTTGAATACGCCTTACACCAAGACGGTCTCGGTAACTACAGACGTCAGTGTCGCGGGTCAGACCTCATCGGTGGCAAGTACCCAAACGGAGACCCGCACCTACAGCACTGAGCAAATCAGCACGTTCGTGGGCACCTTTGCTGCATGCAAGGTCAAGTACGACATCACCACCAATGGCGTGACGACCACCTCGTTCAGTTGGACTGTGGGTGCCGGTCGCCTCAAAGGGCATGTGCTGAAGTCCACCACCGGCTCGGGCGTGCGCACGTTGGAAGCGACCGTGCTGTTGGTCAACGGGAGCTAACCGCGTGGGACGGGCCTATGCGTAATGATGATGCGCTATAAGTTTTATAGCTGCTAAAGCATATTCGGCGGGGGCTACAGACACGATTCGCTTACAGTGGTCAAGCTGTGCAGCGAATCGAGTGGCGAATCTGTGCTGCCCCCTTACCCACTTGTCATAATCGTTTCCCCAGAATCGTAGATTCAATGGTTGGAACCATTAACGCTCTCGGGTAGCCACGCAACAGCCCGTTATCCCACCAACAAGGCCCCCATGTTTCGCCAGAAATACCTCGACCACGCTGAAATCGCCGCGCAACTTGCCGCTTGGGCAACCCAGTACCCGGGCATCGCCCATGTGAGCACCATGGGCCAGAGCGCCGAGGGCAGGGACATCCTGATGCTGACGATTGGCAGCCAACCCGACCAAGCGCGCCCGGCGGTTTGGATCGACGGCAATATGCATGCCTCAGAGGTGTGTGGCTCCAGCGTTGCGCTGGCCATTGCAGAAGACATCTTGGCGCTGCATAGTGGCGCGGCCGTTGCCGGTGGCACCGCCTTTCCGGCGCACATGGCAGAGGCGATCAAAGAGACGCTGTTTTACGTCGTACCCCGCATCTCGCCCGATGGCGCCGAAGAGGTGCTCAAGCGGGGTCGCTACGTTCGCTCCAGTCCGGTGAATGACCGCTACCACAAAGACCACGCCTATTGGGAGACCGCCGATATCGACGGCGATGGCAACGCCAGCTACATGCGCAAGGCGGACCCGAACGGAGAACTGGTGGAGTTGCGCGACGACAACGGCAAGCCGCTGGTACCGTCAGTGATGGTTGCGCGCATGCCGGAGGACCCGGGCCCCTATTTCAAGCTGTACCCAGAGGGCCGCATTGTCAACTTCGATGGCCGCACGATTCCTACGCCTGATTTTCTTTCGGACAACCTGTACGACTTCAACCGAAACTTCCCGTACCACTGGGCACCTGAGCCCCACCAAAAGGGTGCAGGCCACTACCCCGGCAGCGCGCCGGAGACTCGCGCTGTTATCGAGTTCGCCACTGCCCACCCCAATATCATGGTCTGGCTGAATCTGCACACCTTCGGTGGCGTCGTCATCCGCCCGCTGGGTGACAAACCGGACGCGAAAATGGACCAGGGCGATCTGGCGGTTTTTGAGCAGGTTGAGGCATGGATGACGGAGCACACCGGCTATGTGACGGTGAGCGGCTTCCACGAGTTTTTGTATGCACCCGACAAACCCCTGCACGGCGACCTGTCCGACTACGCTTACCACCAACGCGGCGCCTTGGCCTATGTGGTGGAGTTGTGGGACATCTTTAAGCAACTGGGTATTGAGCGCAAGAAGCCCTTTGTGGACCACTACAGCAAGTTTTCGCGCAAAGACACGCGTGCGCTGGCCGAGTTCGACCGCCAGCACAACGCTGGGCGCATCTTCGGTGCGTGGAAGAAGGTCACGCACCCGCAGTTGGGCGAAGTGGAGGTCAATGGGTTTGATCCTCGCGTGGGCATTTGGAACCCGCCCTACGAGCGCTTGGCCGCAACCTGCGCTACACAAAGCGCTGCTTTCTTGCGGGTGGCGGCACTGGTACCCCGCGTCAGCATCGAAGTGGTCAAGCAGGAGCGCACCGGCCAACACGCCCGCACGGATGTGCGCATCGTCAACCACGGGTACCTGAGTACCTTTGGTGTTCCATCGGCCAAAACCTTGCCACACGCGGAGCCGCTTCGCCTGACCGTACGTAGCGAGGGCGTGCAATTGCTCGCACCGACCGAGGCGATCATCGAGATCGGGCATCTGGATGGCTGGGGCTCAGGGCTCCACGGTGACTCCAGTATTTTTATGCCGTGGACGCGCGGTAACGGGCATGAGCGCTTCGTCACCCTGGTGACTGCAGGGGCAGGCACTCTGGCCCTCAAGGTAGGAAGTTGCCGGGTGGGTTACCAGGTGCTGGACGTGAACGTCGACTGACAAACACGCGATTTCTGCGCGAATTTCGGGCGGTGGAAAGCCGTTTGTTGGCGCGTGCCAATCGGCTATATTCCTGCTGCTGTCAAACCGCCACCACGGATTGACTGAAACCTACCGGCCTCCACGAAAGCCCGGGCGTTTAACTCTACAAAAAAGTGAGACAAAAAGTGCAATTACTCAGCACGTTGCGGCGTTGGATGGCCCACGCCCTCATCGCACCCCTCTTGTGTGCCAGTGTGTGGGCGCAAACGCCGCCCATCCCCGATCCAAGCCCACCACCAACCCCCACCCCCGCGGCGTCCGCGGCATCAGAACCTGCTTCCGCACCAGCGCCCGCAGCAGCAGTAGCGCCCAAGCCCCCGGCGGACCCCACGGCACCCAAAGCTTTTGCCGAAGTTATTAAGGACGCAAGGCAGCAAGACGGCCTGTTTCCGATCTGGCGCAAGGATGAGAAAGTTTGGCTGGAGATCCCGAGGGCCATGCTCAATAAACCCTTCCTGTTCACCGTCAATATTGCCAATTCGGTCGGTGAACGGGGCCTCTACGCCAGCCAGATGGGGGGCGATTGGATGTCGGAGTTCCGTTTGGTCGGCAAACAAGTGCAACTCCTGGCGCTCAACACCAAGTATCGGGCGGTCTCGGGCGAGGGCGTCAAACGCGCTATCGAGCAGGCGTTTTCCCCTAGCCTGTTGGGTTCGGGCGCAGTGGCCAGCTTGGAGCACCCGCAACGCAAGTCCGTCCTTATCGACGCGGGCTTCTTGCTCAGCGACATTCCCGGTTACTCGACCCGCTTGGAGGTGGCCTACCGCTTGCCATTTGCGGTGGACAAGGCCAACTCGTCCATTGAATATGCCCGCGCCGAGGCGGCTCTGAGCACGCTCACAGCGCGCATACATTTCTCGACCCCGCGCATTCCGGCGCCACCACTGGTGCCACCACCGAGCCCGGTGCCCACCCCAACCCCGCCGCAGGCCACGCCAGATCCGCGAAGCCTGTTTGTGAATTATGTGTACAACTTTGCCGCGCTGCCAGAAGTTGCCATGTCCCCCCGCTTGGCAGACCCGCGCCTGGGTCACTTCATGGACTCTTTCACCGACTTGGGTAGCGACCAGAAAGCCAACCCCCGGGTGCATTACATCCAACGTTGGCGTTTAGAGAAGAAAGACCCGACGGCTGACCTGTCAGAGCCGGTCAAACCCATCACCTACTGGATGGACAAGAACATCCCCGCCAAGTACCGTCCTGCAGTCGAGGCCGGCATCGTGGAGTGGAACAAGGCGTTCGAGAAGATTGGCTTCAAAAACGCGGTGGTGGCCAAGCAGCAGCCGGACGACGCCGCGTGGGACAACATGGATGCTGGCCACGCCTCGATTCGCTGGTTTGTGGGTGCGGATGCGGGCTTTGCCATTGGGCCCAGCCACACCGACCCCCGCACCGGCGAAATTTTGGATGCAGACATTGGCATGAGCGATGTGTTTGCCCGCAGTTCTCGCCGCTTGATCGTTGAAGACATTGGCATGAGCAGCGAACAGCGCCTGGCACAGATCACCGGTACCTGGAGAGCCGGCAACTCGGGCAACGCCGCATTTGCTGCCCAGTGCAACTATGCCATTGAGGCGGCGACCGAAATGAACTTTGCCATGGACCTGCTGGAGGCCCGTGGCGACATAGCCCCTGACAGTGCCGAGGCCGAGGCTTTTGTACAGGCGGTCATCAAAGACACCATCATGCATGAGGTCGGCCACACGCTGGGTCTGAAACACAACTTCAAGGCCTCCACCACGGTCACCCAGGCGCAGCTGCGGGATAAGGCCTTTACCGAAAAGAGCGGAATCTCCAACTCGGTGATGGACTACAACGCCTACAACATTGCCCTCAAGGGCGAACCCCAAGGTAGCTTTATGCCCACCACGCTGGGCGCATACGACTACTGGGCCATTGAGTATGCCTACAAGCCGCTGGAGGCATCGCGTGAGAAGCTTGAGCTCAGCCGCATTGCCAGCCGCAGCACCGAGCCGCAACTGGCCTTTGCCGACGATACCGACGCCGGTGGCTTTGGCCCCTACGATGGCATGGATCCGTTGGCCAACCGGTTTGATCTGGGTGATGACCCGCTGGCCTATTACAAAAAACGGTTGAAGTTGTCGCAAGAGCTCTGGGACCGGGTGCAAGAGCGCAAGCCGCAAGTGGGGGACGACCCACAGCGCCAGCGCCGCTCCATTCTGGCGGGCTTTGCCCAACTGCGTGGTGCCGCCGAACTGGTGGGCAAATATGTGGGCGGTGTGCATGCGGTGCGTGACCTGCCGGGCACCACCAACCGCGCCAACTATGTGCCGGTTGATCCAGCCAAGCAGCGTGAGGCCTTGCAGTTTTTGGCCAGCGGACTGTTCAGCGAGTCCAGCTTCAAGTTCAGCCCAGGCTTGTTTTCCGGGCTGGCCGTGGACTACAACGAGTGGGATCGCGGTGGACTGGTCAACCTGTCGGGCACGGTCGCGCGCATTCAGCTCACCGCATTGGACCGCGTGCTCAGTGCCAACACCGCCAACCGACTCCTTGACCTGCCATCGTATGTGCCAGAGCCGCAGCGCAAGGGGGTGATCTCGCTCAACGAGGTGTATTCCACGCTGCAACAGAGCGTTTGGAGTGAGCTGAAGTCGGGGCGCGAGATTGACCGCATGCGCCGCAACCTGCAACGCGAACACCTAAAAAGGGTGCAAACCCTGCTGACCAAAGGCTCTGCCGCGATGCCCGCCGATGCGTTGAGCCTGGTGCGCTTCAATGCCACCCAATTGCAAAGCGACTTGCGCGCTGCCTCTAGCAGAAGCAGTCTGTCGGTCGAGACACGCGCTCACTTAGCCGAGAGTCTGGGTTCACTGAGCGAAGCCTTGAAGGCCACCATGTCACGCAGTTAAGGATCTGCCCTTTCAAGCGTCGGACAAGCCGTTGTCGCGCAGGAACTTCTGTAACTCGTTGCTGTTTTCTACGCCCAGTTTGCTGTACACGCTGGAGCGGTGGTTTTCAATGGTGCGGTAGTTGATGGGGCGGTTGGTATCCCGCTCCGTCAACAGTTTTGCGATCTCCTTGGCAGACTTGCCAAGGGCGTCCAACAGCGCAGTGTCGACCTCGCGGGGTGTCAGGGTCTCCCACAATTGCCACGCGGCACGCTGGTTGTGGCGCTGGATGCTGCCTGCAGTGGCTGCCTGCATGGCGCGCTCTACCTGATCCAGCAGTTCGCTCTCGTCACAGGGTTTTGGCAGCCAGCCAAAGGCGCCGTCCTTGACGGCCTGGACGGCTTGCGGAATGGTGCCGTGCCCTGATAGAAACAGCACCAGCAACGGGCACGACATAGAGCGCAGCATATTAAAAACCGCAATGCCGCCCATGCCGGGGTCCATACGCAGGTCCAAAATGACGACTCCCTCGGAGGCCGCCGACACCGCGGTCAGAAAGAGCTCGCCCGACCTGAACGCCCGCACAGCATAGCCCCGTGCGATGAACTGGCTGCCCAGCCCGGTGCGAACGGCTTCGTCGTCATCAACGATGTACAGGTTCAGGTGGACTGGGTTCATGGTGCGAGGGGTAAGTAGACGGTAAAAACGGCGCCGCTCTGGGGTCCGTTTTCAAACTCCAGACGGCCACCGTGGCCTTCGAGGATGGTGCGGCAGATTTTCAGGCCCAGACCGAGGCCGTCGGGCTTGGTGGTGAAAAACGCCTGGAACAACTGGCTGGAAAATTCGGGTGCAATGCCGGTGCCGTTATCCGCCACACGGATAAAGGCTTGCGTGGTGTCAAAGCCAACCCTTATGTCCACTATGCGCCGGGGCGTTGGAGTGGACTGCATGGCCTGAAGGCCGTTGACCACCAGGTTCATCACCACCTGCTCCAGCAACACGCGGTCGGCATGCACGCTGGGCAGGTGATCGGCATAGTGGGTCACCACGCGGGCCTTGCGTTGGCGCAGGTCAAAGCGCATCAGGGCCAGCACATTGCCCACCACATCCTGCAGGTTGCAGGGTTGCAAGCCAGGAGTCTGCTGTTTGGCGGTCATGCGAATGCGGTCGATGATGCCGCGTGCACGAAGCGCTTGGGCCTTGATCGCGTCCAGGTTTTCAACGAGAAGAGCTGGCTTGTTTTGTTCGCAATAAATGCGGGCAGCGCTGGCGAAACTTGCCATGGCCATCAGCGGCTGGTTGATCTCGTGGGCCAGCGTGGAGGCCATTTCCCCCAGGCTGGCCAAGCGCCCGGTGCGCTGCATTTGTTCGACATGCAAACGCTGTTGCTCTTCGGCGCGTTTTTGCGCGGTGATGTCGACCACGGAGTTGAGCCAGCCTTTGTGGGTGCCTGCGGCATCCACCAGCGGCGCGGTGTAGATCATGGTGAAAACATCGTGGCCGTCGCGGTGGCGAAAGCGGGATTCAGAGCCGGTCAGCGCGGCCCGCCCGCTCAACGCGGCGTGGTTGTCGGCCCAGCTTTTTTCAGTTTCATCGGGGTGCCAGTAGGGGTAGGGTGGCAGGCGACCCAGCAGTTCGTCCGCCCGGTAACCGGTTATTTCACACATGGCTGGGTTGACGTAAATGATGTGCCCCTCCAGATCGCGGGCGCGTACGCCCACCAGCAGCGAGTCTTCCATCGCCTTGCGAAAGCTGACCTCGTCCTCCAGGTCCTTGGTCCGCTCACGGACCCGCACCTCCAGCAACTGGCGCGCATTGCGCAATTCCCGAAAGCGCTTTTCCCTTTGGCGCAGGTACAGCGCGCCAAACAACACAAAGCCGCATGCCAGCGTGGCAAAGGCTATGGCACTCCAGCGGGCCCGTCGCGCAATGGCCAGATCTGAAGTTTGTGTCAGCGTCCAGGCCCAATCTTCAAGCGGGGTGTCTTGCGCCAAGAAGTCGCGCTCCACACCCTGGATCTTCGTGGTCACCCGGTAGTATTCGCCACCGTCCTGGCGCGACACTTTCCACGGTAGGGGCGCAAACTGGCGGCCTTTGCCGTACTGTTGCGATACCGTGAGTTGTTGGATTTCCGCCTGGCTAAGGGTGCGGGTGGTGGTGTACAGCCAGTCGGGTTGTGAACTCAAAAAAACGATGCCGCGGTGGTCTGTCAGCACCACCGGTGCTCCGCGTTGGCGCCAAGCGAATTGCACAGCATCCAGGCGCACGGTCAAGACCATGACACCAATCACGGTGTCGCCGTTTTGCACCGGTTGGGCGATATGCAGGCCCGCCACGCCAGTGCGCTCGTCCACCGCGTAGTTCAAGCCCAACCTACCGGCACGGGCCTGGTTGAATTCTGGGCGGTCCGCAAAGTTCTCCTGTGCATCAGGCGTGCGGGTTTGCCAGTTGCTGGACGCGACGACGAGCCCTTTGATGTCCAGCAGCACCAGCATCTCCGTACCCAGGCGGCGGTTGACGTCCTGCAAATAGGGATCGAACTTGTCCTGCATGCGCAGGTTTTGGGGGTCGGCCAGAAAATCCCAGGCTTGGCGGTCGCGCGCCACGGCATAGGGGAAATCCTGGTATCGGGTGATGGCGCTTTCCAACGCGGGGAGCAGCACCTCCAGGTTGCGGTGCATCTCGGCTACCTGGGTGGTAACGGCCCGGCGAAACACCCACTCGCCATAAACCGCCATCAGTGCCATCCAAACCGCCAGTGGCAACAGCCACCCGGCCCAGCGCCGCCATCGTGGCTTGTGGGCGCGGGGTTGCGAAAGTGGGTCTACGGGTTCGGGCATGGTCGGGTGGGCAAGGTGTGCCCATTGGCAGCCAGGCGACGTACTTTATTGTCGGTGAAGATTGCGCGCTTCCTTCAAGTAGCCATTAAACGTGCCACTGCAAACAATCTATTTTTTGAACCTAAAGCCCGCACCAAGTTGTTGAATTTATTGGGCTGGTGGGCTGAAATTTCGGGAAAATGGGGAGTTTGGTGTCGAAAATAAGACGCTGCGACTGGTGAGAACGCGGTCGAACACCTGCAGCATGTAGAGCGTTGGCGCCAACAGCATGATGTTGACGAAAATGCTGAAACCCAGCGCATAGCCCAGGGCGGGACGCAGATGCGCCAGGCGGGACACCAGCGCTGGGTCGCGCGCGCGAGTCACCGGATGCGGCCTGTAGAAACTCCGCCGCGATCAGGGTTCAGGCAGGTGGGGACGGTACTACCGATCAAAGGTTCAGCTAACCATGAAGTCGCCGGCCGTCAGCGCGAGGCCGGTCGATAGTGTTGCGATCTGGACCGAAGCCGTCACTCCGGTTCCGTCCGGATCGTAATACAGGGCGCCGGTCGTGCTGTTGTAGATCAGGAAGTCGTTACCATCCGCCGCCGTCGTGATGCCCGCGCCCCCACGGAACTGACCACTGGCCAGCGTGCCGGTTGCCACCAGCGAGGTGAACACCGAATTCTCCAACTCGATCCGGTCGAAGCCAGCCGCGAAGTCCACGATCACGTCAAGGTTGGTCGACGCATTTGGCGCCGTGTCGAAGCGGAAGATGTCGTTGCCCACGTCACCAGTCAGCGTGTCGTTGCCCGTGCCGCCAGCGACCCGGTCGTTGCCGCTGCCGCCATCGATGAAGTCGTTGCCGCCTTCACCGAATAGCGTGTCGTTACCGTTGATGCCATAGATATAGTCGCCAACAGCGCTGCCATAGCCGGTGTCGTCGAAGAAGCCCAGGATCAG
>JBKJJC010000130.1:0-4758 GCA_046598245.1 Rhodoferax sp.
CGGCATCGGTGGGTTTGGGCGTGCTCTCCAAGAGCGCCGCAGCGGCCATCAGCATGCCGCTTTGGCAGTAACCGCACTGGGGCACTTGCTCGGCGATCCACGCGGCTTGCAGCGCATGGGGCTTGTCCGCAGTGCCCAGGGATTCGATCGTGCGGATCGGCTTGCCCGCCACCGCCGACACCGGGAACACACAAGAGCGCACGGCCTCACCGCCAATGTGTACCGTACAAGCGCCGCAGGCGGCGATACCGCAGCCGAACTTGGTGCCAGTCATGTTCAGCGTGTCACGCAGCACCCACAGCAGCGGCATCGCGGGGTCGGCATCTACCTGGACGGGCTTGCCGTTGATGTTCAGTTCCATGGGTTCTCCTGGGGTGTATTAAATGACTGGCGGTCAGATAATAAGTGAACCTGGTTCAGTTGGGAAGTGGGGTTTACCGTAGCGCGTGTTGGTCGACCCTGTATTTGCTACTATGTATGTAGCAAGGTATCAATATTCCTCGGGGGCTAGGGCCCAATTTGGCGTACAAGCCTCTCGCTGGGCACGGCACAGCGGCGCCGCATGGGGTTGTTATTACGATGCAGGCTGTAGTTTGAGGCCAGGTCGATACCCGCTAATCGCCGTCGCCGTCGCCGTCAGCCAGGGCGGTCAATCACTGCCTGGCATGGCACCGTGAAAATAAAACAACGCGCCGGATTCACTCATGCTGTTGCTGTGGATCTCTCCCTTGGGTGCCATTTGATAGTCTCCCTGGCGCATCAAGATATCGCCAAGGAACAAATCTCCAGACAACATCATGCAATCTTCATCAAGAGCATGGCCATGGTCCAAAACCGGCAAACCAGGTGCCACGCGCGCCAACATAGAAACCACGTTGCCGTTTTGGCGCAGGTTCTTAACCTCCACACCTTCAGACAACGGCTGCCATTCGAAACTGCAGTCTTTTTCGCAACCACGCCACCAAGCGGTCTCGTTGGCCGCCAGCGACGATGGGTCTATGACTTGGCGCACATATAGGTGCGCACCCTGCGGCCCGGAAGTCAACGCAAAGTCAGGGCCATCACGCAATATCAATTCATGCTGGGAAGTGACCGCCAATTGGCTGTCCACCAAACTGCCGTCAAGTACAAGCACCTCTTGGCCATGAACTTCATCCGGCCAATACAAAGGTGTATCGGGTGCCAACTGAACCAAATCAACACGAACGCCACCACTTCGCCGCAGGCTACGGGTAAGCTGGCCCGGTTCGAGAGTGTCCAAGTGGCCGTCTTCCCGACGGACCGTGACAAAACAGCGATGTGCCAGTGCGCTACGGCGAACACGATCCAGAACATTGGAGGCCAAAACAGTTTGTCGATGCGCGTCGAAGTTCGGCTTGAGCAATTGGCTGGCGACTAAGCCCGCGAGTTGCCCCAAGGAACCGTCACTCGATTCGTCTTGTGCAGCCGAAGTGCGCTCGCCGTTCATCATTACCAGCTCCTATGCGCCAAACGCGCTTGTGCAAAAGGGGCCGTCGCGCGGGTAGCGTGCGGCCAGAGAGCAGATTCTTTGTTTGCTGAACACAGCAGCCTCTGCCTATCGATTATCGCATCCAAGCCGTTCGCAATGCCATTTCTCACACGCTACCACTTACCTCGCCAACACACCGCAATACCCAATGCCTACGACGCCAAAACTCAACTTCGGTGTTAACCTTCGCCACTGCACTACCGAACTATCGTGATCTGCCAGTGCCGCCTTCAAGGAGAAAACATGACGGGATCAACGTGGCAAGCAGATATCGAGGCCGAAGGACCACTCGATGCTGAGCAGCCGCAAGACTCTGACCTGCTGACCGACGACGAAGACACTGATTACTCTCATGCTGAGACACTATCGGTTGGAATTTCAAATGATCTCGACGACGCATCCGCTGCAGAACTCGCTGGGCTTATGTCACGCGTAATGCACCACGACGAACAAGCTCTGGCTTCGTTGTTTGAGCAACTGTCTGCCAGGGTGTTTTCCGTCGCCCTTCAAATTACGCGCAACGTAGGCCATGCAGAGGAGGTTCTTCAGGACGTTTTCTGGCAGCTATGGCGTCAGGCTCCCCGCTTTGATGCAACGCGGGGTTCGGTATGTGCTTGGGTGTTAACCATTGCCAGATCGCGCGCGCTGGACGCCTATCGCCGCGTAAAGCGGGATCTTCCACTTAACGCTGGGCTAGCCTCCGATGATGTAGAAAGCTCCGTACCGTGCCCCGATCCCGGACCCCAAGACTTTTTGATAGCTGCAGAGCAAATCAGCCACCTGCAACGCGCATTGCAGGCGCTGGATCCTGAGCGTCGTCAGCTGATCTCGTTGAGCTTTTACAGCGGACTAAGCCACCAAGAAATTTCAGACCTAACAGGGTTACCCCTGGGGACCGTAAAGACGCATCTGCGCCGCAGCATTGCAACACTGCGTAAGGCGCTTGGCAATGGTCAACGCTATTGCGGCACAACCTTCGCCATCAACTAAGGCCCACCGGTTTGCTGGTGCACTGCTATATATTAAATAGCATAGAAGTTATGTTTTACGGGGGCTACGGCCCAAAAATTCATAAATGCACCTCGCACGGCGCTAGACGCCGCCGGGGTCGCTGTCCGCGCTATCGCGCCGTACTGCGCAATGTGCGGCTCAACAAAATAACCGGTATCAACCCCACCAGCACCAGCGCCAGGCACGGCAAGGCGGCCTCGCCCAGGCGTTCGTCGCGCGCCAACTGATATGCGACGACGGCCAGCGTGTCGCTGTTGAAGGGTCGCAGTACCAGTGTGGCGGGCAGTTCTTTCATCACATCCACAAACACCAGCAGCGCAGCAGCGGCCACCGAGCGGCGTAAGAGCGGCCAGTGCACACGCAGCAGCGTTTGTGTGCCCGATGCACCCAGCATGCGGGCCGAATCGTCCAGGCTGGTGGGCAGGCGCGCATAACCACTTTGCAGTGACTGCAGCGCCACCGCGCAAAACCGCACCAGGTAGGCCCACACAATGCCCACGGCCGTGGCGGTGACCCAGTAGCCCACCTGCCAATCGGGTGCATAGGCCTGTATCCACCCCACCGGCAGCAGCAGGCCCACTACCACTACGGCGCCGGGTATGGCGTAACCCATGCCCGCTATCTGTGCCGCACCACGCACCGCCCAGTGGCCACTGCGCCGTACCTGGAAGGCCAGCGCCAGCGCCACGGCCACGGCCAGCACGGCGGTGATGCTGGCCAGACGCACACTGTTAAAAGCCCATTCGCCAAACCGCGCCCAGGGCAGGCCCGCCCAGTCGGCCAGCAGCGGACGCAGCATGAACAGCACCGGCAGCACAAACCCCATCAGGATGGGTGTGGCACACAGCAGCCAAGCCCAGACGCGCTGTCGCCCCAGCAGTGGCACGGCTTGGGCATCCGACGTGCCAGAGCGCGCGCCCTTGGTTACCGCAAAACGCATGCGGTGCTGGGCCCGGTACTCCAGACCCAGCAGCAGCGCCACGAACACCAGCAACATGGTGGCCAGTTGCGCCGCGGCGATGCGGTTGTCCATAGACAACCAGGCCTTGTAAATGCCGGCGGTAAAGGTCTGTATGCCAAAGTAACTGACGACGCCAAAGTCGGCCAGGGTTTCCATCAAGGCCAGCGCAATGCCAGCAGCCACTGCGGGCCGGGCCAATGGCAAGGCCACCTCGCGCAGGCGTCGGCGCAGGGGCGCGCCCATCAGGCGGGCGGCCTCCATCAGGTGCACGGCGCGCTCACCCAAAGCGGTGCGCGCCAGCAAGTAGACATACGGGTACAGCGCAAAGGTGAACACCCAGGCGGCACCCACCACGTTGCGCACCTCGGGGAACATGCGGCCCTCTGCACCCAGCGCGGCACGCAGGCCGTTTTGCAGCGGGCCGCTAAATTGCAGAAAGTCGGTGTAGGCATAGGCCACCACGTAGGCGGGCATGGCAAGCGGCAGCAGCAGGGCCCATTCAAATACGCGCCTACCCGGAAACTCAAACAGCGTGACCACCGCGGCGGTGGACAGGCCAACCACCGCCACACCCACGGTCACCATCAGGCACAACAGCACGGTGGTCCACAGGTAATCGGGCAATACCGTGGCCGCCATCTCGCGCAGTATGCTGGCGGCTTGGCCCGAAGACTCCCCCACTGGCAACCACGCGCCCAACACCGCCAGCACGGGCAGCATCAGTGTGGCTACCACCAGCAACAGGAGCCAACGGGACAGGGATGGAGACGACAGAGGCGACGAAGAGGGTGGTTGGGACATGTCAGCCTGGATAACCAGAGTAGAGGGCCAGAGCTAAATGAGAATTGTAATCATCTAAAATCAAAAACATGTTCCTGAACCTCACCCACCTGCAAGTCCAATACCCCGGCAGAACCCGGGCTGCCGTGCAGGATGTGTCGTTGGGCCTGCGCGCTGGCGATATTGGTGTGTTGATCGGCCCATCAGGCTGTGGCAAGACCACACTCTTGCGCGCGGTGGCCGGGCTGGAGCCTGTCAGTGGCGGAGAGGTCCAACTAGCGGGCCACACGGTGAGCAGCGCAAATATCCATGTGCCCGCCGAAAAACGCCGCATCGGCATGGTGTTCCAGGATTACGCGTTATTCCCCCACCTCGATGTAGGTCGTAACGTGGCCTTTGGTATCCACCACTGGCCCGCCGCAGAGCGCAAGGCACGGGTGGCCGAGGTGCTGGAATGGGTGGGCCTGGGAGATGCGCAAAAGAGCCACCCGCACGA
>JBKJJC010000061.1:0-14290 GCA_046598245.1 Rhodoferax sp.
CGCGCGGCTACCTGCTCAAGGACGGCACCGAGGACGACCTGTCCCAGCATGTGATGAGCCTGCACGCTGGCGGCTCGCCTATGACGCCGATCATCGCGCGCCAGTTGCTGGCGCGCCTCTCGCGCGTGCCGACGCTGCCCGGCAAGGCCGAAAGCCCGAATGCGATGACGGGAAGAGAGCAGGATATCTTGATCAAGCTCTCACGCGGCTACACGTACACGGAGGTGGCCAAGCTGCTGGAAATTGCGCCGTCCACCGTGCAATCCCATGTCAAGAACATCTACAGCAAACTGGCTGTCCACTCCAAGGCCGAAGCGATCTTCGAGGCTCGCCAGCTCGGCCTGCTTTGAATACGTCGCGGGCCGCTCGGAGATGAAACCCTCCACACTGATACGCGCTCTCGCCGCGTTGCTGCTCGCGTTGGCCGCCAACATGGCTTTGGCGGCCGAGACCCTGCGCACAGCCATCGCCTGCGAGCAACCCACCGGCGCGCGGCCCTGCACGCCTGGTGAAATCGCGTTGCCCTATCACTGGGACTTGAAGTACAGCGATAGCGACGGCTCGGCTCGTTTCGAGATGCGCTTCCCCGCCGCCTCGGTGGCCCCGCCCCAGGCCGGGCGCGGCGGTGCCGCGCCAGCTGTGCTGCTGCCCCGCATCGGCAACGCCTTCGATATCGAACTCAACGGCAACCGCGTGTTCGCCGTGGGTGAACCCGGCACGCAGCGCCACGACACGGTCAAGCGCCCCTGGCTGGTCCATCTGCCGTCGGCCGAGATTCGGGCGGACAACGCACTGGTCATTACCATCCATGCCGCGCTCGGGCGCGCCGCGCAGCTGGCGCCGCCCACCGTGGGCCACTACGCCGAGCTGCTGCCGGCATTCGAGCGGCACCAGTTCTGGCGCGTGCAGATGACCGGCGCCTTGATGTGGATGGCGGCGGTGCTGAGCGTGATGAGCCTGGCAGTATGGACGGTGCAACGCGAAGGCGTGTTCCTGGCCTATGCCGTGGCCGAACTCGCCTGGGCTTGCCGCCTCTCGGAGATGTTCATGATCGAGATGCCGCTGGATTGGCAGTTGTGGGGCGCCGGCGTCGTGCTGGCCTTCGCGACTGCGCAGTTGGCAATGGCCTGGTTCTTCCTCAACGTCGTCGATCGCTGGCGCGGCCGCATCCGCACCGGTTACTACGCCTACGTGGGCCTGTGGCTGCTGGTTGCGCCGATCGCGATCGGGCTGAAGCTGCGCGACCTGTGGGTGGGCTGGGTCTTGCTGGGCGCGGCGATATTTCTTGTCCTCGCCGTATACATCGGCTGGCGCGGCTTCAAGGACCGCCATGTGTGGCGCTGGCTGTTCGGCAGCTTCCTGCTGGCGGCGGTGGTGGCGGGCGTCCTCGACATCTTGGAGTCACCGGGCTCGATGTACATGCACCCGACCTGGACCCGCCTGGTCTGGGGCGGCTACAGCGTCGTCCTGGCGCTGCTGGTTGGGCGGCGCCTGCACAAGAGCCGTGCCGCCCTGCTGGCCAGCAATGCGGGGATGCGCGAAGCGCTGGAGCGGCAGGCACGCGAACTGCGCGAGGCACATGAGCACCAAGCCCGCGCCGACCTGGGCAACGCGATGCTCGCGGAGCGCCAACGCGTGATGCGCGACATGCACGATGGCATTGGCGCCCATTTGTCGAGCATGTTCTCGCTGGTGTCGCGCGAGCCACCGCCGCGCGACGAGCTGCAAGGCGAATTGAAAGCGGCGATGGAAGAGCTGCGCATGGTGGTCGACGCAATGACGCCTTTCGACGGAAATTTAGCCGTGATGCTGGGTAGCTTGCGGCCGCGGCTGGAGCGCCGCCTGGGATTGGCGCAGATCAGTCTTGAATGGGCGGTTGATGAGCTGCCCGTCGCCGAGCACCTGACTCCGACGCAGATTCAGCACTTGCAGCGCCTGTTGCTGGAAGCTGCCACCAATGTCGCCAAGCACTCGCAGGCGACCGTCGCGGTGTTGAGCGCGCGTGGCGCGCCCGAGGGAATCGAACTCGAGATGCGGGACAACGGGAAGGGCTTTGCCTCCGACGCGCGGTACGCGGGCAATGGCCTGCGCAACATGCACTGGCGCGCCGCGGCGCTGGGCGCAACGCTGTCGATCAGCGGCGAGGGCGGCTCGACCTTGGTGCTCAGGTTGCCTGTGTAGCGGGGACTGCGCGTGACGGCCAGAGCACCGACGCGATGGCCGCCAACATCAGCACCATGGCCAAATGCTATGATTTATGTAGCGCATGAAGCATATTTCTCGGGGGCTAGAGGCTAAATATGCTTCAAGCGACTCGGTAAAATGCCGCCATACACCCTGCCTCTGAACCTGCAGCATGAACACCCAAACCTACTGCCTGGTCTTCAACGCCGACCGCACCTGCATGGTGGCGGTGGCCGAGACAGCGCGCGGGTTTGGCAAGGGTGGGCGTGCTTGTGGCACGCGGGTAGGGCCTAGAATGGGTGCTTCGGCCAGGCGTTGTAAGCAAAAATGGCCTCTAGCCCCCGTCGGATGGACTTACTGCGCTATTAATTAAGGAGTATTTGCCTACGCCACCGACACCGCCCCAGGGTCTGGTACCAGCGGCACCACTTTGACCCTGCCTGCACCTGACCTCTCCACCGTGCAAGGCGCCTGGGCGGCTTTGATCGCCAACTGTGGAAATTTGCTTCGTTTAGGAGGTCAGAATTAAGTGACAGTCGATTTCGGATCAAATTGGCAATCGTGGTCGTAACCCATTGATTACATTAAATATGAGATTCAGCCTTGAATGCGAACCGACACTGATGAAGCGGGTGCTGGCCCAATCGCAAAAATATACAAAAATTTATTTTTTTGCGCCAAGCCCCCGGCTAGGTGGGACACGCTAGCAAAGCGATAGCTACTGCGGCACGCAATTCGGGGGCTATCGACTCATTTCGCGATGTGGGATTTTGAGGGTGGCGTGGCTGGGCTTTGCCTGTTGGTTTTCCTCAAAAAATGGCTCGCCGATGTTGCTACGATGGCGGCCTAGCAGCACCCTACCCGCGGCGGTCAGTGGTCTTACACCCGCACCCATTGACCGTCATATAGCCCCTTGCGGCAGCGCTCGGCGAGGCGTGTTGCAGCACTATTCTCAGGAGATAACAATATGAAACGCGACCCCATTACCCCCACCCAAAACCAGATCGTGATCCAACCCATCAGTCACGATGTGCTGGCCGAAAAATACCTCAAACCCGGCGAGACGGGCATTGAAGACCTGTTCGCGCGGGTGGCCCGCGCCTTGGCGTCGGTCGAAAAGGAAGCGGACCGCGCCAAGTACGAGGCCATCTTCCTGGAAAACCTGTACGCCGGTGCGATTGGTGCAGGCCGCATCATGAGCGCGGCGGGCACCGACATCCAGGCCACGCTGATCAACTGTTTTGTGCAGCCCGTGGGTGATTGCATCCAGGGTATGGATGCTGACGGCTACCCCGGCATTTACGAAGCCCTGCGCGAGGCCGCCGAGACGATGCGCCGCGGTGGTGGTGTGGGTTATGACTTCTCGCGCATCCGCCCACGCGGTGCCGCAGTCAAAGGCACGGCCTCCATGGCGTCTGGCCCCTGTAGTTACATCAATGTGTTTGACCAGTCCTGCTCCACGGTGGAGAGCGCAGGTGCGCGCCGCGGTGCACAAATGGGCGTGCTGCGGGTGGACCACCCGGATGTGATGGAGTTCATCACCGCCAAGCGCACGCCGGGGCGTTGGAATAATTTCAACGTGTCGGTGGGCATGACCGACTCCTTTATGGAAGCCCTGATCGCAGACCAGCCCTGGGAGTTGGTGCACCCGGCCAAGCCGGGTGCAAATCTGCTGGACAAAGGTGCTTTCCAGCGCGCGGACGGTAAGTGGGTCTACCAAACGCTGAAGGCGCGTGAATTGTGGGACACCGTGATGCGCTCCACCTACGACTTTGCCGAGCCCGGCATTTTGTTCCTAGACAACATCAACCAAGACAACAACCTGCGCTACTGCGAGACCATTGCGGCGACCAACCCGTGCGGCGAACAACCGCTGCCATCGTATGGTTGCTGCGACCTGGGCCCCATCATCCTGACACGTTTTGTACGCCATCCGTTTGGTTTTGACGGCGTGGCGGCGTTTGACTTTGAAGCCTTTGAGAAGTCGGTGGCCATCCAGGTACGGGCTTTGGACAACGTGCTGGACGTGACCTTTTGGCCCCTGCCACAGCAGCGTGAAGAGTCGTCGGACAAGCGCCGCATTGGTGTTGGGTTTACCGGCATGGGCAATACCCTGGCCATGCTGTGCCTACGCTACGACAAAGCGGAGGGCCGCGAAATGGCAACCCGCATCGCCACCAGCATGCGTGATGCCGCGTACACAGCCTCGGTTGCTTTGGCGCAAGAGAAGGGTGCATTCCCCAAGTTCGATGCCGATGGTTATCTCGAAACTGGAACTTTTGCCAGCCGTCTGCCAGCTGCGTTGAAGGACTCCATCCGCAAACACGGCATCCGCAACAGCCACCTGCTGTCCATCGCCCCCACCGGCACGGTCAGCCTGGCCTTTGCCGACAACGCGTCCAACGGCATCGAGCCGCCTTTCTCCTGGATGTACAAGCGAAAGAAGCGCGAGGGTGATGGCAGCTACACCGAGTATTCGGTGGAAGACCACGCTTGGCGCCTGTACCACGAGCTGGGCGGTGATGTGAACCAGCTGCCGGACTACTTTGTCTCCGCGCTGGAGATGTCGGCCACCGACCACATTGCCATGATGGAGGCGGTGCAGCCTTTCGTCGACACCGCCATCTCCAAGACGGTCAATGTGCCGGCCGACTACCCGTACGACGATTTCAAAAACCTGTACCAGCAGGCCTATACCGCACGCTTGAAAGGCCTGGCCACCTACCGGCCGAATGCGATTTTGGGCTCGGTGCTGCATGTGACACCGACCGAAACCGCAGCAGCCCCCGTAGCACCCACACCGCCCGCGCCGGTGATCGACCCCATGCGCACGGTGATTGAGCGCCGGCCCAAGGGAGCGCTGTCGGCGGTGGCAGAAAAGGTGGACTACTGGACACAGGAAGGCCACAAGACCTTGTACCTGCTGGTGTCCTTTTTGCCGGTACCACTGCCCAATGGCGGCACTATCGACCGCGCCATCGAGTTCTTCATGCCTGTGGGGCAGAGTGGTGAATCGCAGCAGTGGATCACCTCCAGCATGCGCCTGCTGTCACTGGCCGCGCGTGGCGGGTTTTTGGAACGGGCGCTGAGCGATATGCGTAAGGTCGCCTGGGACCGTGGCCCGGTGCGTCTGGGTACGCACCAAAAGGAAGACGGCACCCAAGTACCGATGTGGCACGACTCCGAAGTGGCGGCCGTGGCCTTTGCCATCCAGAACATCCAGTCCCAGCGCAACCGCACCGCGACCAACAACTACAACCGCCGTTCTACCGACACCCAGAACGAGTCTGACACCCTGTTGCCGCAGCAAGAAAGTGCACTGGCTACCGCGCCCTTACCCGTCATGGCGGGTAAGAAGTGTGGTGAATGTGGCGCCCACGCCGTGATCCGCAAGGATGGCTGTGACTACTGCACCCAGTGTGGCCATATGGGAAGCTGTGGGTGAGCCAGGGCGAGCCCCAGACTGACGGTACAGAAACTCCCAAGCCTGGCCAGGAATTGGCCGAAACGGTCGGCGCGCTGATGCAGTTGCGCCGCACCATACTGCCCAAGCGGCTGGCAGCACCCGGTCCTGACGCTGCGCAACTGCAGCAGATTCTGGGTGCTGCAGCCTCGGCACCCGACCATGGCCAGGTGCGGCCCTGGCGTTTTGTCTTGGTGCCAGACAACGCCCGCGCGGCACTGGCCCAGGCGTTTGGTGACGCATTGTTGGAGCGAGACGCCCAGGCCCTGCCCGAGCAGGTGGTGCAGGCACAAGAAAAAGCCTACCGCAGCCCTTGCCTGATGTTGGTGGTGGTCAGCGCCAACTGTGGCGACCCAGGCATTGACCTGGCAGAACGCCTTATCTCCACCGGCTGCGCGGTGCAGAACATGCTGCTGTTGGCCACCGCCTTGGGATATGGCTCGGCGCTGACCAGCGGCAAGGCACTGAAATCCTCCAGTTTGCGAAGGCTTTTTGGTCTTGGTGATAGCGACCACGGGCTGTGCTTCATCAGCCTGGGGACCGTGCAGTCGCGCAAGCTCAGCCCACGCCAGCGTCCGGTGCCGGCTGACTACGTCTCCACCCTGACCCCGCCACTGAACCCATGAGCAGCAACCCCCTGCGCAGAAAAGACTTGCTGCTGATACTGACCGTCATCCTGGTATGGGGTGTTAATTTCGCGGTGATCAAGGTAGGCGTGGCGGATGTGCCGCCGCTGTTGCTGGGCGGTCTGCGCTTCTTGTTGGCGGCGTTTCCGGCCCTGCTGTTTTTGCGCCCACCCAAGGTGCCGCTGCGGTTGTATGTGTTGTACGGCATGACGATTTCGGTAGGGCAATTCTCCTTGTTGTTCACCGCCATCCATGTGGGCATGCCCACCGGCCTGGCCTCGCTGGTGCTGCAGTCGCAGGCCTTCTTCACCATGGTATTTGCCGCTTTTTGGCTCAAGGAACATTGGCATGCCAACCAGCTGGCAGGCCTGGTGCTGGCCGCCGGCGGCTTGATTCTGATTGGCAGTGCCCATGGTCTGTCCATGCCCTTGGCCGGTTTCCTGCTGACTATTGCGGCAGCAAGCATGTGGGCCTGCGGCAATATCGTGACCCGGGCGGTGGGTCGCTACGGCCCTATGAACCAGTTGGCATTTGTGGTTTGGGCCAGCCTGGTGCCGCCACTGCCACTGTTGTTGCTGTCAGCATGGTTAGAAGGCCCACAAGCCATGGTCACCGCCTTGACCCATTTCAGTTGGGCGGCTTTTGGGGCCTTGGCCTATCTGGCCTGGGCTGCCACACTGTTTGGGTATGGCGTATGGACGGCGCTGCTGTCGCGTTACCCGGCCAACCGTATTGCGCCATTTTCGCTGCTGGTGCCCTTGGTGGGTCTCACCACCGGCTGGCTGGTGTTTGGAGAGGTGCTCAAGCCCGTACATTTTGCCGGTGGCGCCTTGTTGATGGCGGGCCTGTTGGTGAACCTGTTTGGGTCCCGCCTGTTTGCTCGCCTGAAGTGGCAGGCTTGACGGGTAGAACATCCTGACCATGTCGGGCAAATTGATAGGCGTGTTCCAATAGCTGCATGAACCCAGACGCACACAAACTTTGGCTGGCTCCGCAGTGGGCCTTTGCGGTTCTGCTGGCTCTGCTGGGCATGCTGGGGCCGTTCTCCATTGACACTTATTTGCCAGCCTTTGCCGACATTGCGCGCTCGCTGGAAGCCACACCGGTGCAGATGCAGCAGACCCTGTCGGCCTACTTGTTCGGCTTTGCTTTCATGAGCCTGTTCCACGGTGCCATATCCGATAGCTTTGGCCGTAGACCCGTTGTTTTGTGGGGCCTGGCGGCATTTACCGTGGCCTCGGCGGGTTGTGCCCTGTCGCACAGCATTGGACAACTGATCTTCTTCCGTGCCATGCAGGGCTTATCCACCGGTGCCGGCATTGTGGTGTCTCGCGCGGTGATACGCGATATGTTTCCACCCTCGCAGGCGCAAAAGGTCATGAGCCAGGTCACCATCTTCTTTGGTGTCGCACCGGCCATTGCGCCCATGGTGGGCGGCTGGATGCTGGCGCATGTCAACTGGGCGGGCATCTTCTGGTTTTTGACCGGAGTGGGCGTGGTGCTGTGGCTGGCTATTTATCGGGCGTTGCCGGAAACCCTGCACGTCACGCAGCGCCAGGGCTTCAATCCCAAGAACCTGATGGCGGGTTACTGGCAACTGGGCTCGGACCCGCGCTTCTTTCTACTGGCCCTGGCCAGCGGCATACCTTTCAACGGCATGTTTTTGTACATCCTGAGCGCGCCGGTGTTTTTGGGGGAGCATTTGCAACTGGCACCGCAAGAGTTTTACTGGTGTTTCCTGATCACGATTGGCGGCATCATGGGCGGCGCCATGGTTAGCGGGCGCGTGGCGGGCAAGATCACACCCAAACGCCAGATCCGCATAGGCTTTTCCATCATGTTGGTGATCGCAGTGGTGAACCTCATCGCCAATCTGCTGTTCAAAGCCCATGTCAGCTGGGCCCTGTTTCCGCTGGGCATCTTTTCCTTTGGCTGGGCCTTGATGGTGCCGGTGGTCACGCTGCTGGTGTTGGACCTGCACCCGGACCGCCGGGGCATGGCCTCCAGCTTGCAAATGTTTGTGGGCTCCACTGCCAACGGCATTGTGGCCGGGGTGATCGCACCGTTAGTCATGCATTCCACGGTCGGACTAGCCGTGGCGTCCCTGCTGATGCTAAGCCTGGGGTTGGTGGCGTGGACCTATATTCGCCACCGCTGGCCCACAATCGGACATACCATTGCGCATGGCTAGGCCGTTTAAGTTCCTTGTTTGTGTTCTCGCCGCGCTGTTGGTGTGGCACGGCTCGGCCATGGCCCAGCAGGAAACCCTGGACCGTATTGATGC
Organism: Rhodoferax sp.; assembly: GCA_046598245.1. Lineage (GTDB taxonomy): Bacteria > Pseudomonadota > Gammaproteobacteria > Burkholderiales > Burkholderiaceae_C > Allorhodoferax. Next base: position 8,558 of record JBKJJC010000061.1, read on the forward strand.
GGTGTATGGTTTGTCAGATCGCAACAATGCAGCGGCCCTGGAACTAATCCGCACACTGGGTGAGCAATTGCCCGAGACCACGCCCTATGCGGTGCAGCGCGAATACCTAACTACACGCATCAATCTGGAACTGGACTCCGGGCAAACCGAGGCCGCCAAGTCCTCTATCGCCAAGTTGCTGGCTCTGGCCAAAGCCCAGTCCAAACCAGACGACATAGGCCTTGCGATAGCCATGGCCTTTGAAGCTTCGGTCATGGTATTTGCCACACAACATGCCGGCGCCATTCTCAAACTGGATGAGGCTCGTCCGTTTGCACTGCGTTCTGGTGAGGCCATGGTGCTGTCTCAGCACTTCCGTGTGTTAGGCAATGCGCTGTTGTCTACCGGAAAGTTTGAGCCTGCACTGGAGAGCTTCCTCAAGAGCCTGCAGTACGCTGACCAACAAACCCGCCATCCCAAACGGTCACGCCTGCGCTCTCTCAACGGCTTGAGCAACGTCTACGCTGCAATGAAAAACCACGAGAAGACGCTGGCCGTCATCGACGAGGCGCTGGCGCTGGCTACCGAGCTGGATTCCCGCAAGATGCTTGCCATGCTCTATCTGAACCAGGGCGGTGAATATGCTGAGCTGGGGCGTAACGCAGACTATGCGGCAGCCAATGAAAAGGCCCTGCAGATCAGCCGCGAAAGTGGTCTGGTTCCGTTGGAAGCCACCATCTTGAGCAATATGGGTGATAGCTATTTGCGCAGCCACAACTACCCCAAGGCCGAGCAACTGGCACGCCAGGCGCTGGCCAAATACCGCGAGATCGATGACCGCAGTGGCGTGATCACCGCGCTGTGCAATGTCGGTTTTGCGTTGATGGGCCAGGGCAAGGTGACACAAGGTGTGGCTGAGGTCCGAGCCTCCCTCAAGCTGGCCCAGGATGCCGGCGCCATAGCCGACGAAGAAGCCATACTGGGCGAACTGGGCCGTATGTACGAACAGTTGGGCCTGCATAAAGAGGCGGTGGCCACCATTCGCGAGCAGCAAAAACTGAGTGAACAACTGTTCCAGGCGGACCGGGAGAAATCGGTCGCCGCCCTGCAGGAACAGTTTGACGCGGTGCAACGGCAAAAGCAGATCGAGTTGCTGGCCCGTGAAAACAGCCTGAAAGATGCCACGATTAGCAACCAGCGCCTGCAGCAAGTAGTCACTTTGCTGGGGGCCATCGTTACCGTGATGGGTGGTGTGTTTGTGTTCCTGCTGTACCGGCGCGTGCGCAAGACCAACCAGAAGCTGCGCGAGGCCAACAAGCAACTGGAATTCCACGCCGTGCGCGACCCGCTGACGGGCCTGTTCAACCGCCGCTCGTTCTTCGAGCTGATGAACAAACGTGCGACCAACGCCAATACCGGGCGTCGCGAAGACGATAACCCCGATGGTCTAATGATTCTGGACATAGACCACTTCAAGCACATCAACGACACGTTGGGCCACGCCGGTGGCGACGCGGTGTTGATCGAAATTGCTAAGCGCCTGCGCAGCACTGTGCGCGATACCGACATGGTGATGCGCTGGGGCGGCGAGGAATTTTTGATCTTTTCGCCTAAGGCCAATGCCGAACATTTGAAAAGTCTGGCGCAGCGCGTGCTCAACGCCATCGGCAAAGACCCTATCGCGGTGGGCGGCGAGATGATGACGATCACGGTCTCCGGCGGCTTCTTGTCGTTGCCGTTCTCGGGCTTGTCCGAAACCGACTGCGACTGGGAAAAAGCCATGCAGATCGCCGATATGGCCCTCTACCTGGGCAAGGTCAACGGCCGCAACCGCGCCTACGGTCTGAACCGCCTGCTGGCACCGTTTGAGCAGGTCATGCCGGTGCTGGAGCGGGATATTTCGGCTGCGCTCAAGGCCGAAATGGTGGAGCTGGTCGAGGTTATAGGGCCGGAGCCAACCGCCATCAGCGTGTCTGATCAAGCCCAGGCCGCCTGAAGGACTTTCTGCGAAAACAGGCCGCAAAGTCTTTGCTATAAACGCTTGCATCAGCGTATACTGTACATAAATACAGTAAAAAGAATGCGCCTACCATGCCCGCCTCTGTCCATTTGTCCTCCTGGAAAGGCGTCCACGCCGACATCTGGCAGGCCGATGCGCTGGCCCGCGCGCCAGGGCGGGTGCTGGCCACGGGGGATGCCTTGCTCGACGCCCAGTTGCCTGGCGGCGGCTGGCCCCTGGGGGCTTTAAGCGAAATTCTGCAACCCCCCGGCGTGCACAACGAATGGCGTCTGCTGCTGCCCGCCCTGGCCCGCTGTGGCACCGGCGCTGTCGTGCTGGTGGGCGCGCCGCATATGCCGTTTGGGCCGTCGCTGGGCGCGCAGGGCCTGCTACCCCAGCGCCTGTTGTGGGTGACCGCGCAAGGCGGTGGGCAGTCCGGCGCGCAGCGCCTGTGGGCGACTGAGCAGGCCCTGCGCTGCGCCGATGTAGATGCCGTGCTGGCCTGGCTGGTGCAGGTGCGGCCCGAGCAGCTGCGACGCCTGCAGATGGCGGCGACCGAATACGACAAGCTGCTGTTTGTGCTGCGCCCCGAGCAGGCGCAAAACGAGTCCTCGCCCGCCGTGTTGCGGTTGTGGGTCGCGCCATCGCAGGATGCCTCCGACAGGCTGGAGGTGCGCACACTCAAGCGGCGCGGCCCACCCATGGACCAAGCCCTGCATTTAAGCGCCCGCCCGGCGCGGCTGGCCTGCTTGTTGGCAGCACCTAGTTTTGCCCCCACGCGTGTGGCCGCAAGTACCCACCATGCAATGGATCGCACTGCAACCCCAGCCTGATACGCCAGGCACAGCAGCGGGAGATGCGGCGGGCGTTGCCACGTTGGTGGACGCGCACAGCGCCTGGGCATGGTGGGCGCTGCAATTCACACCGATGGTGGCGCGGGTGGAGTCTGCGCTGGTCATGGAGGTGTCTGGCAGCGTGCGCCTGTTTGGTGGTATTGATGCCTTGCTGGATCATCTTCTTAAGCCAAATTTGCCTATAGCCACCGTGGAATATGCACAAGGTGCTACATCTTTAGTAGCATTTGGGCGATTACAGTGTGCCAGAGCAGAGGGCCGTGGCGATAGTGCCGCTTTTTGCGCACGCACACATCCGCCAGACGCCTTGCCCCTGCACACCCTGGCCGCGGCACGTGCCCACCTGCCCACGCTGGCGCGCCTGGGCCTGTCCAACTGGGGGCAACTGCGCGCGCTGCCACGCGGTGGCCTGGCCCGCCGCTTTGGCGCGGGCCTGTTGGACGCGCTGGACTGCGCCTATGGCCAACGCGCCGAGGTCTACCCGTGGCTGACCCTGCCCGATGTGTTTGACACGCCGCTGGAGTTGTTATCCAGCGTGGAGAGCGCCCCGGCCTTGCTGTTTGGCGCACGCCGACTGCTGGCGCAACTGCAGCTGTGGCTGCGCGCACGCCAGCGCGGCGTGCTGGCGCTGGAATTGCTGTGGGAACTGGACGCCCGGCGCTCCAACGCCCTGCATGTGGACGCACACCACACCGGCGGCGCACAGGGCCGCCTGGTGCTGCGCACCGCCCAGCCCACGCAGGATATGCAGCACCTGGCCCGCCTGCTGGGTGAGCAACTGGCCCAGGTCACCCTGCCCGCACCGGTGCTGCACTTGCGCCTGCGCTCGCTGCAGACCCAGCCGCTGGCAGGCGAGAGCATCAGCCTGCTGCCCGAGGATGTGCGCCACGGCGACAGCCTGCACCAGTTGCTGGAGCGCCTGGGTGCACGTCTGGGCCCGCAGCAGGTGCGCCGCGCCACGCTGTACGCCGACCACCGGCCTGAGCGCATGCAGCACTGGCATGCAGTCGCTGATTTGGCGGTTGCTCCTAAATCAGGAGCACATAAAGATTATTCCACGGGGGCTAGGGGCAGAAATGGCTCAAATGACTTGTCGGAAATGGTCCTCTACCCTAGTTGGCTGCTGACCACACCGCTGCTTCTCACGGTGCACCAGGGCCTGCCGCAATACGAGGGCGGGCCGCTGGCGCTGGTGGTGGGGCCGCAGCGCCTAGAGGCGGGCTGGCTCGATGGTGATGCCCACTGCGCGCTGCGTGACTACTATGTGGCTCGCAGCGCGGTGGCCGGCCTGGTGTGGGTGTACTGCGAGCGGCTGAGCGGGCAGGCCAGATGGTATTTGCACGGTTTGTATGCATAGCGCCATCAGGTATGTTTTGGGCTAGATACTTATTTTGTTGTAAAAAAAGGTAAAGGCCGTCATCATTCCAAGCTAGGCAGCGTTGTATAAATAGGCCCCGGCGTCAGTTGGGGCCGCTCAAAGTAGTCGGAGCCTCACGACTGCTATTTGATGGGTGAGAACAAACCATGTTGACTACCAGGTCCCTTATTGCGGTTGTGGCGATTTCGGCAAGCATGGCGGGGGCTGCACAGGCGCAGGCCTATGTCAATGAAGACGTGGGAGCCGCGTTCGTTCCCGGTGTGTACGGCGAGATCTCTTTTGGCAAAAATGTGCGACCACCGCCGGTGATGGATGCCAAACCCGTGGTCGTAGGAAAACCACGCTATGGCGCGGTGCCCATTTACTTGCACGTATCGATTGAAGAATACCGTGATTGGGCTCGCTATTGCCGCAGCTACCGTGCCTGCAACCAGCCGGTGTACTTCATTCTGGTGGATCAGAATAACCGTTGGTGGGAGCGCAATGACAACCAACTGCGCGGCCCTGGCTACTATCGCCAAGATGATCCGCGCCGATTCGAACAACGCCGCGACCAAAGAGACCGGTATGACCAGCAGGATCGCAACGGTCGCAACGGCCAGTACGACCCACGTAACCCCAACCAGTTACCTGACTATGAAGACGACCCGCGATTTGAGGCCCAGCGCGGAGAGCGGTGAAGCACATTCCGTCACCGATAGGCCCCTAGGCTACCGATCCCTGATCGAGCCAAGAAGCTGGGCCCCGAAGAGCCCACGCTCTGCTTCCACTAGCCGAGCCGCAGCGCCGTCAACTCATGGATCTGCGCCTCACCCGCCAGGCCCACACGCCCCTGCGTAATCAGCCCGCGTACCAGTTCCATATCGGGTGCCAGGCTGCGGTCCACCATCATCGCGGGCGACACGGAGCGCACCAGTTCCAGAATACCTTCCAGTACCGCAGAGCTTTGCAGGGGGCGCAGAAACTCTATGCCTTGCGCCGCGGACAGCAACTCGATGGCGACGATGTATTCGGTGTTGCGCAGCATCTGCTGCAGGCGCCGCGCGGCAAACGTGGCCATGGAGACGTGGTCCTCCTGGTTGGCCGATGTGGGCAGGCTGTCCACGCTGGCGGGGTGGGCCAGCGATTTGTTCTCGGATGCCAGCGCCGCTGCTGTCACGTGCACGATCATGAAGCCGGAGTTCAGGCCTGGCTCGGGTGTCAAGAAGGCGGGCAGGCGTGACACCACTGTATCTACCAGCATTGCAATGCGGCGCTCGGTGATTGCGCCGATTTCGGCAATCACTATGGCCAGTGCATCCGCGGCCAGCGCCACCGGCTCAGCGTGGAAGTTGCCGCCAGAAAGTAGCGTGCCGCTTTCTGCAAACACCAGCGGGTTGTCGGTCACCGCATTGGCCTCGCGCACCAGCACATCGGTGGCGTAGCGCATCTGGTCCAGGCAGGCACCCATGACCTGGGGTTGGCAGCGCGTGCAAGACCCCTATTGCCTGCGCTGCCAACCCCAGGTCATGGGTGCCTGCCTG
>JBKJJC010000215.1:0-3933 GCA_046598245.1 Rhodoferax sp.
CCGCGACGGCCAGGTCGATACGGCCTCTTGGGTGATGACGGTGTGGATCGCCTTTGCAGCCGCCTTCAGCCTGACCGCCTGGGGCCTGTGGCGCATGAATATTGGCGAATGGCAAAAGGGTTTTATGGTAGTGAGCTGGCTGTTTCTCGTCAGCAGCACCTTCACCGTTGCCAAGACTGTGCGTGACAAACATGAGGCGGACTTGATGGACCGCGCGGCCCACGCGGGGCCGGATACGAAACCGGCGACGCTGTAAAACCTGCGTTTCTTCGGTTGTTTGTTGTTGACTTCCTGCGACGGCAATGTTGCGATAGTTACCGGTCAGGTCGCCGGACTGGATTTCTGGAAGCAACCACGGCAGCCGTTCAGGAAACTATTCCAAAACGGTCTCCCGCCATCCAAGTCCGATTGGACTCGCTCGGTTTGGTTAAGCGCAAGGGTCCAAAGGGCGATCAAAAGGGACGATCAGATTCATGTAGCTCGCAGCGGGGTACTTTACTTTGAAGCTCATGCAGATGCCAACCAAAGCCTGCCCCATCGTGCTGCATCGAGCGCGGCGGGTTCAAGTGTTGGCGTTTGAACATCCGCTGGCGGGCCGTCAGCTCGTAAAGGGAACCATCGAGCCAGGCGAGACGCCTGCTCAAGCGGCGGTTCGCGAATTGCTTGAGGAGTCTGGGGTGAGGTCGCGGGCGGTAGCAGACCTAGGCGCGTGGGAGTCCGGTTATATGGGCCAAATCTGGTCCTTCCACCTTTGCGAAGCGGAGTGCTCACTGCCTGAAACTTGGGTTTACCGAACTGCCGACGACGGTGGCCATGAGTTCAGGTTCTTCTGGCAGGACTTGTCGGCAGAACCAGAGGGAGACTGGCACCAGGTCTACATAGCGGCCCTCTCTCATTTGCGGGGCACGCGCTTTAGCAAGTTGTTTGACACAGACCCACAACGGCAGCTTGCGGCGTCGCCGCAAGAGATGATGGACCAGTCATTTATTCGTTAGTCTCCACCAAGACCCCATGGCACTCCATCTCATTCTCCACAGCGATCAAGCGGGTTCGCATAGCCGGCGTGTAGATCTCTGCGCACTCTCGACAGTAGAGGCCCAGGCACCGAGAGTCGGCTACATTTCGTCGAGCCCAGATCCCGAGCGGCTTTACTTCAATGATCGGGCTGTCTATTACGCCGAAATTGGTGCACAGCTCTGCGTCTATGTCGATGAATTGTCCTCGATGTCTGACTGCATCCCTCTGCTGGCGCAGTGCGATGCCATACATCTTTCTGGCGGCAACACCTTTACCTTTGCAGAGTGGCTACGAGGCACGCCCCTTTTCGCAGCCCTGACTCGCTTTGCCGAGAGCGGGCGGCCCCTTATCGGGCTCAGTGCAGGTGCGATCATTCTCACCAAGTCGGTTGCCAGTGCAGCGCTCTGCGGTGACGCCAGATCACCGCAAATCACCAATGAAACCGGCCTGGCATTAGTGCCTTTCGGATTCTGGCCACACTTTGTCGGTGACAGCGAGGATGGTTCGGTCGATGCACGTTTGCTTCATGCGTACGGGACCATTTATGCCTGTCCGGACGGTGGCGGCGTCATCGTGAATGGAGCCCAGATCGAAACTTTCGGCCCAGTGGAGGTGCTCCGCAGTGATGTCTAATAATCAAGCGGACGCGCTACATCGCGAAGGTCAGCTTGCCGTTGACACTTATCTAAAGCCTCGCTGGGCCTCTGATGAACGCTAGGGACACACATTGAACACCAATCTATTTCGCGGTCTTATTGCAGCCATTGGTCTGGCATTCACGGTGGCGTTCTGTGTCATTGTCATTCCAGAGTTTGTGCTCAAACCCGATGTAATCGCTGCGTTTGGTGCTGGCTTCGTAAATCCGTTTGCAGCAGGGTATGCCTTGGACACCATCGCATGCTGGTGCGTACTGGCTGTCTGGGTTTCGTATGAGGCCAAAGCTGATGGCGTGAGGCATGGCTGGGTTGCACTGGTACTTGGCGTTGTGCCTGGAGTTGCCGTCGGGCTTTCCGTGTATCTGCTCATTCGCTTCAAACATGCCAGCAAGGCCTAAAGAGATATAGTTTTGCGAAGAATCGGGTTGTAGCCCCCGTGAAATAAGCCTTGTATGCTACTGATTTCATAGTCTTCCGATGATCGAGCAGGTTCGCAAAGGGATTTAGAAACACCGGCCAACCTTCTCGACCAGTAAGCCCTGCACCCTGGCCGCGAGCCGCTACCGTGTGGCAAACTTCCGCCATGCAACCAGAAACAACTTCAAACGTCCCAGGTGGCGCAACCCATGCCCAGAACCTATGGGCTGGAAAATTCGTCTTGCGTCCATTTGAAAACTCAGACGCACCGACCTTTGCTGACGCCGTGCGCGAGTCGGCCAACACGGTTGGAAGATGGATGCCTTGGGCGGTTGCGGACTACACACAGGCACAGGCCTTGGAATGGTTTGCGGTGTGCCGCAGTGCGCGCGCGCAGGGATTGGGCCACGAGTTTGGAATCTTCGACTTGACCACCGATACCTTGGTGGGCGGAGCCGGTCTCAACCAGTTCAATACGCTGCACGGTTTTTGCAATCTGGGTTATTGGGTGCGAGAGACATGGCAGCGCCGGGGAGCCGCCACTTCTGCGACGTTGGCACTGGTCGAATTTGCATTTACCCAGTTGTCACTGACCCGAGTGGAGATCGTGGTTTTGACAGACAACACGGCCAGTGCGGCGATTGCGCGCAAGGTTGGCGCTACGTTGGAATGCGTCGCAAAAAATCGCTTGAAGCACCATGGCGTGCCGCGAGATGCACATGTGTTCTCTATCGTGCCGGTTTCAACCGGTGCGGCAAAACTAGCTCTGCCCGTTAGCCTTTGACGCCAAAAAACGCTGCTGCCGCAACAACGCTTCGCCCGCTACTTGGACCAATTTAGCCTCACGGGTATCCAACTGCTGCTGGATCATCTGCAACTGGTCATGCAGCAAATCCAGCGCGGGTTTGCTGCCATCGATAACCAAAGTGGCCCGATCCTTCTGCGGCACCTGCAGGCAACAGTTGATCGAATCAGGTATGTAACGGCGCACAGCTTCGCGCAAATACAAATTTTCTTCACTGGCCATGCTGCCATCCTCGGCGCTGGCACCCACCAATGCCAAGCAACGCACAATCGATTCCTTCAACCGGGCCAGGCTGTCTACGGTGGCCTGCGGGGCTTGTGCCGCCATCTTCTCCATCACCGCATCCAGTCGGGCCAGGGCTTCTGGGTCGGACAGGTCTGTCGCGGTGACACGGGGTTGCAGGGTATTGCCCGGCTGTGATCTACGGCTGACTGCGGCCCAGACCCCCACCGCGCCCAAGGCCAGTGCGCTGCTGCCTATCACCAGCACCGAGCTCTGGATCACCCCCAGACCCACACCGATGGCGCAGATGGTGCCGCCTATCGCCTGAACAATCGCCGTGGCGGTGGGGAGCTTGCCGTGGGCCGCTGCGTCTGCCGATGCACTTAAGCGCTGCGACAGGGGTGTGCCCAGTCGGCGCTTTGCGTGGGCCGTGCTGATGCGCTGCAACACCGCCTGCGCAACAACGGGTTTGGCCTCGGGGGCCGTCACGCGCGTACGCCGGTTCACCGGTCCCTTGGCAACGGCGTAGTTCTTACTCTTCTTCAGGTCATTCATAGTTGGTCTATTTTGCGCGATACTGCGCCGATGAACAAAGCAGGCAAGGCAATTGTGACGGTAGGGCTGTTGGCAGTTTTTGGCGCAGCGGCTTACTTCTCGCTGTACGAGACTGGGCGACAGCCCGCGTCCGGCACGCCCAGTCCCGGTGTATTGGGTGGTTTGGCGGGCAAGCTTACGGGTGCTGTGCCGGTGGAAGAACTCTCCGGGCTGATTGCGTTGGACGTGGAGCCCTACTTTCAGGACCCCCGGGTGCAAAAA
>JBKJJC010000289.1:0-8949 GCA_046598245.1 Rhodoferax sp.
GCCGGTATCGGTCAAGGAATACCTGACCCTGATCGATACCGGCAACTTGGCCGAACGCAGGGTGTAGAAAAAATCAAGCAGCATGGTGGTGCTCTCCGGTTCTGATTGAGCAGTAGACCAAATGGGGGCAGAAATCTTCGTTCACAACCAATCCTCCACTTTTAGTCCCTTGACCCGCTTGAATTCGCGGGTGTTGCGGGTCACCATGACGAGGCCATGGACCTTCGCGTGCGCCGCCAACCACAGGTCGTTGGGGCCAATAGGCGTGCCCTTGGCGCGCAAGTCGGCACGGGTGGCGCCATAAATGGCCCCCACGTCGGCCTCCAAGGGCAGCACACCAAAGAAGTCGATCAGGCGTTTGGCGCGTTTTTCTCGCAAGGTGGATACCGGCGCATGGGCTATGCCGTAAAAGTATTCACCCGTTGTAATGACTGACAACACGGCATCGCCTTTGTGTAGGACTTGCAGGCGTGCGTTGATGGACTCGTCTTGGCCTTTGACCATCAAGGAGAACACGTCAGTGTCCAACAGGTATTTGGGCTGCATGGTCTGTAGGGTTAGCGGGCGGTGGCGCGGGTGCGACGGCGGGTGGGCGGCAACTCGGCCATGGGTTCATCCAAAGCCAACAGATCGTCCAGATGTTCCATCGCCTTGTCCAGGGCAAGACCTTCCGCCGCACTCAGCGGTGCGAGGTCGGCCAATGCTTCGGCGGCGGTGCTCGGCGCGGGGCGCAGCACGATGGATTTTCCGTCCCGGTAGATTTCCACCCGTTTGGTGTGGAACTGAAACTCTTTGGGAATGCGGATGGCCTGGCTGTTGCCAGACTGGAACACGGTGGTTTCCACAGGGCTCTGGGATTTCAAGGCTTTGGCGGGAATGCGGGCGTTCATGGCGGCCTCCGTTTGTATATTGCGAGTGTATATACGCAGGGTCTTGGTGTCCAGTTCAGCCGCGCGGCTTGTCCAGCAAATACAGCAATTGCGCCTTGGCCTCGGGCCATTCGCCGCTGCGCATGCTGTACATCACGGTGTCGCGTATGGTGCCGTCGCGGCGCAGCGCGTGGCCGCGGATCACGCCGTCTTTTTTGGCACCCAGGCGCTCAATGGCGGCTTGGGATGCAAAGTTGTAGTTATCGGTGCGCCAGCCCACAACATGGCAGCCCAGCGTCTCAAACGCATGGGTCAGCATCAACAGTTTGCAGGTGGTGTTGACATGGCTGCGCTGGCTGCTTTTGCCATACCAGGTCCAGCCGATTTCCAACCGTTTCAGTGCGGGGACGATGTCGTGGTAACTGGTGCAGCCCAACACTTTGTCCGTGGCGCTTTCCACTACGGCAAATGCCAAACGGCTGCCGGCCTCGCGCTGGGAAAGGGCGGTTTCGATGTAGCTGCGGGTTTGTTCGGGCTCGGGAACGGATGTCACGCGAATTGTCCACAACGCGCCATCGGCTGCGGCGGCGCGCAAGCCTTCTTCGTGCGCCAAGGACAGGGGTATCAGGTCTACGCCGCGCGCGGACAGAGTGACGGGTTCGACAAAAGCCATGGTCGGGTTCAATCCTTGGGGTCCTGGGATTTGGCGGCTTGCGCTGCGCGCCACATGCGGGCCAGTTTCACACCCAAGCCACTGCCTAGCCCCACCAGCAGAATGGCGCCCATGCTGGCGTTGCCGTAGCCAGGTGCAAAAAGGTCTAGGCCAAACAGGCGGCCTATCCAGAAGCCCAGCAGCGCACCGCCGACGAAGCCGACCGCATCTGCCAGGCCTTCCAGCAACAGCTTGTTTTTCATGGTGCTACGTGGCTTAGCGGTTGTGGCGCTGCATAAACATCAGCTTCTCGAACAGCGTGGTGTCCTGCTCGTTCTTCAGCAGCGCGCCGACTAACGGGGGCACGGCCATTTTGTCGTCTTTGGCGTGCAGGGCTTCGGCGGGGATGTCTTCGGCCAGCAGCAGCTTGAGCCAGTCCAACAGTTCACTGGTGGAGGGCTTTTTCTTCAAGCCGGGCAGGTTACGCACATCAAAAAACGTCTTCATGGCCGCGCTGAGCAGCTCTTTCTTGATGCCGGGGAAATGCACATCCACAATGCTTTGCATGGTGGGCGCATCCGGGAACTTGATGTAGTGAAAGAAGCAGCGGCGCAAAAAGGCGTCTGGCAGTTCTTTCTCGTTGTTGGACGTGATGAACACCAGCGGGCGGTGTTTGGCTTTGATCAGTTCGCGGGTTTCGTAGCAGTAGAACTCCATGCGGTCAATTTCGCGCAGCAGGTCGTTGGGGAATTCGATGTCGGCCTTGTCGATCTCGTCGATCAGCAGCGCGACCTGCTTGTCGGCGGTAAAAGCCTGCCACAGCACGCCCTTGACGATGTAGTTGTGGATGTTCTTGACACGTTCGCCGCCGTCAATGTCAGACAGTTGGGAGTCGCGCAGACGACTCACGGCGTCATATTCATACAGGCCCTGTTGGGCTTTGGTGGTGGATTTGATGTGCCACTGCAGCAAGGGCATGTCCAGCGCCTGCGCCACTTCTTCAGCCAGCATGGTTTTGCCAGTGCCGGGCTCGCCCTTGACTAAGAGCGGGCGTTGCAAGGTGATGGCGGCATTGACCGACAGCATCAGGTCTTGGGTGGCGACGTAGTTCTTGGTTCCGTGGAATTTCATGGTGTGGTGCGCACTGGGCGGGGGTGGAGGGCAAACCGGCAGCATAGGGGCTGTGCAGGGCGTGAAATAGTGGTCGATATAATCAAATTTAGATTTACATCAAACATTGTCTGATTGTCCTTGCAAAATGAACAAACTGTTGCTGCCCGTTTTAGCCACTCTTGTCGCTTGTGCGACCACTTTTTCTGCGTTTGCGCAGGAGATCAAGGGAGACGCAAAGCAAGGTGAGGCAAAAAATGCAATGTGCATTGGCTGCCACGGCATTGTGGGCTACCAGGCCAGCTTCCCTGAAATCCACAAGGTGCCCATGATCTCTGGTCAGGGGGGCAAGTACATCACCTCGTCCCTGAATGCCTACAAAAAGGGCGAGCGCAAGCACCCTACCATGCGCGGTATTGCGGATTCACTCACAGAACAGGATATTGCCGATTTGGCGGCTTACTACGAAGCCAGCGGTGTGGTGGCTGGTGCAACGGTGCCAGATAAGGCGGCAAATGGTTCTGCCAAGGCCATGGAACTGGTGGCCAAAGGCGCCTGCGTGTCCTGCCACGGTGACAACTTCAACAAGCCGCTGGACCCCAGCTATCCCAAGATTGCTGGCCAACACAGTGACTACCTGCTGGTGGCCCTGAAGGCCTACAAGGCAGAAAACAATCCCATCGTGGGCCGTGGTAACGCCATCATGGGTGGTACGGTCAAGCAGTTCTCCAATGCAGAGCTCAAAGAAATGGCTAACTACATTGGCAGCTTGCCGGGCGATCTCAAAGTTGTGCCGCAAAAGAAATTCAAGTAATCACATTACCCCTACCAATAAGCCGCTACTCCAGCGGCTTTTTTTTTCGAAAAAAAGTCTATGCAACGCATCGTGATCGTGGGCGGTGGCGCCGGTGGCCTGGAGTTGGCCGTGCGCCTGGGTAAAACATTGGGCAAGCACAAAAAGGCACACATTACGCTGATTGACGCGGTCCGCACCCATGTGTGGAAGCCGCTGCTGCACCAGGTGGCCGCCGGTACGCTGGACAGCCACGCCGACGAGCTCGAATACTTTGCGCTGGCGCGTAAGCACCATTTTGCGTTCCGTCTGGGGCGCATGGACGGCTTGTCGCGCGCACGCCGCGAGGTGTCGCTGGCCCCGTCGGTGGACGAAGACGGTGAACAGGTGCTGCCACGCCAGACCGTTGCCTACGACCAGCTGGTGTTGGCCTTGGGCAGCCAGACCAATGACTTTGGCACGCCGGGCGCACGTGAACACTGCGTGATGCTGGACACACCGGCCGCGGCCGAGCGCTTCCACCGCCGACTGATCAATTCCTGCCTGCGCGCACAGACCCAGGGCAAGGCGGCGGGGGAGGGGCGATTCACCGTCACCATCATCGGGGGCGGTGCCACGGGTGTGGAGCTGTCGGCCGAGCTGCACATGACGACCAAGATCCTGTCGGGTTATGGCCTGCACAACTTTCACCCCGAGAAAGACCTGAAGATTGTCATCGTGGACGCCTCACCCCGGCTGCAGCAGGCGCTGCCCGAGCGGCTGTCCACCGCTGTGGCGCAGGAGCTGCGCAAGCTGGACATCGAGATCCACACCAATGAAAAGGTGGTGGAGGTATCCAAAGAGGGCGTGAAGATGGCCAGCGGCACCTTCATCCCCAGCGGTATCGTGGTCTGGGCGGCGGGTATCAAGGCTGCAGACTTTTTGAAAGACATTGACGGTCTGGAAACCAATCGCATCAACCAGTTGGTTGTAAGCCGGACATTGCAAACCACGCGTGACCCGGCCATTTTTGCCATGGGTGACTGCGCCGCCTGCCCACAAGATGGGGGCCAGCCGCTGGTGCCACCCCGCGCGCAGTCGGCACACCAGCAGGCGTCTATGCTGGCAAAGACTTTTGTCAGGCTGCGGCAGGGCAAATCCCTGCCGGAATTTACCTACAAAGACTACGGCTCACTGGTGTCGTTGGGCGACTACAGCACCATTGGTAGCCTGATGGGTGCAATCGCGAGCGGTTCGGTGTTTATTGAAGGTTATATCGCCAAATGGATGTACTGGTGGCTGCACAAACACCACCAGATTGCGGTCAATGGCGCATTTCACACTTGGCTGACGACGTGGGCTGAGACGATCAACTGGGCAAAGAATCCCAGGATCAAGCTGCATTAAAGTGCAGGGGCAGCATTCCTAGTCCCGGGTCGCTTGCCGCTGCACGCAGGCAATGTAGCCGTCGCCCTCGGGCGGGCGCCCGGCCTGCTGGCTTTCCCACAACATTTTGCCCAGGCAGTCCATGGCCTCGTGGTGGGCCTGGTGTAAAGAGTCGCGTTTGTGGGTCAATAGCTCAACGGCCTGTCGTATGCCGCGGGGCTGGTCGATGCTGCACTGCTCACTGATCGACAGGTGCATGGATAGGTGCAAAAACGGGTTGGTGCGGCCCTCTTGCGCCTCGCCCATGCTGGCCAGGGCGGCGTCTACATCGGCAAAATCCTGGGCGTACTCGGGGTGCTCGTTCATCCACTGGCTTGCTATTGTTTCAATAGCTTCTAACGCATTACCGGCGAGGGCTTTGGCGTAAACGGAGCAAAAGAAGCGGCGCACATCGGCTTGGGACGGACTGAACATGGCGCAAGGTTACCATGGGCACCTGGCCGGCATTGGGGAACTGTTTGTGATCGGTTAGGTCCGAGTAAAGATCGCATAGTCCGTCAGCCTTTGGGTAAATTGGCGCGTTAATGGGGTTCTTGCGCATCTGCAAAGTAGTTTTCTTGAGCGATCGATTCAAAGGTATATGTATGAAACCGATTCTGGGATGGGCTTTGGCAGCGGCGGTGACCGTGCTGGCAACCATGCCCCTGACTGCCTCGGCGCAGCACGGTAGCAACGGCCACCGCGCCTGGCATGGCGGTATCCGGCACTTTGACAGCCATGACCGGCACCATTGGCGCTCCGGCGCTTGGCGCCATGGCTGGCACAGCGGCCGCAACGGCTGGTGGTGGGTAGCTGGCAGTGCCTGGTATTCGTACCCCCAACCCGTTTACCCTTATCCGTACCCTTACCGTCCTCCGACTATCATCGTAGAGCAGGCGCCAGCCCCCGTGCAAATGCAACCCTCCCAGCCCCCGGCTGCGCAGTCGCCCCTACAGCAGTTCTGGTATTACTGTGAGGCGGCCAGTGGCTATTACCCGTATGTCGCCGCATGCCCTGGCGGTTGGAAAACCGTGCCAGCCACACCACCTGGAGTAGCCCAATGAAATCCACCCCCTATCAATTAAGCAGAGTGATGGCAGCGCTGTGTGCGGTCAGCATCCTGGCCGGTTGCGCCGTGGCGCCCCAAGGCCCGCGCGTTGCAGTCATGCCCACCCCGGGCAAGCCGCTCGATCTGTTCGCGCAGGAAGATCAGTATTGCCGTAGCTACGCGCAACAATCCATCGGGCCGGATACCACTGCCGACAGTGCCGACAGTGCCGACAGAGCCGTGGGTGCAGCCATTGTGGGTACCTTGTTGGGAGCCGCCGTCGGTTCTGCCATCAGCAGTCGCCGTTACAACAACACGGCGGCCGGTGCTGTTACCGGGTTAATGATGGGGACGGCTATCGGTGCTGGCAACAACGCGGCGGAGGGGCAAAGCGCGCAGCACCGTTACGACATCGCCTACCAGCAGTGCATGGTTTCCAAAAATAACCAGCCCGCGCAACAAGGCTATTCCCGCCATCCGCCCCGTGTGGTCTATGTGCCCCAGGCCGAGCCGCAGCCCTACTATCCACCGCCCCCACAGCCGTATTACCCTCCGCCGCCACCCCGGTAAGTTGGATTCAGGCGCGCTGGGCTCGTTGTTCCGCGCGTTCCTTGGCCATTTGCTCTTCCAGTTGCAGACGTCCCTGCTTGACCACCGAAATGAGCTTGGCGCTGTCCTTGTAATGCGGGTGCAACTGCTCAAATAGCTCCAGATTGTGTTGGCGGAAGCGTTGCACGGTGGCCTGTGCGGCGTCGGGCGCCTGGCCCAGCAGCTCCAACACGCTGCGGGCGCTGAGCAGACTGGATTCAAACAGTTCACGCTGTACCAGCATCACGTCACGGTCGCGCAACTGGTTCCAATGCGTCACATCACGGGCGCGGGCCACAATTTGCAGCTGTGGAAAGTGTTCGCGCACCAGGTCCACAACGGCCAGCGATTGCGACACGTCGTCCACCGCCACCACCAGCACTTTGGCTTTAGCTGCACCGGCGGTGCGCAATAGGTCCAGGCGCGTGGCGTCGCCATAAAACACGCGGTAGCCAAAATTGCGCGCAACTTCGATCATCTCGGCGTCGTGGTCCAACACCGTGCAGGTCTGCCCCTGCGCCAGCAACACGCGGGACACGATTTGCCCGTAGCGCCCGAAGCCCGCCACCAAAATGGGTGCCTCCTGCTGCTCAGAAATTTCCTCCATGACCGGCACGCCACAATTGGCAAAGCGTGGCAGCAACAGCTTGTCGATCGCAACCAGCAGCAGCGGGCTGACCAGCATAGAGACGGCCACTGCGCCTACTAGCAAGGATGCGGTCTGCGCCGGTAGCACATTGGCCCCCGCCGCCGCCTGGAACACCACAAACGCAAACTCTCCACCCTGCGCCAGCAGCAGGGTGAACACCGGGCGCTCCTGGAAAGGCAGTTTCATCAGCCGTGCAATCGTGAAAATCACCACACCCTTGACCGCCATAAAGCCCAGCACCACGGCTGCCATTTGCAGCGGGGCGTCGCGCAGCACACCCAGATCCACGCCCATGCCGACCGCAATGAAAAACAGGCCCAGCAGCAGGCCTTTGAAGGGTTCGATATTGGTTTCCAACTCACGCCGGTATTCGCTCTCGGCCAGCAGCACGCCCGCGAGAAAGGCACCCAGCGCCATCGACAGACCCACCATCTGCATCAACGCCGAAATGCCCACCACCAGCAACAGCGAGGCGGCGGTAAAGATCTCTGGCGTCTTGCTGCGGGCAATCCAGCGTAAGAGCGGGCGCAGCAACAGCCGTCCACCCACCACAATGCCGGCAATGACTGCTACTATTTTTATAGCTTCTTGTAACCGTTCCACGGGGGCTACAGCCTGATTTGGCTCTAAAGACCCGGCCAAGAGCGGCAACAAGGCCAAAATTGGGATGGCGGCCACGTCCTGGAACAGCAAAATGGAGAAACCGGCCTGTCCGCTACCCGTGGGCAACAGGTTGCGCTCGCCCATGACCTGTAGCGCAATGGCGGTGCTGGACAGCGCCAGCCCCAATGCCGCCACGATGGCGATGGGCGTAGGTACACCGCATCCCCAAGCCAGCGCGAAAATTGCGACGGCGCAGCCCGCCATTTGGGCGCTACCCCAGCCGAATATCGGCCGCCGCAGGCTCCACAGGCGCTTGGGCTCCAGTTCCAGGCCGACCAGAAACAGCATCAGCACCACGCCAAACTCGGCAAAATGCAAAATGTCCTGCACATTGGTCACCAGGCCCAGCCCCCAGGGGCCAATGGCAATGCCTGCCGCCAGGTAGCCGATGATGGAGCCCAAGCCCAGCGCCCGGCTTAAAGGCACCACGATGACGGCCGCGCTGAGGTAAATGAAGCTGTTGATGAGCCAGGTGGGTAGATGTTCCATGGCGATAACATAGCATTACTTCGCGGGACAGACCGCAGACCGCGCAGCAGGCCAGCGCTGGCCGCAACTAGAAGGAAACCGTATGCCTATCGTCGTTGTAGCCAATCCCAAAGGCGGAGTCGGTAAGTCCACGCTGTCTACCAATATCGCTGGCTATTACGCGTCGCGCGGGCATGCGGTGATGTTGGGAGACGTGGACCGGCAGCAGTCGTCCAAATTGTGGCTGGGTCTGCGCCCGCTGGCTGCGCGGCCCATCACCAGTTGGGAAATCTCCGCCGACGCCATCGCCAAGCCGCCCAAGGGCACCACCCACGTGGTGTTGGACACGCCGGCCGGGCTGCACGGCAAACGCCTGAATGAAGTGGTGAAAATGGCCGACCGCATCGTTGTGCCGCTGCAGCCCAGCGTATTCGATATCTTTGCCACCCGCGCCTTTCTGGATGACTTGGTACAAAGCAAACATGCTGGCAAGACCAAAATTGCGCTGGTGGGCATGCGGGTGGATGCGCGCACCCTGGCCTCGGACCATTTGCACGAGTTTGTCGACAAAGTCGGGGCGCCGGTGGTCGGGTATCTGCGCGACACGCAGAACTACATTCACCTCGCGGCCCGCGGGCTGACGCTGTTTGACGTGGCACCGGGGCGCGTCGCCAAAGATCTGGAGCAGTGGCAACAGCTTTGTCA
>JBKJJC010000198.1:0-14578 GCA_046598245.1 Rhodoferax sp.
GGTGCCGACCTGACCACCATCGACAAGCTCACCGGCGAAATAGAACGCGCGTTAAAAGATGTGCCCGGCGTCAGCAGCGCCTTGGCCGAACGTCTGACCGGTGGTCGTTATGTGGACGTCACCATACGCCGGGATGCTGCCGCACGCTTTGGTTTGAACATTGCCGATGTGCAGGCTGTCATCAGCTCGGCGGTGGGCGGCGAAAACATTGGCGAGGTGGTGGACGGCTTGCAGCGCTTTCCCATCAACGTGCGCTACCCACGCGAGATCCGCGACTCGTTGGAGAAACTGCGCATCCTGCCCATCGTCACCGAGCGCGGCCAGCGGCTGGTGTTATCGGATGTGGCGGATGTGCGTGTCACCGATGGTCCGCCCATGCTGCGTAGCGAAAACGCCCGCTTGTCGGGCTGGGTGTACGTAGACATTCGTGGCCGCGATCTGCGCTCTGCCGTACAAGACATGCAGGCAGCCGTGGCCAAGCAAGTGGCGCTGCCGCCGGGCTATTCCATTGCGTGGTCCGGTCAGTTCGAGTTTTTGGAGCGGGCGACCGCCAAGCTCAAGGTGGTGGTGCCGTTCACCTTGCTGATCATCTTTGTGCTGCTGTACCTGACCTTCAAGAGCTTTGGCGAAGCCATGTTGATCATGCTGACGCTGCCGTTTGCGCTGGTGGGTGGCATATGGCTGCTGTACCTATTGGGCTACAACCTGTCGGTGGCGGGGGCGGTCGGATTCATCGCCCTGGCGGGTGTGTCTGCGGAGTTCGGCGTCATCATGCTGCTGTACCTGAAACACGCGTGGGACGCACGCATCGCCCAAGGCAAGACCACGGCGGAAGATCTGCTGGATGCGATACGCGAGGGGGCCGTGTTGCGGGTGCGGCCCAAGGCCATGACCGTGGCCGTGATACTGGCCGGCCTGTTCCCCATCATGTGGGGCACGGGTACCGGCTCCGAAGTTATGCAGCGCATCGCCGCACCCATGGTGGGCGGCATGATCACCGCGCCGCTGCTGTCGATGTTTGTGGTTCCTGCGGCCTATTTGTTGATGCGGAGACGGCGCTTGAAAGAGCGTATGTGAATGAAATGTGCCTCTAGCCCCCGATAAATATAATTACTATGCTATTGAAAATATAGCAGTCGTAGTTTGAGTCCAGGGCGGATCTGCCATCAGCTGCTTGAACCGCAGCCACTTTCAACGCTCTCTTGACATAGATCAACCCTTCTTGCAACGAGACGGTAGAAACTGAGCTTGAAACTCACTTCAGCCACCATGCATCTGTTCACCAACCCTCGCGCAAAACGCGGCACCCTATTCGTCATGGTGCTGGTGTGGGTGTTGGCATTGGTCGCAGGCGTTGCAAACGCTTGCTTACTAGAGGGCCCTGGGCAGCACAGTCAAAACACTGAAGATGAACATTTCTCGGTGACTCGCGACGTGTCTGAAATGCCCTTGCGCCACCTCGCAGTGGGGGCAAGCCATCACGAAGCCGAGTCGGGGTCTTCAAATGCACCGTGCCTGAGGGTTTGTGACGACAGAGCGCAGACTCTGCTCAAGCACCCATCTGGTATCGCCTTGACCGACTGCGGCCAGGCTCCCTTTGTGGCGATTGCTTGGTCTGCTGCAGGTCAACTCACCTCTACGTCTGTCCCGACTGGAGACGTGTCCCTTGCCGCCGCAGGGCCACCGATCAGGGTTCGGTTGTCCCGACTGGCGTTGTAGCCACCATCAACGTTTGATTCAGAGCCCCAAGTTCGTTGGCCAGGGGCTTCTTCACAGTCCGATCCCAAACCGCGTCTAGGCACAAAAGCCGACGTCGGCCTACGCGCTTCACACCGTCACCTAGCTTTACTCAAGAGGTAACTCCATGATCGATAGAAGAACGCTTTTTCAATTTTCGGGCGCGGCCGCTTTGGCCGGTGCCGCAGGTGCAGCCTGGGTGTACCTTGGCGGGCCTCGCTTGAATGCGGCAGGCACGGCACCTGTCAACCCTTACCCGTTCGATCCGATCAGGGCAGAAAACTTCCAGCAAAAGCTGTTTATCCCTGGAGGCAGCGGGCCGTTCGGCGTCATGGATGTGACTGGCCCGTTACAAATTCGTGCCACGGCTGCGAGTTTCCCAATTCTCAAGGGCCAGGTATCACCGTTCCTGCTGTACCAGACCGAACAGGCGGGCAAGGCCTACCAGAACCCCATTCTCAGAATGGAAAGCGGTGCCCGCTTTCAGGCCGCGCTGCACAACGCACTGCAAGAGCCGACCATCATCCACTGGCATGGCCTGCACACGCCCGCCGCCATGGACGGCCACCCGGCGAACACTATCGGCTCGGGTGAGCGCTACAACTATGACTTCACCGTGCGCAATCGCGGCGGAACCTACTGGTACCACACCCATGCGCATGAGTTGACGGCCAAGCAGGCCTACAACGGTCTTGCGAGCTTCTTCCTGGTAGAAGATGAGGACCAGCGTAGGCTGAGCAAGGCGCTTGACCTGCGACTTGGAGAAACCGACGTGCCGCTGGTCATACAAGACAAACAGTTCGACGCGGCAGGAAGACTGCGTTACAAGCCCAATATGCAGGAGTCCATGATGGGTTGGCTGGGCGACGTCATTCTTGCCAACCTGACTCCCAATGCCTTTTTCCCGGTCACGCCGCGCGTGTACCGCTTCCGGTTACTCAACGGTTCCAACGCCCGCATTTACCGCATCGCCTTCGTCAAGGGCAAGACGCCTTTGAGCTTTGCAGTCATCGGCACAGACGGCGGTCTGCTCGACCAACCGCAAACAGTCACTGAAGCCTTCCTGGCGCCTGGCGAGCGGCTGGACGTGTTGTTCGACGCAGGGCAGGCGCAGCCCGGCGAAGATGTTTTTCTCAAGAACCTGGCGTTCGACCCCATGGAAAACGAAGGCTCCGCAGGACACTCAGGGGCCATGATGGGCGGTATGGGCGGTATGGGCGGTATGGGAGGAATGAGTTCGTCGCGCCTGCCGCTGGGCGCGGAGTTCAATATCCTTAAACTGCCGGTGGCGCAAGGGGAGCGTGTGACGACACCGTTACCCACGAAACTTTCCGAAATTCGCGCTATTCCCACTGCTGGTGTGCCCGAGCGCAAGATCGAACTGTCCATGGCGAACATGCGCTTTTTGATAAACGGCCGCAGTTTTCGCATGGACGAAATCGCCTTCGAGGTGAAGCGTGGTGCGGTGGAAATATGGAGCATCAGCAACCCAGCGCTTGGCATGCCGCATCCGATGCACCTTCACGGCTTTTCGTTCCAGGTGGTGGAGCGGCTCAACAGCCCGCGCCAGGTATCCGCAGACGCGCGCTTTGGCCGCGGGCGCGCCGTAAGTGACCTTGGTTGGAAGGATACGGTGCTTGTGTGGCCTGGAGAAACGGTAAAGGTTGCCGTCGACTTTAGCCACGATTTCAACGGCAGCCAGACCTACTTGCTCCATTGCCACAATCTCGAACACGAAGACGCCGGAATGATGGTGAATTTTCGTGTCAAAGCGTGAGGGCACTAGACCTTACTCGGATACGTATGCTGTCGAACAGACTTCATTCTCTTGATCTGCATTAATGGCTGCGAGCAGTTCAGGGACTATTCGTCCCCTGCCACATAAGGAACACCCCATGAACACACTCGCCGACAGCCCTTCACCCGTAACCTCTGGCGCGGCTTACGGCTTCTACTGCACGCTGGGCAAAACCGCATTCGCCGATGCCGTAGCCCGTGTGACCGACGCGCTCAAGGTGGAAGGCTTTGGCGTGCTGACCGACATCGACGTTCAGGCGACGATGAAGGCCAAGCTCGGCGTCGAGGTGCCACCATACCGCATTTTGGGCGCGTGCAACCCGCCGCTGGCGCACCGCGCCTTGACGGCCCAGCCCGACATCGGCTTGCTGCTGCCTTGCAACGTGATCGTGCGTGAAGACGCAGGTGCCAACATCACGGTCGGCTTCATGGACCCGGTGGTGGTGATGCAGCTCACCGACGACCCCGAAGTGGCGAAGGTCGCCAATGAAGTTCGCAGCCGTCTGGAGCGAGTTCGCTCCGCTTTGGCACCAACGCTCGGCAATTACGCGAAGCACTAACATATCCACAAGAACGCGTCCGGTGTGCTGGCACAGGCCTACACAAAGCGATCGGCGCCAGGTATAAACATCGCCGCGCAGTACCTGTGCACCAACGAGGATGTGGGCGGTGGACGCCGATCCACGAAGGGTGCGTCAACGCTTTCAAGTCTGCAGCGACGCAATCAACGGACACGCCACCGCGCCTCGGGCCGACGCACAGCGTCCCACCAGTTGATCCAATACGGACTCGATGCGCTGAAGGTCGGCCAACTTCTCACGCACGCTCACCAGCTTGAGTTCCGCCAGGCTGCGAGCCTCAGCGCAGTGTGTTCCGTCGTCCAGCTTCAGCAGCTCGGCAATCTCGTCCAAACTAAAGCCGAGACGCTGTGCGGATTTGATAAACCGCAACCGCGCCAAGTCGGACACACCATAGCGGCGAATACTGCCTTGAGAGCGCTCAGGTTCAGGCATCAACCCCTTACGCTGATAAAAGCGAATGGTTTCAAGGTTGACCAAAGCCGCTGTAGCCAATGCGCCAATGGTCATGCTTGAAGCTGCGTTGTCACTGTTGGTATTCATAGGACTTGACTCCGTACATAAGTACAGCCTTAAGCTTAGTCTATGCAACTGCAAAACTCCAACCCCCCGCCGACTCAACAGGGTCGCGTAGCGCTACTGGCCGGCGGCGTGGCAGCCATTCTGGCGTCCTCTTGCTGCCTGGGGCCGCTGGTCCTTATCCTGTTGGGCTTCTCTGGTGCATGGATTGGCAATCTGACCGCATTGGAGCCCTACCGCCCGTACTTTATTGGTGTGGCCCTGGTGGCGCTGTTCTTTGCGTGGAGGCGGATCTGGCGCCCGGCTGCTGCGTGCCAACCCGGTGAAGTGTGCGCCCTGCCACAGGTCAGGCGAAGTTACCAAGCCGTATTTGGACTGGTGGCCATGCTGGTGCTGGTGGCGCTGGCGTTCCCCTATATCGCCCCGTTTTTTTACTGAAAGGAATTTCTCATGAAGACTTTGCTTACATTTGCCGCACTCTCTGCGTTGTCCATGTCAGCGTTAGCAGCGCCCACGACTGTCATTTTGTCGGTGCCATCCATGGATTGCCCGGTTTGCCCGATCACCGTGAAGGCGGCTCTTGCCAAGGTCAAGGGTGTGAGCCAGGCCGACATTAACTTTTCAAAACGCCAAGCCACCGTCACCTTTGACGATGCCATGACCAGCACCGAAGTGCTGACCCAAGCCACCAAGGATGCGGGCTATCCGTCGGTAGTCTCCCAGGCAACGAAGTGAATGTAGTGGTTCTGGAGTCAACCCTGACTTGCCCCGCGTGCGGCCACGTCAAACGGGAGACCATGCCGACCGATGCGTGTCAGTGGTTCTATGAGTGCGAGCAATGCCACTTGGTCTTGCGACCCAAAAGCGGCGACTGTTGTGTGTACTGCTCCTACGGTACGGTTCCATGCCCTCCAATTCAAGAGGAAGGCAAAGCCAGCGGGTGTTGCGGGTAGGTTGCATTGCGTCTTGGGCTCAAACAAGTTCAAGTTGGAAAAAATCTACCCAAAGTGGGGTCGTTTGGAAAACGTTAGATAACTAACCAGCATCCCAGTGAAGCCAGATCAGCATTTGCTATGAAATAGTGAGCGACAATCCGCTTCAATGGCATGTCCAAGGTCAAACAAAAGATATCGGGGTGCTTTAGGAACGCTCATGGCGCCGATACCTTCTTTACGATCCGCTCGTACTTGGCAACCATGCACAAGCAAAAGGCCAATCTGTTTGACTGCTTGGTCAGTGTGTTTAGCCGCCAGACAATTCAGCCTTGCTTCTCTGGGTGAGCTGAGTAGTTACGGCGTTATGAGTAATGCGCCATTAGCCCCCGTGTAATATAGGTACTTTGCTATGTAAATAGTAGCGATTTGCCAGCAAATACCGGTAAGTCGTCGAGTCAACCCTTGCACGCTGAGGGGTGTCCTTAGGCCGGGGCGCTGAGATGGATTGATTCTTGCGTAGCTCTTTTGTGGTGCTTTTGTTTTCTCGCGGGCCATTGGCGTTCAACCCCCAATGGGCACCCGCTGGCGCCTCCGCAGGGGTGAAAAAATGGGCGCACCGCATAAAACCCGGCTATCCTGATGCTTTGGTATCGCCAACTTTAGGAATCGCATGACGCAACCCGATCCAGCAAAAAGCCCGCAGCCCGCATTGTCCGAGGCTCGTGGAGAAGTTCGGCAACCTCCCAAGAACCCGTCCCCGAAAGCGCTGGGTGACATGGACCAGACGGCCGATGGCATGTCGGTGCGCGCTAGCCTGGGACTGGCCTTTGCATGCGTGGTGTCTGGTGCCCTGGCCATTGGCGTGTTCTCACTGTTCCAGATGGGGCGGCTGAACGACTCCACCGGCGTCATTTACAACCAGGAATACACCGCGGGCCAAGCCGCCGAGCAGATACGCAGCAATGTGTTGCGCGCCAGCCGCGCTCAAACCCAATTGTTAACCGCCAGTACTGCAGCCGAGCGCGACACCTTGGGCAAAGACGTTGAGACCAGTTTCGCTGATGTGGACAAAAAAATTGCGCTGATTCAGAGCTTGTCCAGCAGCGAAGAATCGGTAGCAACGACCAAGCAACTGGTGGAAATACTTGCAAAATGGTCCAAGCGCCTGCGCGAATATGTGAAGTTCGTCAAGGAGCAACCGCTGTCCTACTTGGAAATGGATGTCGGAGTCTCTTTGGAAGACGCCGGTTTGCTCAATGAAACCCGCAAGGTCGAAAAAATCGTAGACAGCCTGGTAGCCCAGCGCGGCCAGTCGGCCAAGGCCACCATGCTGCACACAGGCGAGATTTACAAGACCTCTGTGATCTGGGTGATTGGTATCGTCGTGCTGCTGGTGGTCATGTCCATCGGTGTGGGGACTTGGGTGATCTGGCGCCTGACGCGCCAGCTTGGCGGCGAACCTGCCTATGCCAAAGCCATTGCCAAACGCATTGCCGACGGCGATTTGACCATGGAGATCAAACTGGCCCCGAACGACACGCAGAGCCTGTTGTACTCACTGCACGAAATGCAGGCCCGCCTGGCAGAGCGCACAGAGCAGCTGCGCCAGAAAACCAATGACATCAACGCCATGCTGCAGAACATGCCGCAGGGCGTGCTGACGGTGGTCAAAGGCGGGGGCATTCACCCCGAGTATTCCGCTTACATGGCCACTATTTTTGAAACCAACAAAATTGCTGATCGGCCGGTGATGGAGCTGGTGTTCAGCGGCTCCAACTTGGGCGCTGATGTACTGTCGCAGATCGACACCACCATCGACTCCGTGATCGGCGAAGACGAGATGCAGTACGACTTCAACTCGCACTTGCTCGTGACCGAGTTCGACATGACGATGCCGGATGGGCGCCTGAAATCGATCGGCCTGAGCTGGTCGCCCATTTCTGACGACAGCGGCGTCGTCGATAAGCTCATGCTGTGCGTACGTGACGTGACCGAGCTCAAGGCCTTGGCCGCAGCGGCGGGACAGCAAAAACGCGAGCTCGACATCATTGGCCAGATTTTGGCGATCAGCCAAGAGAAGTTCTCAGGCTTTATTGACGGCTCAATCGAATTCTTGGCCGAAAACAAAAAAATTATCGAAGATGTGGGTGCCACTCCCACGGGTGGCCTGGACCCCGAGACGGTCACCCAGTTGTTTCGCAACATGCACACCATCAAAGGCAATGCGCGTACCTTCGGCTTGCTTCACCTGACAAATCTGGTACACGAGGCGGAGCAGACCTACGACGAACTGCGCACAAACCCAGACGCCGTGTGGGACCAAGAAAAGCTGCTTGGTGAGCTGAGCAGCGCATCGGCTGCCGTTGAAGAATACGCCCATATCAACAAAGTCAAATTGGGCAGAACCGGACCGGGGCGTCGCGCGGGTGTCGAGAAATACCTCATGGTGCAAAAGCAAGACATTCAAGACGCGCTGGAACTGATGGACGACTCTGTGCGAGGGAATGACCTGGAAGAGATGCGGTCCGCACAGCTGCGGCTGCAAAACATGTTGAAAATGCTGGGCACCGTGCGTGTGAAGGAGGCTTTGGAGGGCATTGTGGAGTCACTCCCCTCGCTGGCCAAAGAGTTGTCCAAAGAGCCGCCAAAAGTGAGCATAGCCGACCACAATATTGTGCTTCGTACCCAGATTGCCGATTTGTTGAAGAACGTCTTCATGCACCTTTACCGCAACTCGATCGATCACGGCATTGAAGCGCCAGAAAAACGCTTGGCCAAGGGCAAGCCCGCGGCAGGGCATATCAATTTGGATGTGTCCTTGGTGGGTGATCGCGTCGTGCTAAAGCTTGGCGACGATGGTGCTGGATTGGCGGTTGCTTTGATACGGCAAAGGGCCATTGAAAAGGGCCTCTTGGCGGCCGACCAGCATCCCAGCCCCGAAGAAATCGCACAACTCATTTTTGCCCCGGGCTTCTCGACTGCGGCAGTGGTGACCGAGGTGTCGGGTAGGGGTGTTGGCATGGACGCAGTCAAGAGTTTTGTCGAGCGCGAAGAGGGAACCATCGAATTGGTGTTTCGCACCACCGACACCGACAGCAGCTACCGCGCCTTTGATACGGTGATCAGCATGCCGGGCAAGTTTGCGGTGCAGGCAATGCAACTTACTTGACCGTAAAGCGCACAGTAATGGCCTTGGCCGCTGGCGTCGTTATCGCAGCGACAACCTTGGCGCCTTTGGCCAGTTTGACACCCTGTGCTTCGAGCTTGTCGCCCGCCACTACCAAGGCGGCTTCCGATTTTTCGGCGCCATTGAGCACAGTCAACTTGCCCTTCATGCCGACAGGTGCCATGGGTTTGCCATGGTCGTCGATGTAAATCAGGGCGTTGCCATTCTGGGTCACCAGCTCAAAGTTGAGGTCGCTGGTGTGCGCGAGTACACCACCGTGCTTGGCTTTGCCGGATTCGTGCGCGAACGCCACATTCATCGATAGCGCAGACAGGCCCAGCACTGCCACGGTCAAAAGGTTTTTCATCATGTCTTGTCTTCTTTCTGAAAGCTTGCGGCGCACTGGAGCAGGCGGCGCCGCCGTGCCTGTTTTTAACTCAATAGGCTTCCTGGTTGCCAGCGCCACCCTGCGGCGTATCGGGTTCAGGTTGTAGCAGCCGCTGCGTCGCTTTCTCTCCGAACAACCAGTACAGCAGCGGCGTCAGCAAGGTGTCCAACACGGTCGCGCTGACGAGGCCGCCAAAAATTACCACCGCCACCGGGTGCAGTATCTCCTTGCCCGGCGCGTCTGCCGCCAGCAGCAGCGGCGTCAGCGCGAAGGCAGCCACCAGCGCCGTCATCAGCACCGGGGTCAGGCGCTCCAGTGAGCCGCGCACCACCATCGCCTGGCTGAAGCTTTCACCTTCGAACTTGCACAGGTTGATGTAGTGGCTGATCTTTAGGATGCCGTTGCGGGTTGAAATGCCCGCCAGCGTGATGAAGCCTACCATTGACGCCACTGAGAGGCTCACACCCGCTATCCACATCGCCAACACCGAACCGATCAGCGCCAGCGGGATGTTGGCCATGATGATGCCCGCCAGCACCGCCGACTGGTAGCGCGAGTACAGCACCAGGAACATCATCGCCAACGATACCAGTGACAGCCCGGCGATTAGGCGGGTCGCCTGCTCCTGGGCCTGGAACTGCCCCTCCAAGCTGATGAAGTTGCCGCTGGCCAGGGGTGTGCTGTCGATGATGCTGCGGATGTCCTTGATCACCCGGCCCATGTCGCTGCCATCCGTGTTGGCGTAGACAATGATGCGGCGGCGCCCGTTCTCCCGCCCGATCTGGTTGGGGCCGTCGGTCTCTTCTACCGTGGCGATACTGGACACGGGTATGCGGCCAGCCGGCGTGTCGATCAACGTGCGCGCCAGGTCTTGCGGGCTGCGCTGGTTGTCGGGCAGGCGCAGCACCAGGTCGTAGCGGCGCGGGCCGTCCACGATTTCTGCTCCATGGGCTCCGTCCGTCAGGGCCTGTAGTACGCGGATCGCCTCGCCTGGTGCCAAACCCATCTGTGCGGCTTTGCGGTGGTCTAGCCGCACGGTGATTTGCGGGATCAGCACCTGCTTTTCGACCGTCAGATCGACCAGGCCCGGCACCGTGGCGAGCTGGCCACGCATCACTTCGGCGAGGCCACGCAGGGTGTCGATGTCGTCACCGAAGATTTTGACGGCGATTTGTGCACGCACGCCCGACAACAGGTGGTCCAGTCGGTGGCTGATGGGCTGGCCTATGGTGGCCTGCGCTGGCAGTGACGACAACCGGCCCCGAATGTCGGCCATGATGGTCTCCCGGTCCCGCGCGCTGCGCTTCAGGTCGACATCGATTTCGGCCGAGTGTACCCCTTCGGCGTGTTCATCGAGCTCGGCCCGGCCGGTGCGACGGCCCACCTGCGTGACCTCGGGCACCTGGCGAATCAGGGTCTCGGCGACTGCTCCTACACGGTTGGCCTCGGCCAGCGAGGTGCCCGGTTGCATCACCAAGCCCAACACCAGCGAACCTTCATTGAAGGCCGGCAGGAAGGCACGCGGGAAGAAGGGCACGGTCGCCGCAGCGCCCGCTACCGCCAGTGCGGCCAGAGTGATGAGCAGTTTGCTGCGGCCAAAGGACCAGGTCAGCAGCTGCTTGTCCTGGCGCTTGAGCCACGCCACCAGCGGGCTGTCGCCATGGTCCAGGCGCTTCATGGTCGGTAGCAGGTAGTAGCACATCACTGGCGTGACGGTCATGGAGACCAGCATCGACGCCAGGATGGACACGATGTAGGCGATGCCCAGCGGGGTGAACAGCCGCCCCTCAATGCCCGGCAGGGCAAAGAGCGGTACAAAGACCAGCACCACGATCACCGTGGCGTATACGATGCCCGAGCGCACCTCGACACTTGCGCTGCGGACCACCTCCAGCACCGACAGCGGGCTACCCTGGGCGCGGTTCTGCTTGAGCCGCCGCAAAATGTTTTCGACATCGACCACCGCGTCGTCGACCAGCTCGCCGATGGCAATGGCCAGGCCGCCCAGTGTCATCACGTTGATCGACTGGCCCAGCCACTGGAACACAACCGCCGTGACCGCCAGCGACAGCGGAATGGCCACCAGCGAGATCACCGTGGTGCGTACCGAAAGCAGAAAAGCAAACAGCACGATCGCGACCATGATGGCGCCGTCGCGCAGTGCTTCGGCCACGTTGCCGGTAGACGCTTGGATGAAGTCGGCCTGACGGAACAGCACACGCGGCGCAGCCAGCCCTGCGGGCAGGCCCTGCTTCAGCTCCGACAGCGCGGCCTCGATCTGCACAGTGAGCTTGACGGTGTCTGCCGCAGGCTGTTTTTGCACGCTGATCACCACGGCCGGCAGGCCGTTGTAGCCCGCGTCACCGCGCTTTTGGCGGGCGGCAAAAGATACGGTGGCTACCTGCTCCAGAAGCAGCGCCCGGCCGTCTTTCCAGCCCACAGCGATGCCCGCCAGATCCTCGACGCGGTTACTGCGGCCCAGGTGCCTGATCAAGAATTCACGGCTGTTCAGGTCGATGAAGCCGCCGCCAGCGTTGCCGGCATACCCCTTCAAGGCCGCTTCAATCTGGCTTAAAGAGACACCGAGCTGGGCCATACGCGCCGTGTCGGGCGCTACGCGCAGTGTGCGTACCTCGCCGCCAATGGGGATGACCTGCGCCACGCCGGGGATCGACAGCAGGCGAGGGCGTAGCACGAAGTCGGCATACTCCCGCGCCTGCATCGGCGTAGCAACGGGCGACTTACCGTCTCCTTGTACCAGAGGCAAGGCCACCAACATCACCTCGCCCATGATGGACGACACCGGCCCCATCACCGGCGTGATGTCGCCCGGCATCTGTGAGCGTACCAAGGCCAGCCGCTCGGCCACCAACTGGCGATTGCGGTAGACGTCGGTGCCCCAGTCGAACTCGGCATAGACCAGCGACAGGCCCACGCCAGAGGTCGAGCGCACGCGGGTTACGCCCGGCATGCCGTTCAGCGCCGTCTCCAGCGGGAAGGTGACGAGTTGCTCCACTTCCTCCGGGGCCATGCCACCCGCTTCGGTCAGCACCGTAATCAGCGGTTTGTTGAGGTCGGGGAACACATCGACCGGCGTGCGCCAGGCCGTCACCGCGCCGTAGACCATCAACAATGCGGCCACGGCCAGCACAAACAGGCGGTTGTGCAGGCTGGTACGAACAATCCAATTGAACATTTCGGCCCTTACTGTTCAGCGGATCTGGGCGATCAGCGGTGCGCCCTGGACGACTACGCGGTTGTCCGCGCTCAGCCCTTGCGTAATCACCACCGTGCTGGCGTCCAGTGTGCGGAACTGCACGGGTTGTGGGATGAAGCGTTCGGCACCCGACTTGATCCAGACGATGGGCTCATTCGATGGGTTGCGCACCACGGCCTGCGCCGGCAATACCATGCCCTTGATACGCTCTTTTGACTGTGCCACCACGGTTACCGGTTGGCCGATGGCAAGGGGCAGGGCGGTACCTGGTTTGACCGGATTCACGGCAAAGCTCAGTGGCAGCACGCCGTCTCGCAGCGTGCGCGATGCGCCCAGCAGGCGCAGCGTCACCTCTGGTATGTCCAGCAACGCCCCCCCTGCAATACTGGCGGCAACTTTGGCATCTGCGGTGGTTGCCTCCACCAGCATACGCGCCGGGTCGATTACCTCGAACAACACATCACGCGCCTCGACCACTTGGCCAGCGGCCAAGTCCGCGCGTGAGACAACGCCGCTGACAGGGGCGGTCAGGGCTTCGCGCGCCACCAGGCTGTTGCCGATGCTGCGTTCGCGCTCCGCCAGGCTTGCCGCTTCGGTGCGGGCCGCATCGATCTCCTTGCGCGGCACCGTACCCTCCAGGCCATCCAGTCGCTGCACGCGTCGCTCGGCCAGTAGCCGCTGCGCGCGCAGTTCAGCAAGCTGGGCCTGCTGGCTACCCTGTGAAAACGGCTCGGCGTGGTAGCGCACGTAGGCCAGCACGTCGCCTTTTTTGACCGACTGTCCGGCGACGGGCAAACCCCGGGGCCCCGGCTCGATGCGCCCACCATACACGGCTTGCACGCGGCCACTGGCGTTCGGGTCCATCACCACCCGGGCAGGCATTTCGACCGTGGCGGCGGTTTCGGACTCGACGGACAGCGCCGTGCGGATGGCCATGCGCCGCTGCGCGATTTTGGGCACGTTGACGCTGCCATCGGGCAGGCGCGCCAACCCAGATGCGTTGACCGCTGCACCGGGCGCGTCGAGGTGCTCGCCATTGGGTCCGTGCGCGCCGGGGGAGGCATGCGTTGGAGTCAGAAGGAACAGGCCTACCGACAGTGCCACTGCGCTGATAAGCGTCCGGGCATGTTGTGGGTTTAGTGGATTGCTTGCCATCACAGGCCTCCTTGCAGTTTGCCGATCTCGCGGCGGCGCAGTCGCCACCACACGATGCCACCCAATACACCCAGTGTCGTGACACCAGCGCCGATCCAGGCGGCCCGTTGGTTGCCGTGGCTATGGTCGTCGTTTGCGGCGCCAACGCCACCGGCTGCGTTCACCAACGTGCCATCGAGCAGGTCGTTTTCTTGTCCTGCCAAAAGGGTGAAGACCAGTCCATGCTCGCCGGGGGCTGCCAGAGTCTTCAGCATGGCCGCATCGGTCACGACATAGTCGCCTTGCTCCGCGCGAAACGGGGCCGTGGCCTTGAGCGTGCCGCTCTCGACCTCCAGTTTCGCGCCGAGTACGGGTTCGTTGGACGCATAGCGGTCGATCAAGATGACCAATCCGGAGGATTGCAATTCAGCGACCAGCTCGAAGAGCTCTGACTTGGCCTCGATGCGGGGCAGAACCGATGCCGCGCGCGCCGCGGTCGGACCGTCCAAGTGCTCGCCATTCGGGCCGTGAGCACCTGGGCCTGCAAATGCGGGCGCGGCGGGAATCAAGAGCAGTGTCATCGCGGCTGCTGCCAGGCGATGCCGCAATGCGCAGCGGTTGTCGAAGGGGTTCATGGCAAGAGTCCAAGGGTTTGTTGGAGTTGGGCGCGGGCGAGACCCAGTGCAGCGGTCTGGCGGGCTATGGCGCTGTCGGCCTGGGCCGCGTCAGCGCGTGCGCGCAGCAGGTCGGGCAGCGGCGTTTCGCCGGCACGGAAAGATTTTTCGATCAGGGTGGCACGTTCGCGCAGCAGGCGGGCGCGGGCGGTCTCTGCGTCTAGCTTTGCCTGCGCCGATCGCTGGGCATCGCGTGCGGTGGCTTGGTCGCTGCCCAGTCGGTCGCGCAGACGTTGTTCACTGGCCTGTGCAACACCCAGTTCAGCCAATGCTGCAGCTTCCAGAGGGCGGTTGCGGACGTCGGTGCCCAGAGGCAGGCGCAAGCCGATGACCATGCTGTCTTGGGCGGGTTCGGCCCGGCCGGAAATGTCCCGTTTAAGGCCGACCGTCAGTTCGGGCGCTTCCCGGCCCGACAGGC
The DNA here is from genome assembly GCA_046598245.1 of Rhodoferax sp. Lineage (GTDB taxonomy): Bacteria > Pseudomonadota > Gammaproteobacteria > Burkholderiales > Burkholderiaceae_C > Allorhodoferax. The sequence goes on from JBKJJC010000198.1 coordinate 14,564, forward strand.
GCATCTGGTCCACGC
>JBKJJC010000095.1:0-5443 GCA_046598245.1 Rhodoferax sp.
GGCATCGACATCCTTATTGCTTTCCCTGAACTTGCGATAAGTCTCACGCATGGGCGCGTTGAGGTAACGCCAGTACAGTCGGCGCACTACTTTTTCAACTTGCAGGTCTGGTAGCCCGCCGCTGATCAATGCGGCCAATTCAGAGTCATCGACCTGCTCTGGGCTTGGCGGAATCGAGCGCTGTTCGGCGTCAATCTCTGCGGCTGTGCGGATGTCGTAGCGTTCATAAATCTGTACACGGGTTTCCCTGCCCAACAGTCGAGTCCACCAATTGTCTTTTCTGCGCTCCCAGCCTTGTGGCGCTGGGCGTCCGAGTTTCCAGATTTTGCGTACGTGTTCGGCTGCACCGAGTAAAAAACATTGGCCACACAAGCAACGCCGCAAACCGCCACCCGACGGGGCCAAGCTGCCGGTGGTGCCGCCATCAGTCCAATATTCCTGAGCCGAGAAGTTGATGGACGAATAAGCGGGGGTGCCCATCAAAGCCCCGCAACAGGGGGCCTTGATGATGTTGGTGCCTGAAACTCTGGTCATAGCATTTCACCTAAATTTGGCGTGGTTCAAAAAGTAACGTTTTGGGTGGTCATTTTACAAACGCCACGCAGGATTGTCACGCGCCGCCAGGCTCGCAGGGGTCGTGATGCTTGTCTGAATAGCAAACCTGGCTTAGCATGTTGTGTACGCATCGACGAATAAATGCTGGGCGACCCGATGACTTGCAACGCTGGGGGCGGACATGCGAAAGATATACGAGGCAATCACTGAGCCGCCTGAGGTCTTTGTTCTGTTCACTGATACGGAGACCCCAGGCCTACGGTGGCACCTGACTACCCGTGTTTGACTATTTTCACAACGCAGGGGGGCTGCCCGTTTGGGGATACGGTGTTGATGGCTTAAAGGCGAGCACGAGCTTGCGAGGAGAACGACATGGAAAATTTTTATATGTGGGTGTTGGTGTTGTTTGTGGCGGTTGTGGTCGTGACGTTGCGTCAGGCTATTGAGCCAAATACGACCGTCGCAGAGTACGCCGTTTGGCTAGCGATAGCGGCGGTCGTGGTTTTTTTCTTGCTAGCGGAGCCATACCTAATCATCCCCCTTGCGGTTGGGTTTGTGATGTACGTGAACAAAACGGAAAATGATAAGCGTGAGGCTGGGCGTGAGGATACGAGGAATCCGTTTGATGAAGCCGACGCGCGCACTTGGAAACCAAACTCCTTAACAAAGCCCCCCGCTAATCCCGACACCAGTCCAAAACCTGTAGTAACCCCAGCAGCCAGCCCCCACCGTATAAATGCACCGTCTGATGACCGCTTAACTGAACAAGCGGCTGAGCAGGAGGATGCCAGCGCACAGAACAACCTAGGTGTGATGTATGCCAAGGGCCAAGGCGTGCTCAAGGACGAACAGCAGGCGGTGGAGTGGTTCCGCAAAGCCGCCGAGCAGGGGTTGGCCACCGCGCAGAACAATCTAGGCGTGATGTATGCCTACGGCGAAGGCGTGCCCCAGGACGAACAGCAGGCGTTGACGTGGTACAGAAAAGCCGCCGATCAGGGGTTGGCCACCGCGCAGTACTTCCTGGGCTGGGTTTATGTACACGGCGAAGGCGTGCTCAAGGACGAACAGCAGGCGGTGGAGTGGTTCCGCAAAGCCGCCGAGCAGGGGTTGGCCACCGCGCAGAACAACCTAGGCCGGAAGTATGCCGAGGGCCAAGGAGTGCCCCAGGATGACCAGCAAGCCGTGGTGTGGTACCGCAAAGCCGCAGAGCAGAGGCATGCCGACGCGCGGAACAACCTGGGCGCGATGTATGAAAGAGGCCTGGGAGTGCCCAAGGACGAGCAACAGGCGGCGGCATGGTACCGTGGGGCCGCCGATCAGGGGCATGCCGGCGCGCAGAACAACCTGGGCAGGATGTATATTCTCGGACGAGGTGTGCCCGAGAATATACAATTGGGTATTTCCTGGTGCGAGGCCAGTGAACAAAGCTATGAAGGTGCGTCAGAGTCGATGGATTACCTATTGGACTTATCGACAGCGCAACTCTCTGCCGCCCAAGCCGACGCGCGTAATTGGAAACCGAAGAAGTGAAGCATGGTCGCGCGGTCTTTCAAGCACCCCCACCCACGAAGTCTCTTCGTACGCGGATCGTTTCCGGTGACAGGCGCCTGCTCACAATCGGCGATTGGCTAAGTCTCTCCCTAAATCCTTATGTAGCCCCCGCCGTGGCGATACTAAACCGACCGCCAATCATGTTTGGAGCGACGAAAGCTTGACCTGAACGGCTTGCACTTTCAATGCGTGAATTGCAGGCCGGTCAAATCCTCCGCGCGACACGCGAGCTCGCACTTTGCGTGCAAACGCTTGGAGGTTGTTGCGCTCTTCGATGGCTTCCGGTAGGTCATCCGGGAAGCGTTTGCAGAAGATGTCTACGCCGAACGCAAACGGAATATCGCCCATCTTTTTGTCGTAAGCTTTGTAGCGATAACCGGGGGGAACTTTGTTCGACCGGCGAGGATGGTACATGTCCAAAAAGAGAATATCCCAGTTCTTGCCAGTCATATCTACAACCTCGTAGGCATCGACATTTTGGGCAACTTTGCCTGACAAGCTGCCGAGGCGGTGGAAATACAAAGTCACACCGCTCCTGCAAAGAAGTTTGGCGAGATATTTGTAAGTCCCTAGAAGTCCGTTGACTGGAATGGGATTGGTTGTGCACAAACCAAAGGGGCCAGATGCACCTGGCAATTCGTCGCAGTCCACACCCGCCAAGGCGTATGGAGCAATGGGCTCATTTTGCAGGTCTTGCCGTTGCTGCGCGACGGGATCATGAATGGGTTTTTTGAATATTGCAAACATGGTTGATCTCCTGTGAAGTGATGGTTAGTCGTCGATCGTTGTCGGGATTTTCGCCAGAGCGTTGACCATGGCCTGCTCGAAATCGGACAATGCGGCATCGACCTGCGGCACCAGCAGCGACAACAAGGCGACGTATTCGCGTTGTAATGATGGCGGCGTGCTGGGTGTGGATTGGCGTAACGCGGCAATTGCGCGGATGTAAGCATCAACGGCCCAGCTGACACTGTCGGCGAGAGCGGGATGCCAAGTCCGCCGCAGCACTTCGATTACAGGTTTCACACGCTCAAGATTATTGAAGATACATCTGTCAGAGCGCAAATAGGCCAAGACCCTTCGACCACATATTTTTGGTATCCGCAGCGGACCTGGCGGCGATAGTTGCCTAGCAGCCAAGAATTCCAGTACCGGGCGCCACTGGTTATTCCGCTCGAACTTGATGTTTTCGAAGATACGCTCCATGTGGTGACGGGCGAGAAAATGTCTGCGACCACTGGTTGCGTTGATAAGGTCGTCAAAGCGCCACTGGTCAGCATGGGACATCCGTTCACGTGGGGTGGGGGTTTGGTTTGATGCAATTTTCATGACTAAGCCTTTGTAATAATGTTGGGAGGAATCCAGACCCGGCGGCAAGGCAGGGAGCGCGAAGAGTCAATGCGTCTTTTTGTCCAGCCGAGCCGCACGAGCGATCGGGAGACTAGGGAGTTATGGGGCAGAGCTGCAAAGCGTCCCTTTAGATGTCGGATGATTTGGTCCATCGTGAATTCGCTGGCATATTGCGTTGGAGACAACGCATTGGTGAAACGTCTTACCTGCTCATCCAGATCGACGAAATTCGGGTCTGGTTGATAGGGCTTTCGTGCAGGCGCGGCCCTGGCTGTTTCAGTTTTGACAGCCGAGTGCTGAGCGTGTTCCAAAAATTTAATCCATCCGAGCATAAGAATCTTTCTTTTGTTGGTAGTTGGCGGACGCTATGGCGCCCTGAATAAATCGCTCATGGGTTTTGCTTGCGCCATGTCTTTGCCAAGTCTGTGCGCGCGCTGTTCCCCCACACCCCCTACGCCACTTGGCGCACTTGGCGCACCCGTTTGCGCCATGTTCATACCTGCGCCATCTATGCCACTTGGCACACTTGGCGCACTTGGCGCAGCAAGTAGCCCGGCAAACAAACGGCCAGCGGTTGTCAGCGTCCATCGTTCATGCGGCTTGCGGTCTTTCGTGCGGTATTCCAACGGTTCTATCCACTTCTCACGTTGGCACTGCGTCACAATCCGCTTGGTGTCATCTGGGCGTAATTTCAACGCGATGAATGCCGGCTCGCTTTTCAGAAGTGCGTGAACATGGGTGCGTGAATTAACAGCGGTATTGCAATACTGCCCCCGGCCCTCGTACTCTGCGATGATGGGCAGCAGGGCGGCGGCGATGTCGTTTGCCTGTCCTTGCATAAAACCGGGCACCCCCGTTATGCCTGGCGCATCACTCGCCAACATCGGCAACCCGTTGTCAGGCCATGTCAGCGTCAGCGGCTCGCGCATCTTGCCAAGGTTGCTTTTCTGGTGCTCCAAGGTCAACAAACCAGATTCAGCCCGGCTCATAAATAGGCGGCTCCGGGCGCTGTTGTGCCAGGCGGTGCTTCCGCTATAACCTTCACCACCTTCGGCCTTGCGTGCCCTACTGGTGGCCTTGTCAACGTGTGCCAGCAGCAATGCAGCGCAGTTGGTCAGCCGTGCCACCTGTGCCAACGCTCGCATGAATGCACGCACCTGCCTGCGGTTGATTTCGTCACCTCCGAAGGAATCGCTGGCGTTGTCCACCACCACCAGCCCAGCCCCGGTCGATTGCACCAGCTTGCACAATTCGGCATAGGTCGAGGTCGTGTAGCCAGCGCTGCGGTTGTCAGCACTGAATAACTCAGGGTTTTCTGTGCCGTCAACAATGTGCAGCTTGCCATCAAGGTCGGCGGGGTTGATGTTCCATGCTTGGCAGATACCGGCCAGACGGTGCCGGACAATACCTGTGCCATCTTCAAAGCTCGCAAACAGGGTGTTGCAGGCCACAGTGTCCACCCCGAATAGCACCCTGCCCAATGCGGCGCAAACTGCCAACATCAGGGCAATGGTGCTCTTGCCAGTGCCGCCATGCGCACCAAGCAAAGTCACCACACCACGCGGTAGATAGCCATCCCACACAAATTCAAGCGGCGGTGCCGGATTGCTCAGCACGTCAAACACGCTCACGGGTTTTAGCAGCGGCGGTGCCGGTTCGGTAGCAGTACCACCAATGAATGTATCAACCAGTGTGGTACCGGTGTTGGCTTCAATCCATGCATACTTTTGATTAACAGAATCGCCCCAGTCTAGACTGGCATCGCAATGCTCATATCGCCTGGCCCTGTCAAGCACTTCGTCGTCATCAAGGGGCGGGACAATATGTCGCTGGTTGTAGTCGAGCAGAATGCGCTCGATAGTGGCTTGATCGTGCCCCTTGCGCCGAAGGTGGCCAGCAGCGCGGATTATGAAACCTTCGCGGCCTTCACCATCCCGAATCCTGTCGGGCCAGTTGAAGTCTGTGCTTAGGAGTGGCCGTGGCAATG
>JBKJJC010000341.1:0-3733 GCA_046598245.1 Rhodoferax sp.
GCCCGCATCACCATGCCCAAGGCGCGGGTGCGCCTGTCGGCCGGGCGCCAGAGCATGAGCGAAGCGGTGCAGGCCCTGTGTTTTGTAGCGGGTGCCAATTCCATCTTCTACGGCGACAAGCTGCTGACCACGCCCAATCCCGCCGGTAATTCGGATCTGGATTTGCTGGCGCGTTTGGGGTTGAAGACGGGGCAGCCGGTGCCGCGCGGTTAAGGGTTGTTTACGCGTCAGTCAACGCGTCGGTGTCGCTTGCTGCACGCCGTCGTTTGACTTACCATGCGTCTTACTTTGTAACGGACCTTCTACGATGGAAACTGTAACCCTCTCCAGCAAAGGCCAACTTGTCATACCCAAGGCTGTTCGTGACGACGCGCATGTGGCGGCTGGCTCGCAGTTTGAAGTGCGGTATTTGGAAGGCGAAATACGCTTGCGCCCACTGCCCGCGCAAGGGACCACGATTCTCGATGAAGTTGCGGGCTGCCTGGCCAAGGAGGGACGCAAACGCCTGAGCGACGCAAAGGTGCAAGCCAGCATCCGGGCCAAGCTGAAGGCAAGGCACGCGCCATGATCGCGCTGGATACCAACCTGCTTGCGCGCCTGCTGCTGCAAGACGATAAGGCGCAGCACGCACGTGTGAAGGCGCTACTTGCCAAGGATCAGGTTTTTACCGCACCGGTCTCCGTGTTGTTGGAGCTAGTCTGGGTACTGGAGGCAAACGATTGCACTGCTAGCGAAATTGCCAGAGGCCTGACTTTGCTATTGGGGTTGCCCAACTTCAAGCCGGAACGGGCCGCCGCAGTGCGGGTGGCAATCAGTGGTTACGCACAGGGAATGGACTTTGCCGATGCAATGCATCTGGCCCTGAGTGGCGCGAGCGATGCGTTCATGACGTTTGACAAGGCTTTTGTGCGCAAGGCGGGCAAGTTGGGCGCAAGTCCCCGTGTTGTGGCGGCGTGAGTCGGTGTTTGTTTCTAATGTTCGAGAGATGAACGCTTTAAGCGAAGGCGCAAACGCGTTGATCACCCAGTACACGAATACCGCAGGCCCTGGCTGGTGCGTCGATGCCACCTCACTAGACAACACTGACGAACTGACTTCGCTTAACTCAAACCCATCCAATTTTGCCGGTGTGCCAAAGCGATGGTTGTGACCGTATGGATGAGTGCAGTGGCATTGCTGGTCGCACTGGCTGTGGACCGCTGGCTGGGCGAACCACCCGAGCGCGTGCACCCGGTGGTATGGATGGGTAACTACCTGGCCTGGGCCGGGCGCTCAGTGCAGGCGCACACCCTGCAAGACCCGTCACTACCGCGAGACCTTAAGGCTTTTTGGCTTGGAGCCCTCGCTTGGATTGTTGGATGTGCTCTTGTTTTGATAGCGACCTTGGGCTTGCAAGTCGGTGTCATATGGTTGGTCACAGTGGGCGACATGGGCAGTTGGGTCGTGTCCGCCGTGTTGCTGGGCGTGTTCCTCAAACCAATGTTGGCCTGGGCGCTGCTCAAGAGCGAAGTGCAGGCGGTGGAGGCCGCACTCAGCAACCCGGACAACGGTTCGTTAGAAGCAGGCCGCGAGCGCCTGCGCTGGCTGGTCAGCCGCGATGTGACGACCTTAAGCGAGAGCCAGGTGCGCGAGAGCGCCATCGAGACCTTGGCAGAAAACCTCAATGATTCCGTGATCGCACCGCTGTTTTGGTTTGCGCTGCTGGGCCTGCCCGGTGCGGCGCTGTTTCGCTTCGCCAATACGGCCGATGCCATGTGGGGCTACCCCGGTCTTTACCCCAAAGACGGCCAGGGCCGCAACTGGGCCTGGGCTGGCAAGTGGGCAGCGCGGGCCGATGATGTGTTGGCCTGGGTGCCTGCGCGCATCACGGCGCTGCTGTTACTGATCGTGGCCGGTGGTATGTCTTTGAACCTTTTGCGTGCAGAGGCTGCGCGCACGCCGTCGCCCAACAGTGGCTGGCCGATGGCCGCCATGGCCTTGGCGCTGGGCGTGCGCCTGGGCAAACCCGGCGGTTATGTGCTCAACGGACAGGCCCCCGCACCGCAGGCGCAAGACACGGCTCGGGCTATACGTTATGCATCGAATACGGTTCTAGCCCCCGTGTTTGTTGCACTTATAGCTCTATTATTGATAGCAATGGCAGAAATGCCATGGGTCGCGTAGCCATGTGGATCTCGGTTCGTTGTGGCTTGTCGTCGCAAAAGTCCATTGCCGATTTAACTATATACAGTTAATGTAAAAAATAATACATTAACTAGGTATATGACAACTCCCAAAAGAACCCTCTCTGCCCAAGAGCAGCATCTGCTGCGCCACGCGTTGCAGACGGCGACTATTGAGGCGCTGATGGCCTCCCGGCGCTGGGAGCAGGGCGATATTGCGTTCCAGGGGGGCACGTCGCTGCACTTGGCGCACGGCTCGGCGCGCTTCAGTGAGGACTTGGACTTTATGGTGCGCGGCGGGCTTTCGCTGGTGGGCTTGTCTGCGAAGGTGCTGGAGAAACTGAACCTGCCAGCCAGCATTCCCGCGGACTTGAAGCTCTCGGTGACCCGGGGTAAGGATGCGAAGAACCCGCATTCTTTTGATGTCGTGCTCAGCGGCCCGGATGTGCTGGGTAGTGTCAAAGTAAAAATCGAGTTGTGGCAAACCGTCGATGTGGCCTTGCGGTCTTTGCAGGTGCAGGTCTCTACCGTCACTTCGGCGGCAGGGCAGGCCTTTGTTCCCACGTTGACGCTGGATGAAATTTTTGCCGACAAGGTGTATGCCTTGGGCGCGCGCAAGCGCATCAAGCCGCGTGATGTGTTCGATCTGTGGTGGCTGGAGCAAAAGCATTTGCCTGCATTGCGCTCGCAAGCGCTGCGAACCCGGCTGGAGATTTACCCTGCCCCCAGTGGCCGCGTCGTGGATACCGCCCAGCGGTGGCTGAAGAGTGCGCAGCTTCGGCTGGATGAGCTGCGTTCGCCGAATGCCCCTGCATTTGTGGCGGCGGACCTGCAGAGGTGGTTGCCATCGAGTTGGCGGATGGACGCCTCTGTGGCGGCCGATATGCTGCTCCCGGCTATCGCCCATCTGGAGTCCGCAATGTTCTCCATGCAGGGGATCGCACAAGAGGTGCCAACGGAGCAGCGGGGCCCTGTGCTGTGAGCGATCGCCCCTACACGTCTGCCACGCAGCGCCTGAGCACCTTGCCCGAGGTCTTCACCGGCAGCGATCTGACCATTGTGTTTGGCTGGAAATCTGCGATCGCCTCTACGTATTTGGCGCTGTGGCGCAAAGCGGGGCTGGTTAAGTCGTTGGGTGGCCGATCGGACGTGCATATGAATTTGGTGCAAAACCGCCGAGTCAACCCTGAGCAAGCCCTGCGGCGCGCCTACCCCCGCGCCATCAAGGTGGGGGTAGATGTGCTGCGCCAAGCGGGCTGGACCACGCAGATTCCATCGGTGGTGGACGTGGCTATTCCCAAGGCCAGTGGGTTGCACCGTATGGAAGGATTTCACTTGCAGCATCGCTCGGACAAGTGGTTTGACAGTGTGTCCAAGGGAGTGCAAAAAGTAACGCTCGGCATCGACCAGTTGCAGCCCGCTTGGGCCCTGGCCGAGATGCTGGCGCGTGCACGCGACAGGCGCGTGCATGACGCTTGGTTGCTGGATCCAGACGATTTGGACTTGGACGCTGTTTTCGCTGACCAGAGCTTGCCGCAGGCCATGGCTGCCATGGGGGGCGTGATGCAGGG
>JBKJJC010000088.1:0-19676 GCA_046598245.1 Rhodoferax sp.
GTGCAAATTGGTGCGTGGGTTTTCCAGCAAGCGGCGCAACAGGTGCAGACATGGCGACAGACTTTGGCCAGCGATTTTCAGATCAGCGTCAACAAATCGCCGGTGCAGTTTCACCACAGCGGCGCTAGGGGCACCAACTGGGCAGACTACCTCGGCGCACTGGGCTTACCGGGCGACAGCATTGTGGTGGAGATCACCGAAGTTCTATTGCTGGACACCAACGCCAGCGTGGCCGAAACGCTGCTGGCGCTGCGCACGGCGGGCATTGGGGTGTCGCTGGATGACTTTGGCACCGGTTATTCGTCGCTGTCCTACTTGCAAAAATTCGAAATCGATTTTGTGAAGATCGACCAGTCCTTCGTGCGCAACCTGACGGCGAACTCCACCGACCTTGCGCTGTGCCGCGCCATTGTGGTCATGGCCCATGCGCTTGGCATGCGGGTCATTGCCGAGGGCGTGGAGACGGCACAGCAGCGCGACCTGCTGGTCGAGGCCGGTTGCGACTATGCGCAGGGGTATTGGTATGCCCAGCCGATGACGGCGCCTGCGTTCGAGGAATTTATGGAGGCCTACGGGGCGTCAGCACAAGCGCATCCTTTGGTGTCAGCTTCTTGAGCCGAGCACACCGTCCAGCATCCCGACTGCCCACGAATCCATGAACCTCAGATTGATCCAAGCTATGAGAAAAATTCACCTCTTTCCCGCTGTTGGCATATGGACCGGTTTGTGGATGACTGTCAGTTGCGGTGCATTCGCCGCAGAGCCCAGCCTCATCGTTCAACACGCGCAAGTTACCAGCATCTTGAACGAGATTTCCGCCAAGCGTATAGACGCGACGGTACGCAAGTTGGTGGGTTTTGGCACCCGCCACACGATGTCCGAGACGACCTCCGACACGCGCGGCATCGGTGCAGCACGGCGCTGGATACAAAAAGAAATGGAGATCTGCGCTGGCAAGAGCAATGGCCGCATGCGGGTCACACTAGACGAAACGACCGAGCCAGCCGGCAACCGGCTTACCCGCCCCACGCAAATAGTCAACGTAGTCGCAACGCTGCGTGGAACGGCCAAAACCGATCGCATTTATGTCGTCAGCGGGCACTACGATTCGCGCGCCAGTGACGTCATGGATGCAACCTCCAACGCACCGGGCGCCAACGACGATGCCTCCGGGACCGCCGCCGTTATGGAGATGGCCTGCGCGTTTGCGCCTTACAGCTTTGATGCCACCTTGGTGTTTATGGCAGTTGCCGGTGAGGAGCAGGGGCTGCTAGGGGCCACGCATTGGGCGCAAGGCGCGTTGAAGGCGGGCAAGCCCGTCGCTGGCATGATTACCAACGACATCATTGGCAGCCCAGTTGGCTCGGACGGCCAGCGCGACGATAAGCGCGTACGTCTGTTCGCCGATGGTCTCTCCCCCTTGCTGCGCATGGTGATCAATGCCAGCAAAAACCAACCTGTGAATTTGGCTCTCGCTGAGTCTGCGCAAGCTTCACTCGCGCAGATTACGGCGAGTGGTGGCGAAGAAGACACGCCCACCCATGCCCTTGGCCGTTACCTGAAAGAGATGGGTGCGCTGTACCTGCCGGACCTGACGGTTCAACTGATCCAGCGCAAGGACAGATTCTTGCGCGGCGGCGACCATCTGCCCTTTCTCGAGCGAGGATTTGCGGCCGTGCGATTCACCGAGCCCTTCGAAAATTTCAACCATCAGCACCAGGACGTACGCCTACAGAACGGTGTTCAATACGGCGACCTGGTCGAATTTGTTGACATGGCTTACGTTGCGCGTATCGCCCAACTCAATGCTGCGGGACTGGCCTCGCTGGCGCTAGCCCCTGCGCCACCGACGGAGGTGGGTATCGATGTCAGCCAGTTGATCCATGACACCACCTTGCGGTGGCGCGGCAGTGATATGGAAAACACAGCTGGGTACCGGTTGGTATGGCGCGAAACCGGCTCGCAGACTTGGCAATTCCACCGTGACGTAACTTCTGTCGACAGTTTTACTCTGGGTGGAATTTCAAAAGACAATTTCGTGTTTGGCGTACAAGCGGTTGGTAAAAACGGCGCTGCGAGTGTGGCGGTCTATCCGAGGCCGTTTCGCTAAATAAAGGTGTGCGCTGCGTGGTCGTTATCTTGCCTTAGCCAATTCGGCGTCCAGCACCTCAACCCAATGCCGCACCGGCTTAGCCGTGCCACTTTGCAGATGGGTGATGCAGCCGATGTTTGCCGAGACGATGACCTCGCGCTGTAGCTCACCCAAATGGCCCAGCTTGCGGTCGCGCAGTTGGTAGGCCAAGTCGGGATTCAACACGCTGTAGGTGCCGGCGGAGCCGCAGCACAGGTGGGCTTCGTTGCTGGCGGTGCGGATATCGAAACCCAGCGCACCCAAATGCTGCTCGATACCGCCCTTGAGCTTTTGACCGTGTTGCAACGTGCAGGGTGGATGCAGGGCCAGGGTGGGGGCACTGTTGCGGATGCGCTCCACCAGCGCCGGTGTGCGGGCTTGCAAAGCGTCCACGATGGTAGACAGCAATTCGCTCAGGTCCCGCGTCAACGCGCTGATGCGCTGGGCTTTGGCGGCGTAGGCCGGGTCGTCTTGCAGGATGTGGCCGTATTCTTTGACGGTGACGCCACAGCCTGAGGCATTCATGACAATGGCTTCGACATCGCTCTGGGTGTCCGCCCCATTGGCTTGCACATAGGGCCACCAGGCGTCGATGTTGGCGCGCATCTCGGCCCGTCCACCGTCCTGGTCATTCAGGTGGAACTTGACCGCGCCGCAGCAACCTGCCTTGGGCGCCACCAGCGCCTGTATCCCTGCGGCATCCAGTACCCGGGCCGTGGCGCTGTTGATGTTGGGTGCCATGGAAGGCTGCACACAGCCTGCAAGAACTAGCACCTTGCGGGCGTGGGTGCGGGTGGGCCAGGTGCCGGCATGTTGTTTGGGAGGCACCTTGGCTTTCAGACTGGCCGGCAGCAGCGGGCGCACCAGTTGCCCAAGGGCCATGGCGGGGCCAAACAAAGGGGATGGAATGCCCTCTTTCAGCGCCCAGCGAAGGGCTTTTTCCTGGGGCGGGCGCGGTACTTTCGCATCCACCAGCTTGCGGCCAATGTCGAGCAAATGGCCATAGTCCACCCCGCTGGGGCAGGTGGTCTCACAGTTGCGGCAGGTCAGGCAACGGTCCAGGTGCAGTTGGGTCTTGCGCGTGGGCGTCTGGCCTTCTAGTACCTGCTTCATCAGGTAGATGCGTCCGCGCGGGCCGTCCAGCTCGTCGCCCAGCAACTGGTAGGTGGGGCAGGTCGCGGTGCAGAAGCCGCAGTGCACACACTTGCGCAAAATGGCTTCGGCGGCCTGGCCGTCGGATGTGTTCTGGTATTCGGGAGCGAGCTGGGTTTGCATGGCGTGGTCCCTGGCCTACCAGGTGGTGAACAGGCGGTGGCGGTTGAAGATGCCCTTGGGGTCCAGGCTCAGCTTAAGTCGCTGCTGAATGGCCAGTTGCACCGGGTCATTTATATAAAAATGGCCTCTAGCCCCCGTAGAATATGCATGATGTGCTATGAAAATAGTAGCGTTTCCGCCGTGGGAGCGGGCCAGTGTCTGTAGCTGTTCAGCTGCCTCTTGCGGTGCCCACAGCCAGCGCAGACCGCCGTGCCACTCCACCAGTTGCGGCCAGGGCAGGTTGTCCAGCACCGGCGCGGTTTGCGACACGCTCAGGCGCCACAGCGCCCATGTGCTGTCGGCGGGGCGCTGGAAAAAGGGCAGTTGTTGGTCGCGGCACAGCGCCCAGTCGCCCTGGTCTTGCGTTTGATCCATGCGCTGCCCCGTTTGCTCGGCCAGCATTTTGTTGCAGGCAGCCTCTACTGCGGCCACAGCGCCGCGCAGGCGAACAAACAGCAGGTCTTGCCCCTTGGGGCTGGCCGTGTCGTCGTACACCCAGCAACTGGCGTTCAGCGGCAGGGGCTGGCCGCCCCAGCGGTGCAGGCATTCCAGCGCCGTGGTCTGGTCCAGCGCAAACACCAGCGTGGCCTCGGCAGGTGCCATCGGCAGCACCTTGAGCGACACCTGGGTGATCAGCCCCAACGTACCCATGCTCCCCACCATCATGCGCGATACGTCGTAGCCCGCCACGTTTTTCATGACTTGGCCGCCAAAGGTTAGCGCTTCCCCCAAACCGTTGACCATCTGCAGACCGAGCACGTATTCGCGCACCGCACCGGCGCTGGCCCGCGCAGGGCCACTCAGCCCGGCGGCCACCATGCCGCCGACGGTGGCCGTGCTGCCAGCGGCGCTGCGGGTTGACCAAGTAAAGTGCGGCGGCTCAAAGGCCAGGCATTGGCCGCTCTCTGCCAGCACAGCCTCCAACTCGGCCAGCGGCGTGCCTGCGCCCACGGTCACCACCAATTCGGACGGCTCGTAGCTCACGATGCCATTCAGACCGGTGGTGTTCAGCAACTGGCCTTGCAAGCTGTTGTTGTTTCCATAAAAGTCCTTGGTGCCACCTCCACGTATACGCAACGCAGTGCCATCTGCAGCAGCGGCACGGATACAGTCGGTGAGGGTGTTGAGCGCGGTGTCCATATCTTGCATCTGCTGCATGGTAGCGGTCGCCTCGCCGCCGTGGCGTGAATTTTTTGACGCTACAGACCGCAAAAAATTTGGTTTCGCAGTAAACGCGCCGTGCGCCACCACACGGTCGTGGTGCAGGGTGTTCGCTAGAGTATCTTCAAAACAGGGGCTACTATGGGCCTTTAGCGTTTCACCACACCAGCAAAGGAAACCACATGCAAATACTAGTCAACACCGACGACCATATTCAGGGCGGAGAGTCATTAGCCCAATGGGTGCAGGATGAAGCCAACAGTCGCCTGTCCCGGTTTCGCGACAGCATTACCCGCCTGGAAGTGTTCCTGAGCGATCTGGATGGTGGCAAGTCCGGCATCAGCGACAAACGCGCCCGCCTGGAGGCCCGCGTAGCCGGCCGGCACCCGGTCTCGGTCACCGCCGATGCCGACAAGATGGCAGGTGCATTTATTGACGCGGTCGAAAAACTCACCCGCCTGTTGGACACCGAGTTGGGCCGCGTCAAAGACCGCCACGGGCGCGACACCATACGCATGGTGCAGGAGCCACAACAAGAGTAAGCCTGGTCAAGCCAGTGGTTTAGTCGGTGAAAAAATTCACCGGCAGGCCGGGCACATCCACCTGCGTGGAGAACACACAGCCCGATTGTGGGTACGCAGCCAGTTCAGCTGCGCTGCGGTTGTAACGTGCCGTGGTCACAAACAGGGTCTTGCCGTCTTCACCGCCCAGGCAGGGCATCGTGGGGCACAGGGCCGGTACCGGTATCTCGGCCAACAGCCTGCCGTCGGGTGCAAATTTGCAGATACGCTGGCCTTCAAACATGGCAGCGTAGTAGTTGCCTTGCACATCCACCGCCGCACCGTCCGGGCGACCGCGGTAGGCTGGCAAGCCGTTGGTGCGGGGTGCGTCCCAATGCCAGTCGGCGGGTTTGGGCGGTAGTTGCTGGAAGGTACGGTGCGCACTCAGCGCGTTGGCTTGCACGTCAAAATCCCAGGCATGGACGATGTGGTTGGGCGTGTCAGACCAGTAGGTGGTGCGACCATCCGGGCTCCAAGCCAGGCCGTTGCCGGTCAGGGCATTGCCCGCATGCTGCGTGACGATTGGCGTTCGGCCCTCTCGGCCCTCTCGGCAATCGATGGAAAACAAGGCCCCTGCAAGGCTGGCCTTGGGCTCGTCAATCGTGCCCACCCACAAGCGGCCCAACGCATCACACTTGCCGTCATTGGCGCGCACCGTAGCCGCGTCGTAGGGTAGGGTGGTGATCAGTTCCAAGCTGCCGCGCCAATCCCGCGCGCGGAACACACCGTTGCGCAGTGCGATGACCAGGCCGCCGGTGCGTGCTGGTGCAATACAACCGGGCTCAGTGGGCATGTCCCAGCGGTCTACCGTGCCCATGTAGACATTGGCGCGGCATACCTTTTTGCCGGGAATGTCGACCCAGTAAAGGGTCTGCTCCTGTGGGTGCCAAAAAGGGGATTCGCCGAGTTGAAAAGTGTCCGGGCTTACGGTCTGCCAGTCCATCGTTGTCACGGTTGACGTCGTTGTTGTTGTCATCAAACACGCTCCACTTCAATCCGCATCGCGCAAGAAAAAGTTTGCCCGGGTTGCAACGTACACACGCCCAGGTCGTGTGCGCTGGCGCCAAGCTGGGCCATGCGGCTGACCGCGTCGTTGACATGGCTGACCGGCTCAATCGCAATGCTGTCGGTCTCTGGTGTGCTGTACACCACCAGGCGGCTCAGGCTGGAGAGTACCCGCATGTTAAGCACACCGTCGCGCAGCTGCACCGTGCCGCTCCAGCCGTCAAAGCAGTGGTCCACGTCCAGCGTGGCGCAGGGGGTGTTCAAGCCAGTGCTGGTGGCAAGGTGGGTGGGCAGCTTGTCACCCCCCATTTCCCAACGACCGGTGGCGTCGAACTGCACCTGGCTGTCTGCACGTTTCACGAAAAACGGATGGAAACCCAGGCCCACAGGCACGGATGTGGCCGACTGGTTGGTGATGCTCAAGGACAGCTCCAGCGCATGGGCTTCGAGTTTGAAGGCCTGCGAGCTGTCAAAGTCAAACGGCCAGGATGCGTCGGCCTTGTGTTCATACGAAAGCAGCGCAAAGGTGTCGTTGGCGTCCAGCACGGTCCAGGGCCGTTCCCAGCCCACGCCGTGGATGGCGTGCGGGTCGGGCGCCCAGTTTTTGACCAACGGGTGGTCGGTTCCCTGCCATTGCAGCGTAGCCTGGCCGACCCGGTTGGAAAACGGTACCAGCGGATAACTGCCGGCCTGGCGCACCGAATGCAAATCCTCCGAGGGAGTGGATCGCAGCACCGGTATACCACCGAGCCACAGCCCAGCAATGCAGCCACCCAGGTCGGGCTTGATGTCGCACCGCAAATCGTTGCAGCGTAGGGTTACGGGTTTGTACATGCCTCAAATTGTGCACCCTTGCCAGCCCAAAAAAAAGGCCCTTGGGAACCAGTCGGTTACCAAGGGCCTGATGGCATGCGCAGCGTGTGCTGCGCTGAAGAAAACCGGATTAGCGGTTATACGCTGTCTCGCCGTGCGAGGTGATGTCCAGGCCTTCGCGCTCGTCTTCTTCGCTGACACGCAGACCAATGGTCTTGTCAATGATGAAGTAGGCGATGACGGAGACGATACCCGACCACAACACGGTCAAGCCGACAGCCTTGGCCTGGATCCAGACTTGGCCAGCGATCGAGTAATCAGCGGGCGCAATCATCGTGGCGGTAACCCAGTCACCCATGGCGCTAGGGCCACCCAAAGCGGGCGATGCAAACACACCGGTCAACAGTGCACCCAAGATGCCGCAGACACCATGCACGCCGAACACGTCCAACGAGTCGTCTGCACCCAGCATCTTCTTCAGACCGGTCACACCCCACAGGCCGGCAAAACCAGCGATCAGACCGATGGCCAAGCCACCGCCGATACCAACGTTGCCCGCTGCTGGCGTGATAGCCACAAGACCCGCCACCGCACCGGATGCAGCACCCAGCATAGAGGCCTTGCCCTTCATCATGGCTTCACCGATAGACCAGGTCAACACGGCTGCGGCGGTAGCGCCCAGGGTGTTGATGAAGGCCAGTGCAGCAAAACCATTGGCTTCCAGAGCCGAACCGGCGTTGAAACCGAACCAACCCACCCACAGCAGGGCCGCACCGACCATGGTCAATGTCAGGCTGTGAGGAGCCATGGCTTCCTTGCCGTAACCAATACGCTTGCCGAGGAAGAAGGCGCCGACCAGACCGGCAACCGCCGCGTTGATGTGCACCACGGTACCGCCAGCAAAGTCCAGCGCACCCCACTGCCACAACATGCCCGCCTTGGCGGTCATGGCTTCTGCAACTTCCTTGGTGGCGTAAGCGTCAGGACCCATCCAGAACCAGACCATGTGGGCCATGGGTGCGTAGCTGAAGGTGAACCACAACACCATGAAGGCCAACACGGCAGAGAACTTCATGCGCTCGGCGAACGAACCCACGATCAGCGCACAGGTGATACCAGCAAACGTGGCCTGGAAGGCTGCAAACACGATCTCGGGGATGTAGACGCCCTTGCTGAACGTGGCGGCGTTGGCAAAGGTGCCGGCAGTGTTGTCCCAGACCCCCTTCATGAACAGCCGATCGAACCCGCCAATGAACTGGTTGCCTTCAGTGAATGCCAGGCTGTAGCCGTAGATGAACCACAGCACCACGATCATCGAGAACGTGACCATGACCTGCATCAGCACCGACAGCATGTTCTTGCTGCGGACCAGGCCGCCGTAGAACAGGGCCAGGCCGGGCACGGTCATCAGGATGACGAGCATGGTGGAGACCATCATCCAGGCGGTGTCGCCTTTATTAGGAACCGGTGCGGGCGCAGCGGCCGGGGCTGCGGTTTCTGCTGCAGCGGGCGCAGCTGCTGCAGGTGCAACTACTGGCGCTGCCATCTCAGCGGATGCGGTCATCGCAGGTGCTGATGCAGCGGGTGCGGCCGTTTGCGCCAGTGTGACTGAACCGGCTGTCAGCAGGCCCCAGCCCAGCGCGAGGGATACGAGTAGTTTTTTCATAGTGCTTCTTTCCCTGTCTCGCCAGTGCGAATACGAACGACCTGCTCCAGGTCGTACACAAAAATCTTGCCGTCACCGATCTTGCCGGTGCGGGCCGCGCCTTCGATGGCCTCGATGACACGGTCGACCAGGGCGTCGTCAATGGCAGCCTCGATCTTGACCTTGGGCAAGAAATCGACCACATATTCCGCGCCGCGGTACAGCTCGGTGTGACCCTTTTGCCGACCGAAGCCTTTGACTTCGGTCACTGTGATGCCCTGTACGCCCATGCCGGACAAGGCTTCGCGCACCTCATCGAGCTTGAACGGTTTAATGATTGCCGTTACGAGTTTCATACTATTTCCTTGAAGGGTGGACTGGATCAGAACGTGTACTTCACGCCAATGGTGACGCCGCTCTTGCCCAGGTTGTCAAAGGTTCCGACTTTGTAGAACGAGTCTTTGGCATCCGTAGTGACGGCGACCAGTGATGCGGTCAGGCCATTGCCAAAGTCTTTGCCCAGTGCCAGTGAGTAGTCGGTGTAGTCACCATTGCCACCCTGGTTGGGAATGGTCTGGCGACCAATGTGTGGTGTCAGCGAGAAACCACCACCGAGGTCAAACGTGGCTGCTGCTTCCAAGTAGGAACTGCCCGAGCTGTTGGGGTTGGCGATGAAGTTGCCGGTGGAATGGCTGTACTTGATGGTGGCGATGCCAAAGGTCAGCGCGCCATACAGTTCGGTGGTGTTGGCGTTGACCAGCACCTTGTCGGCCGTGTTGTTGGGGTATTGGTAAGTGATCACACCCACATCGAAGTTGAGGCCGGAGGTAATTGCACCCTTGAAGCCGCCGTACAGGTCTATTTCCAGCGTGCCATCGGTCGCGCCCACATAGTCCTTGATCCAGCTCACGTTGGAGCCCCAGGCGCCTACATAAAAACCACTTGCGTGCGAAAAGTCCGCACCGGCTTGCAAGGCGGGCTTGAAGGATGTCTGTGAAACCCCGCGGAAGCGGTAGTCACTGACGACGCCCACATTGAAGCTCAAGCTGGACGCTGGCTCGGCTGCCGGAGCAGCTGTTTGCGCCATTGCGCTGGTACCAAGCACGGCGGACGTTGCAAGAACAAGGATGGATTTAGTTGTGAGGTTCATGGAAAACTCCTGAAAGGTTGCGGGATGAACCACCTAAGCAGGATGCATGCCATTTCTTTTTGCTCGGAACACGGCAAATGCGTCCACCACTGCGTGCAATAGGCGTTATGCTAGCTGTACGGATAAACAGTTGGTGCGCTAAAGTATGCACCAATTTGGTAACAAATCAAACCGGTGCGCACTATTTTGGGAGATGGTGAAATGGGCTTATCTTTGGTGCAGAGCCGGGCTCTGCGGGGGCTGGAAGCGGCCAAGGTCACGGTGGAAGTGCATCTGGCCAATGGCCTGCCCAGCTTTACTTTGGTGGGTTTGGCCGATGTTGAAGTGAAAGAGGCCCGCGAGCGGGTGCGCTGCGCCATCCAGAATGCAGGGCTCACTTTTCCGCACAACCAGCGCATCACCGTGAACCTGGCTCCGGCTGATTTGCCCAAGGATTCGGGCCGACTGGACTTGCCCATTGCGCTGGGCATTTTGGCGGCCAGTGGGCAGATCGACGGTACCCAGCTTGCCCAGTATGAATTTGCCGGTGAGTTGTCGTTGACCGGCGCACTGCATCCGGTGCGGGGTGCACTGGCGATGGCGTTAGCGCTGCACACCGGCAAGGTGGCTACCCGTCTGGTGCTGCCGCCGGGCAACGCGGAGGAGGCGGCCCTGGTGCCTGGTTCCGAGGTCTACCGGGCGCGGCATTTGTTAGATGTGGTTCGGCAATTTGTACCCGCAGGCGCCGCGCTAGACGCTTTGGGTGCAAACGACATCGCACCCGCAGACGACGGCTGGGTGCGCGTGGTGCCCGATCTGTTGCAGGCTCGAGTCGCCGACTGGCCCGATATGGCCGATGTCAAAGGCCAGGCTGGCGCCAAGCGTGCCCTGGAAATTGCGGCGGCGGGTGGCCACAGCGCCCTCCTGGTTGGGCCACCAGGCTCGGGCAAGTCCATGTTGGCGCAGCGCTTTGTGGGGTTGTTACCGCAAATGTCCTGTGAAGAGGCCCTGCAAAGTGCCGCCATTGGCAGCCTCAGTGGTCGCTTTGCCATTGCCAACTGGGGACGGCGCCCGACTTGCAGCCCGCACCATTCGGCCAGCGCAGTGGCCTTGGTGGGCGGTGGCTCTCCACCCCGTCCAGGTGAAATCTCGCTGGCCCACAACGGGGTGTTGTTCCTCGACGAGTTGCCCGAATTTCCGCGTGCGGCATTAGAGGCTCTGCGGGAGCCCTTGGAGACCGGCAGTATCACCATCTCAAGGGCGGCACAGCGGGCCGAGTTTCCGGCACGGTTCCAGTTGATCGGCGCTATGAACCCCTGCCCCTGCGGTTACCTGGGCTCCAGCGCACACCAATGCCGCTGCACGCCCGACCAGATTCACCGCTACCAAGCCAAGCTTAGTGGTCCGCTGATGGACCGCATCGATTTGCATGTGGAGGTGCCCAACCTGGCCCACGCCGATCTGTTGGGTGCCCCAGCCGGCGAATCCACAGACAGTATCCGTGCGCGGTGTGATGCAGCGCGGGCCCGGGCTGTAGAGCGCCAAGGCAGTAGCAATATGGCCTTGCAAGGCCAAGCCATAGACCAGCACATCTTGCTCGAAGCCGATGCGCTGAAGTTTTTGAACGTGGCGGCCAGCCGTCTGGGCTGGTCGGCACGGGGTACCCACCGCGCCCTCAAGGTGGCCCGCACCATTGCTGACCTGGCGGGTGCGCAGTACACACAGGTGGCCCACTTGGCCGAGGCCATGCAATACCGGCGCAACCCTGTTTCGCTGTGAGTGCGTTGCGTGCAGCCCAGCATATGCTACAAAATATATAGCAATATATCTATGGTTTACGGGGGCTACAGGCTGAAATGGCTTAAATGCTATTCCCGTATCTGCACGCCAGTCTGGCGCAGATAGGTCAGAATTTCCTTGCTCACAGGACCCACAGCACGGGCCTTGTCTGCCATTTCGGCTGCGCTGGTCGTTTGGCCTAAGGCGGCCAGCGATACGGCGGTGCCGAGCAGCCATCGCTGCTCGTCCGGGCGCGACTGCAAGGCCATCATGTAGGCGTGCACGCTGTCTTGGTGGCGGCCCAGGCGCTGGGCTGCGTTAGCGCGTATCGCCCACAGGTCGGCTTGGTTGCCCAGCAGAGGCTCCAGGCGTGTCAGCAGTTCCCATACGGCGCCAAAACGGGATTCGGCCAGCTGCATGCGCGCCATTTCGCGCACCAGCGGCAGCAGCACGGCGCTGCCCGTCGTGCCCGTCTTGGCGCTGCGCTCTGCCGCCGCGATGGACTGCTGCATCAAGTCCATGGCTGCGTCGCGCGAGCCGCTGTTCCACAGGGCTTGGGTCTGGGTCAGCACATCGCCGCCTGCCTGTTGCTGGCGCTGCAGAATGGGCGCGCTGTCGCCGGTTGGGGTTGGCGCTGTGGCAGTGGCAGTGGTTAATGTCTTGGGTGCAGCGCCGCGTGGGTTTGCGCGCTCGGACGGCGACGGCGACGGCGTGGGTGCGACCACGGCCGCGGTGACGGGTGAGGCCGTGGCAGCAGGCGCCGGTGGCGCAGATGAAGCCTCGCGAGCATTGGTGGCCAGTGGCGGCGGTTTGGACAGCATTGCGTCTAGCGCCTTGCGCGCCGACAGGCTGGACTCCATGCGCAAAATCATGGACGCAACCGAGGGTTCGGCTGGGACTGCGCTGGTGCTGCTCGCGCTGACAACCGGGGTGGGCGCTGCAGCTATGGGTGCAGAGGCGGTAGCATCCGCAGCAATGCCAGGCGCCGCGCTGGCGCCCTTGGTGGACGACGCCGCTAAGGGCGCAGGGGCGTTGGCGCTAGTTCGGGTGGCGAAGAATGGGCCTGTGGACGGCAACGATGACCACCACAACCAGCCGCCGCCAAGGAACGCTGCTACTGCAATCAGGCCCAAGCCCAGCCAAAGACGGGGCTTTGAGCGGGCTGACGGAGCGGACGCAAACGCATCCATGCCCACGCTGGCGGTGCCCTGGCGCAAGGCGGCAGGCCCTGGCAATGTGGCGACAGAGGGGTTGGCCCGGTGGTCCAGGTCGCGCAGCATCTTGTTGATGACACTCACGACTTGCTCCTGGCCGGGGTGCGTAATTCGCTCTCGGAGAATGGCACCGGGGCCTGTGCCCGTGTTTGCCACGGCCACAGGCGGCACCACCATGGGCGCGGCGCAACAATGCCTGGTGTGTCCGCCACCGCCAGGCGCACGTGGGCGGCATTGACGCGGTGCGCATTTTCGCCATAGGCGAGCATCAGGCATTTGTGGGCTAGCACATTAATCAAACGCGGCACGCCGCCGCTATGCCGCGCAATGGCCTTGGCGGCATCCGCTTCAAAAACATGGACGTCGGTATGGGTGTCTACCGCTGCCGTGGTCATGCGGTGAACCAAGTACACCGGCACACGGTCGGCGGGCATGGGGCCCAGATACTCGCTGAAGGTGATGCGTTGCAACAGCTGCCGAATCTCTGGCCGCGCCAGCTTGGCATCCAGCTCGGGCTGGCCCAGCAGTACCAGTTGCAACAGCTTGCGTTTCTCGGTTTCGAGGTTGGACAGCAGGCGCAGGCTCTCAACTGTGCGCAGGGGGATGGCCTGGGCCTCGTCGATGCAGACCACCACTTGGCGGCCTTCCTGGGCATGGTGCAGCAAACAGTCGCGCAACGCGTTCAGCACACTGTGGCGGCTGATGGGTGGCACGGGTTTGATGTTGAGCTCCAGCGCCAGTGCCATTAGCAAATCGTCGGGGCCCATGTCGGGATTGGGAATATAGGCGGTCACAAACTCGCCCTGCAGGGTCTTGAGCAATTGGCGACACAGCACGGTCTTGCCGCACCCCACTTCACCGACGATTTTCAGAAAACCCTCGCCACTGCGCAGCGCCACCAGCAGCGTGTTCAGTGCGGCCTGCGCGCTTTCGTGGGGGTAGAAAAACGACGAATCCGGCGTGATCGAAAATGGGGCTTCACGCAGCGAAAAGTGCCCCAGGTACATAGACTTATTGCTTACGCGCTGGTTCGACGTTGTAAGTGCTGCCATCCATGCGGATGACACGTGCGCGCGTGGCGTCCATATCATCCAACGCGGACCGCGTGCGCCGGGTCTGGGCCTCCCAGTCGTCGGCGTTGCGGATGATGGTGGGCTTGATCAGTACCACCAATTCTTTCTTGCGGCCCGTGTTGGCCCTGTTGCCCAAAATAGAGGATAAGAATGGCACGTCCGATGTGCCCGGCATACCGGATGCGGAACGGCTGGACTCCATCTGCATCAGCCCGCCAATGGCGACAATATTGCCATCCTGTATGCGCACCATGGTGTCCGATTCGTTGACTGAACTCGAGGCAACGGGCAACCGATAGTTGCCAATGGATCCCAAGTCCACCCTCTTGGTTTTTTCGATGACATTGGTGACTGATGGACGTATGTGCAAGGTGATGTTGTTGCCGTCGTCAATCTGCGGCGTTACGTCCAGCGCAATGCCGGAGAAGAAGGGCGTCAATGTCAGAGTAGGCAAGGAAGGCGCGGTTGCCGCCGCCCCGGCAGCCGCTGCGGTAGCAGCCGTACCACCGGTGACGTTGGTCACAAAGTAGTCGTCGGTACCGACCTTTAGTAACGCCTTCTGGTTGTTCAAGGTGGCGATGCGTGGGCTGCTCAGGATCTGGACGTCGCCACGCGTCTCCAGAAAGCCCAGTACAGCCTGGAAGCCTTCGGTGGCCAGCGCCAGCCCGAACAGGCCACCGCTAGCACCTGGCAGCGCGATCGTATCGGCCAGAGCGGGTTCTCCGCTACTCGGAAAGCCGGGCACATTGGAAGTCACGCCGTTGATCAGAACATTGTTGAGTGTGCCGCCCCCTACCGTGCCCATAACACCGGTATAGCGCCCGCTGTTGCGCAAGGCCGACCAATCAATGCCGCTCTGGTAGCCATCGCGCAACTCCACTTCCACAATCTTGGCTTCCAGCATCACCTGGCGCTCGACTGCAATCTGCGCCGCCTTTAGAAACTGGCTGACCTGGCGCAATTCTTCGGGCATCGCGCGCACGGCCATGATGCCGGCTTGTGGGCTGACAATCACGTTGCGACCGACGCCCGCGCCTACCATGCCCTTCACCGCTTCGGTGAGTTCGGCCCAAAAGTCTGTTTGCGACGTGGTGGTGACGCGGCTGTTGATTTGTTGTTGCCCGCCGCCGCCACCGGAGCCCGAGGCACCGGAGTTTCCGGCTGCGCCAGCGCCGCTTGCCCCATTGTTGTTGCCGTTGCTGTTTCCGCTTGAACCAGACGACACCCGAAGTTCGCTGTTGCCTACGCGCAAAGCATGCGGGTAATTGATGGTAAACACCCGGGTCTGCAGCGTAGGTGCATACACCACAATGCGCCGGCCTTCAATTTTGAAGTCATACCCATAGACATCGCGAATGGCCTCCAGCGCCTCCGTTACCGTGACACCGCGGAGTGTCACCGATAGGGTGCCCGAAACGTCCGGGTGCATCAGCATGCTGTAGCGGGTGTCTGCCACGATCGCCAGGAAAACTTCGCGCGCCTGTGCGTTGTTGACCAGCAGATCCAATCGCGGTTCGGCTGGCACTGCCATGGGTTTGGGTGTGGGCTCCGCCAGTGCGTCGCTCACCCGCGCTGGTACCGCAACCATGGGCCTGGGTGCCGGGGTTACCGCGGTTGCCAGTTCGGCACGTACTGTCTCGCTGACATCCGGCGTGCGCAGCGGCCGGTCTGCGGCGCAACCGGCAAGCAAACCTGCGATCAGCAAAGCGCCGAATGGAAACTTATTCGTGAGGGTGGCGGCGTTGGTAGTCATGGGCGTGGGTTTCACGGTTGGGTATCTTTGCACGGTGCGACTGCAGACGCAGCACTGTTGGCAGCTGCCGTGCATGGTGATTTTGCATGGGAGATGTTGCGTTGAATGCCCGCAAAGCGAGGTACTTTGATCAATGCGTTGCCATCGTGGAACCAGACTTCTTTTTCGGTGACGCGCTGCAGGCGCAAATTGCCGATCTTGTCGCCTGGTGCATATTGGCGGGTGCCCACCACCAGATAGGGTCTGCCGTCGCGCACCAGAACTGTCATACCTTCACCACCGGCGGGGGAGGGCGCTGCCGTTCCGGTTTCTGAAGGCGCTACCGTCGGGTCGCGCGATGCGTCTTGTGCAGCAACTGGCAAGGTGCTGAGTAATATGCCCCATGCGCAACCAGCAAGTGCCAGACATCGAACTGCGTTCATGGCGGCACTCCTATTACAAAAACCTGCAACGTCATCTCCGGCGCCTGCTTGGTCGTTTTGAGTTGCAATGTGCCCCAGCGCAGCGTGGGGAGTGCGTTTTCCAGCGTGCGCACGTAGCGCACCAAATCTGCGTAGCTACCCGCCACACTCAGCTCCAGACCGCGGCGGGAGATAACGGGCTGCGCACCAGCGGCAGCGGCTGGGACTGCAGTCGCATTCGCCAGGCTCGCGCCTTCGTTATGAAGCGTTCCGGTGCCAATCAACGTCAGCCCCTCTTGGCGCCGCAGGAACTGCACCAACGCCTGTTCAATGGCCGGGCCACCCTGCGCAAGCGGGGCCACAGCCTTGATTTCCTGGTTAATGGCTTCTAGGCGTTGGTTGGCGGCGGCAATATCTTCTCGCACCACTTTGTTGGCGTCCACGGGTTGTGCCAAGGCTTTCAATTCGTTTCGCAGTCGTTGCAGCTCGGTTTCTTGCGTGGCAAACCGCTGGGCGGCTTGTTTATGGGCGACTTGCGCCGGCGATATCCACAGCGTGTCAGCCAAAGCCGCAAAGCAGACAATAAGGGTGAGAAACACGAACACCCGTTCCCGCAATTGCATTGCATCTATGCGCAGCGCCAACTGTTGCCATTTTTGTTTCATGGCCTGCTCCCCGGTGTGCTCGCCTGCGCTTGTGGAGCGACTGCAAGCGGCTCTACGCTGACCAGATTAAATGACCAGACCGGTCGCGCGGGCGCTACCGGAGTAGAAGCTGCAGAAGCCGCTGCACCAGGTGCTGCCATGTTCGCCACCGTTGCATTTTGAACCTTCACAGTGGCCAGCCTGAGGCCCTGCATCAGTGGGCTGGCCGACAGTTTGCCCACCCAATCGTTGAGCGCCGCAGGCTCCAGCGTAAAACCGCTGACCTCGAACCGGGCGCCGTCCATACGCACCTCGGTAATCCAGACCGGTGTCGGAATGCTGCGTGCCACCCAGGCCAGCCGGTCAGAATGCCCCCATCCCGGGCGGAACATACCGTCGTTCAACGCCTCCTTTAGCTTCTCACGCTGCGCCAAGGTATTGCGGCGTTCGGTTAACAACGCCGTCAGTGCAGGGTCCACGGGCGCTGCACTGGCCTGACTGCTTTGGATAGCGGCCTTGAGGCCGGTCAACTCCACCGCATGGTTGTTGGTGGACTGTTGAAAGGATTCACGGGCGCGGTCCAGGTTCCAAACCCACACGCCGCACAAAACCGCACCCACTACCAAAAATAAGCCCAGTGCAGTGGCCATGGTCTGCGCCGAAAAGTAGCGCTTCTGCTTTAGCAGTATGGGCGTACACAGGTTTATTTGCTGGGGCATGGCTACAGGTGCTTGCGTTGGGGCTTAAAGTTTGCGGGATTCTGTACGCAGCAGCACACCCAGAAGCGGCAAACAATAGATTTGATCAGCCAAGGCCATGGAACCCAAGCCTGCGAAAGAGGTCTCCAAATTCATGGCAGAGACGGGCTGGCCCATTTCTTGGCTAAACCAATCGGCTAATTCCGTAGAGCGCTCGCCGGCATACACGCGCAGACCACCCAGAGGCATGCTGGACCAAGTACGGTCCCACAAATCCAGAGATCGCTGCACTTCCACCAAGAACCTTTGAACCCTTTCGGAGTCACCATGTTCGGAACTTGCGACGGCGCTGGCAGTGCCGCCACCGGCATAGTCGGGCACGTACTCGCTCACTGGGGTGAATCCGTCGGGGGCACTGTCTGCCGCTGCGTCTTGTGAAGCCCCCCAGGCCATACCCAAGAACCCCTGTGGCAAATCGAGCCGTCGCGTAAAAAACAACTCTTCATTGGCACTGATAGTGAGCACGGCTTGGAGTTCATCGGTAATGAAAAGAGCGGCGTCTGCACGCTCCAGTCGGCCATCTTGCTTGGCGAGTGCGCTTTGCAAGTTTCGCTGGGCGGTCTCCTGGATGTCAATGACCGGCACTTTCCAGTTCAATGCGTCACCCAGTGCAAAGACATCACGCACCACTTCGTTCTTTGCAGCCACCACAAAAAGGTTTTTTGGGCCTTTTTGCTGTCCATCCCCTACCTGCATCACATCCAGCGTGATGTCATCAATGTGGACATTGACCATGTCTCGGATCTGAAACCGTGCCGCCGCACGCAGTTCTTCTGGCGCGACCGGCGGGGTATCAATTTGCAGCAATTGGTACTGTTCCGGGCGCAGCATGGTGTGCACCACCATGCCCCTGAGCCCTAGTGCCTGGAGGCGGCGCACAAAGGCTTCTTTGCTATCGGTGCCCTGGCGTTCAATGCCCATCCGCTGCAGTGCAAACAATCCATCGGACGTCGCGTGCGCGCGAATATAGGCGAATGTTCCTGCCGACCAGGACACCACCACCCGATCGAGAGACGACTTGCGGTTCCAGGGTCGGCGCATGCTTACGCGCACTCCCGCAGGTTGGGGCGATCAGGGACGATCTGAACTGCTTCCATCATGGTTGGTGAACCCATTGAAAAATTGCTCTCATTTTAATAGCTACTAGTGCGATCATGTCACTGATTGAACCGCTTGGGCGCAATGTCTGAGAAATTCGATGTCAATTTGCGTCAATAGTTCTCGCGGCGGTAGATGAGAGGGCTTCTGAACGCGCCAAACACAGCACGGGCTCTGGGGTTGCCTACCGTGCCAGTCCAGTTGAACTGCAGCCACGGCATATTGGTGGGTACATCAGTTGCCCCCGCGGCGCCTACAGCGGTGCATTGGCTGTTGGCGGCCAGTGCAGTAGCCCCGAGGTTCAGGGTCAGGTCCGCCCATCCAGCGTTGCCTGCACCAGGAGCAGGCAAGCCCAATACATACGACGGTGCGGCCCCGGACAATGCTATACGCGTCTCACACGCTACAAGGTTGTTGGGCCGTGGCACAGTGACAGTCGGAAACTGCCATGAAAACGCGGACTCCGGTATCACGGTGCAGCTGTCTACCAGGTTAGGTTGCCAGGTGCCGTTCCAGAACTGAATGGCGATGGGAATGGGCAACGCCAGGAATTCCGAACCGTAGGCGTTTTGCAACTGAATGCGACCGTAGCGTACACGGGTCGTATTGGTTTCCTGCGCGGCAGCAGGCCCTATCAAAAGGCTACCATCGCCAGCCGGCAAATCCGTCAAGGCCGCTCTGAGCTTGAACAGGTCATACGCTCCATCGGGTCCAGCCGGCAGCTTGGTGAAGGCATAGGTGTCGGAGATCTGAAATTGTCCGCTGCTCCACAGCGTGTTACTGGGCATGGCAGGAAACGCCGGGCTGCCCAAGCGGGAAACGGCAACGGCAGTGCCGCCGTTGTCACCACTGATGGTGACTGCTGCCAGATTGGGATAACCCGTGGTGTAGCGGCTGGTGACCGGGTCTGTGGCGGCGGCCGTTGCCCCGGTGGTCGCGTGTGCTCTCACGGTCAGGGCAACGCCCAAGGCATCTTGGTCCATGTAAGCAAAGTTGCCCAACACACACGCGGGTGCCAGAGTCCCAGTGAAAGAGTAATGGCTGGGGTACCACCGCCCCATGGTGGCAGTGGCGGGGTTGCCAATATTGCAGCCGTACTTGCCGCCCGCCAAAGTGTTCAAGGTGCTGCCCGCCACACAATCCACCGTCTGGTCAACGGCGGTGAAGCCAGAGTCCACCACGGCATTGGCCAGGAACT
>JBKJJC010000048.1:0-16382 GCA_046598245.1 Rhodoferax sp.
ATGTAAAGCGAGCAGTGGTCGGTGGTCAGGTGGGTGTAGATGCGCACGTCGGGCCACTGGGTGTCCACATTCGGGCGCACGCCGTTGGCCTTGTCCCGAAACCGGTCGCACACGGCGTCCTTGATCCTGAGCGCGGCAAAGTTCAGGCTGGTGAGCGGGCTGTGCTGGGCCGTCACTTCCACCTTGATGGTCTGAGCCGGTGTGAACCAGACTTCCCACGCTACCTCACTGGCCGCCCGGTACAGGTCCTGCTCGTTGCGGTACTCGGTGTAGGACAGCAGCACCAGCACGCGCTGCGCCAGGCGGCTGTGCAGGTTGAGACGCATGGCGTCGCGCCAAGAGGCCCGCGCCATGACGCCGCCACGTCGGGTCAGCAGGTCTTCACCCATTAGGCCAGTGAGGTCGTGCACCTCGTGGGCCAGCAGGTCTTCTACGCCGGCGGCGCAGGGGAGGAAAATTTGGAGTTGGTTCACGCGTCGATCCCAATAAGGCAGGAATCGTACCCCAACCCGGACCAGGCCCACTCACGCCACGACTTGCTGAAATGCCCGGATGACGTGCTGCGCCATCGGTGACGCGGTGCGCTTGTGCAAACTGATGATGCCCATTTCTATATAGGTATCGGGAAATCCCTTGACCTGAATCCGCCGTAGTTCCCGTGCCTTGCATGCGGATTGCACAGCGGCATCACTGGAAACCAATACGGTGTCTGTTGCCAACGCCAAGGCGATCAGGGTATGCACATCGTCACACTCCAGCGCTGGCGCGGCCAGTGCGTCAGGTGGCACACCCATCAGACGCGCCAGCAAGACCTTGACTTCGGTGGGCAGACGCGTGGTCGCCACACCGCAGGCCCACACCTGCGCCAATTCGTAATCGCCCGGCGCCAACGGATGCCCCTGGCGGACATAGAAGCCGCCCTTTTGCCGCACCAAGGGATGAACGTCCAGGGTTCGATCTCCGGACATGCTTCTGGCATCCGCAATGAAAAATTCAATATCCTCCTTGCGCAGCCGATCCAGCAGTTGCACCCAGTTACCCACCTCAACGCGCAAGCCGACTTGGGGGTGCGCTCTGCGCAGCGCGGGCAAAACCTGTTGCAGCAGCGTGGCGGCAGGGAACGGCCCAACACCAAAAGCCGTATCACCCAATGCACCGTTACGGTAAAGAGCCAGGTCACGGTCCACGCATCGGGCGTCAAACAAGAGACGGCGGGCACGTTCGATCAGAAACGCGCCTGCCGCTGTGGGGCGCACATCACCCCCGTCCCGGTCAAACAGGCGCAAGCCCGCCTGCCGTTCCAAGGCCTGGATGCTACGGCTGAAGGCAGGTTGGCTCAGATGCACCCGCAGGGCCGCGCGGGCGAAATGCCGCTCCTCAGCCAAGGCAACCAAATGGTTCAAGTGGCGAAACTCCATCGTGCAATACCTCCAGTGCATTAGATTAATGCAAACAATGCACTGGACGCAACATAAGCAGCAAATTACATTGTGCGCACAAGCAAAAAAGACGGAGACACGCACCATGACTGCCATGCAACTGCAAAACCTGCTGATCCTGAGTCTGATGCTCGGATTCGCATTGAAAGAGTACATCAGCCGGCGCTACCAGGACACGGTCCATGCCACCAGCAACGACACCAAGCTGGAGCTATTGATGTTCATCAGCCTGATCGCGATTTCTCAGCCCATTGCGCTGCTCACGATGCGCAAATGCGGAGAATTATTCTTCCCCGATTGGGCGGGTGCCCTGGCACATTGGCCTTGGTGGGCCATGGTTGCCATTTTGGTCGTTGGTGATGACATGACCCAATACTGGTGGCACCGTCTCTCGCATTCCCCTTTGTTGTGGCCGCTGCACCGGGCACACCACTCGGCGGAGTACATGAGCATCCGTATCACGTACCGCAACAATTTCTTCTACTACATGCTCATGCCGGGCCTATGGATCAGTGGGGCGCTGCTGTATATGGGCATTGGCGGCTGGGTGTATGCGGGCTACCTGGTGGTCAAAATTGCGTTTATCCTGGGCGCCCACTGTGCATGGCGCTGGGACGAACCCCTGTACCGGATCAAGGCCTTGCACCCGGTGATGTGGGTGGTGGAACGCACATTCTCGACCCCCGCCACCCACTGGGCCCACCATGCCATTACCAATGACGACGGCATTGGCCACTACAAGGGTAACTTTGGCAACATGCTCTTTCTGTGGGATATGCTGTTCGGCTCCGCGCACATCACCCGCCAATACCCGGCCCAGGTGGGCCTGATTGACGACCGTTTGTTTGGGCAGGAACACTGGTACCACCAAATGTTCTATCCGCTGGTCCAATCACACCGTGCGCATACGGCACTTAAGTTTGGCGGCGCAGCCTATACCGTAGAACCCGTCACACCACCACCGGCCGCGACGACAGAGCCCGCCAAGGCCTGATTTTTACCAAGCGCCGCCTTACAGCGCCTTGCGCAGCGAAGCGGGGGCGATCTTCAAACCTTCGCGGTACTTGGCCACGGTGCGGCGGGCGCATTCGATGCCCTGCTCTTTGAGCATTTCGGAGATCTGGTTGTCGCTCAAAGGTTTCTTGTCGCTCTCGGCGCTGATGAATTGTTTGATCAGCGCGCGTACCGCCGTGCTGGACGCATTGCCACCGGACTCGGTGCCCAGGCCCGAGCCGAAGAAATACTTCAGTTCAAACGTGCCAAACGGCGTGGCCATGTATTTGGCCGTGGTGACGCGGCTGATGGTGGACTCGTGCAGGCCCAACTCGTCGGCAATTTCGCGCAGCACCAGCGGCCGCATCGCCATCTCGCCGTGTGAGAAAAAACCTTTTTGCCGCTCCACGATGGCGGTGCTGACGCGCAAGATGGTGTCAAACCGCTGCTGGATGTTCTTGATGAACCAGCGCGCTTCTTGCAGGCGCTGCTGCAGGCCGGCATAACTGGCGCTGTCTTTGCCGCCGCCGCGGTGGTTGCGCAGCACATTGGCATAAATGTCGTGCACGCGCAGCTTGGGCATGACCTCGGGGTTGAGCATGACGCGAAACTGCGGGTTGATGCCGTTGCGGGCCTTGCCTGCGGCCACCACCAGCACATCGGGCACCACAATATTGCGCTCCACGTCGATAAAGCGGCGCCCGGGCTTGGGCTCCAGGCGGGCAATCAGCGTGATGGCCTCGCGCGTCAACGCGTCGGTGCCACCGCAGCGTTGCACCAGATTTTTGACATCGCGGCGGGCCAGCAAGTCCATGGGCTGGGCGCAGATGCGCAGGGCCAGCGCGAGCAATGCGGCCAATTCGGGCTCGGGTGGGTTCAGCGTGTCGTCGAGTTTGGCGCGCAGTTGCAAGCGCAGGCATTCGCCCAAATCGCGCGCACCCACACCCGCAGGCTCCAGGCTGTGCAGCAATCCCATGGCTACCGTGAAGTGGTGCACCAGGTCTTCGACTTGCTCCTCATCGTCACCGGCCAGACCACGCGCCAAGTCGATCAACGGGTCTTCCAGGTATCCGTCGTCGTTGAGTGACTCGATCAGAAAGCGCAATGCGCTGGCATCCGTCTCGCTCAAGCGCAGACTCAAGGCCTGGCGGTGCAAATACGATTGCAGTGATTCTTGCGTGCGGGCCAACTCGGTGGCGTCGGTGTCTTCGCCGTCTCCCAGGTTATTGGCTTTGGCCTTGGCGTCGGTGCCCCATTCGCCATCGTCGGGCACCATCTCGGTGGTGCCGTCGCCATCCCAGTTGGGCTCTTCATCACCACCGCCCAGCGGCGTATTGTCTTCGTCTTTTGTGGTGCTAGCCCCCGTAGAATCTGCATAGTCTGCTACTGAAACAGTAGCAACTTCCGTTTCACGCTCACCGTCACTGACCGGCGTATCGGCCTGGGCCAGGCCAAATTCCTCGCGCACGGCCTCGTCCTGCGTTACTTCCAGAAACGGGTTTTCGTCCAGCATCTGCTCCACTTCCTGGCTGAGTTCCAGCGTGGAGAGTTGCAGCAGGCGGATGGACTGCTGCAACTGGGGCGTGAGCGCCAGATGCTGCGACACGCGGAGAGACAGCCCTTGTTTCATCACATCTTGAAGTGTTCGCCGAGGTACACGCGGCGCACATCGGCATTGCCCACGATCTCGGCGGGGGTGCCTTGGGCCAGCACGGTGCCATCGCTGATGATGTAGGCGTGGTCGCAAATGCCCAGCGTTTCGCGCACGTTGTGGTCGGTGATCAGCACACCGATGCCACGGGATTTCAGGAAATTGATGATGCGCTGGATCTCGATCACCGCGATCGGGTCGATACCGGCAAAGGGCTCGTCCAGCAAAATAAACCGCGGCCGTGTCGCTAGCGCACGCGCAATTTCAACGCGACGGCGTTCGCCACCCGACAGCGCCAGGGCGGGTGATGCGCGCAAATGCTCCACCCGCAGGTCTTGCAGCAGCGCAGTCAGGCGCAGTTCGATCTCGGCGCTGCTCAGGGGCTTGCCGGCCTCGTCGTGCTGAAGTTCCAGCACGGCGCGCACGTTGTCCTCCACGTTGAGCTTGCGAAAGATCGACGCCTCTTGCGGCAAATAGCCCAGCCCCAGGCGCGCACGGCGGTGGATCGGCATGTGTTCGATGGAGTGGCCGTCGATGGTGATGTCGCCCGCGCTGGCGTGCAACAGGCCCACAATGATGTAGAACGACGTGGTCTTGCCCGCGCCGTTGGGGCCCAAAAGCCCCACCACCTCACCGGTGCGCACGGTCAGCGACACGTCTTTGACCACCTGGCGCTTGCCGTAGGCCTTTTGGATATGGCTGACCTCTAGCCGCCCCAATGTTGAATCTGGCCCACCGTTTGCAGGCGCCACCACCATGGCTTCACTCACTGGGGGGACTCCCCAGCGTCGTCGTGGAACGCAGACTGGGGCTGGGCTGAGCCGGTGCCCTGCTGGAGGCAGCAGATGGCGAGGAAGCGGCAGCTTCGGGTTTAGGTGTCAGCATGGCGCGAACGCGGCCACCGGGGCTGACACCGCCGCCATCCACGCTGAATTTGTCGGTCAGGTTCTCGTAGACGATCAGCGCACCGCTGACTTCGTCGGCCAACACGGTACCGCGCAGGCGGCGCAACTGGGCTTTGCCGGTGAATTTGACGGTGTCGGCACTGCCGTCGTAGTCGATGCGTTCGCTCTCCACCTCAATGAATTCGTCCACCGCCTCGCGTTTTTGCCGGAAGAACGCCAGCTTGCCGGGCGTGCTGGTGATCACTGCCGACTGGTAACCATCCGCACTCTGGCTCACCACAATCTTGGCAGCCCGGACCAGAATGCTGCCCTTGGTCATCTCCACATTGCCGTCAGCAATGGTCTGTTGCTTCACATCATCAACCCGCATGGTGGCGGCCACGATGTTGATGGGTTTGTTGCGGTCGGCTTTCTCCGCCCAGACGGGTGAGAAAAAGGCCGCACTCAGTGCCAATGACAAGAGGAATAGGGATGGTTTTTTCATAAGGGCACGGAACTTGCTCAGGTGGAGCCTGAACGATTGTACTGAGCATGTCGCGTCAGCGCGGCAATATGCCGGGGGCTTTTTAGAGTGCTTCTATTTTGATAGCATTATGTTCATATATTACGGGGGCTATAGGCACTTTTTGCCTGTATTCATTGGCGCGAGAGCGACCCCAGCCAGGGACGGGTCCCTCGTCCTAGAATGGTCCCGAAAGGCTGCCCTGTTGGAGGTTCGCCCTGGAGACACACCATGTTTGAATCCGCAGAAATTGGCCATAAGATCGACAAAGCCACCTACAAGGCCGCGGTACCCGCGCTGCGCGCTGCACTGCTGGAGGCCCAGGTAGACCTGCACGAAGGCAAAAAGATACCGGTCGTGGTGCTGATCAGCGGTCAGGACGGTGCCGGAAAAAGTGAAACCATCAATGTGCTGTACGAGTGGATGGACGCCCGTTTTCTGGCCACACTGGCCTTTTCCCCACCCACAGACGAGGAGCGCGAACGCCCACCCATGTGGCGATACTGGCGCGCCCTGCCGCCCAAGGGACGCGTGGGCGTCTTCGCGGGGTCTTGGTACTCGGAGCCGATACGCCAGCGCATAGAAGACGAAATTTCACTGAAGGAGCTGGACGCCCAGGCCGACCAGATCAACCGCCTGGAGGCCATGCTGGTCGACGAGGGCGCATTGGTGCTCAAATTCTGGTTCCACCTGACCAAGGTGGGGCAGGCCAAACGCCTCAAGGCCCTAGAGAAAGACCCCCGCACCGCCTGGCGCGTGACCCCATGGAACTGGGACCGGCTCAAGACCTACGACAAACTGCAGGACGTGGCGGGCCACCTGCTGCGCATGACCAACACGCCGTGGGCACCATGGCGGGTCATTGACGGCACGGATGACCGCTACCGCTCGCTGACCGTGGCGCAAATCCTGTTGCAGGCCATGCAGAAAAAACTGGCAAGCACCGACGCGCAGTACGCGCCCGTGGCGCCCCTGGTGCGGGTGGACACCGATGGCCGCACCGTGTTGTCGGCGATGGATTTGCACCTGCACCTGGACGACAAGGCTTACGACGTGGCCCTGGCCCACTGGCAAGGGCGCTTGGCAGAGTTGGTCCGCGATCCCCGTTTCAAAGGACGCTCACTGGTGTGTGCATTTGAGGGCGCTGACGCAGCCGGTAAAGGGGGCGCGATTCGGCGCATAACCTCCGCACTGGACGCCCGCCAATACCAAGTCATACCGATCGCCGCACCGACTGAGGAAGAGCGGGCCCAGCCCTACCTGTGGCGCTTTTGGCGCCATGTGCCGCGCAAGGGCCGGGTGGCGATTTTTGACCGCACCTGGTATGGCCGCGTGTTGGTCGAGCGGGTGGAAGGCTTTTGCAGCGAAGCCGATTGGCTGCGCGCTTACACCGAGATCAATGACTTTGAGCACGAGCTGGCCGCGTCGGGCGCCATGGTCGTTAAGTTCTGGCTGCAGATCAGCCAGCAGGAGCAGCTGAAGCGCTTTAAGGCACGCGAAAAGATTGCCTTCAAACGCTTCAAGATCACCGAGGAAGACTGGCGCAACCGCAAAAAATGGGATGCCTACCAACTGGCCGTGTGCGACATGGTGGAGCGCACCAGCACCGGCAACGCGCCCTGGACGCTGGTGGAGGCCAATGACAAGAACTACGCCCGCATCAAGATTCTGCAAACGCTGTGTGAGCGGGTCGAGGCGGAGCTGGATGGGCGCTGCAACGATGGCTCACCGGCCAGGCCCAGGAAAGACAAGAAGTCCAAAAAGAGCGACAAGCGCAAGAAAACCTAGCGAGAGACAGGTGCAACAACCCGGATGGGCAAATCCA
The DNA here is from genome assembly GCA_046598245.1 of Rhodoferax sp. Taxonomy (GTDB): domain Bacteria; phylum Pseudomonadota; class Gammaproteobacteria; order Burkholderiales; family Burkholderiaceae_C; genus Allorhodoferax. The sequence goes on from JBKJJC010000048.1 coordinate 7,316, forward strand.
CGCTGACCTCCAGCCCCGGCTGGGCATTGCGTACGCTTAAGCTGCCGCCATGGGCTTGGGCCACCAGTTTGCACAGATACAGGCCCAGGCCAACCCCGCCCGCCGTACGGCCGCGCGCCGAGTCAGGCCGGTAAAAGGGTTCGGCCAGGTGGGGCAAAACATCGTCGTCCACTCCAGGGCCGTAGTCGCGCACGGTGATGCAGACCCCTTGCCCGCCTGAAGCCGTTGCGGCTTGCAGTCGAACCGCTGGAGGCTGGGCCGCGTCGGCACTGTGGCGCAGGGCATTGTCCAGCAGATTGCGGATCAACAGGCGCATGCGGGTGCGGTCCAGTTGCTGCAGGGGCAGATCGGCGGCAAGCTCCATATCCACCACTTGCACCGTCCGTGCTAACGGCGCGGCGGCGTGGACCACCTCCTGTATCAGCTCTGCCAAATTGACAGACTCCAATTGCAAGGCCGCGTGACCCTGGCCCAGGCGTTCGCTTTCCAGCAGGTCGGTAACCAGGTCGCGCATCTCACCCAAATCACGCAGCAGGGCCTCGCGCCGCGCGGCCACATCGCCCTCTTCGGGCAACAGTTCGGTATTCAGTCGCGCCCGGGTCAGGGGGCTGCGCAGCTCATGGCTGATGGCCAGCAGCAATCCTCGCTTGGCCTCCAGCATCTGGTGGATGCTGCCCGCCATGGTGTTCACATCGGTGGCCAACTGGCCCAGTTCGTCACGCCGACGGATCGGGATGGGTTGCGCAAAATCACCGCTGCCAAAACGCTGGGCGCCGACACGGATATCGTCCAACGGGCGCAGCAGGCGGCGTATGTAGCCATAAGCCAGGGCGGTCAGCGCCAGAATGCCACCCAGCGTAAACCAGCCCACGCGGTGCGGTTGGTTTTCCCACGCGGCAACGCTGACGCCAAGGTCTATGCGATGGCCGTCTGGCGTGGTGCGCGACAGCAGGCGCGGCGGGCCATCCTGCCACTCGTCGTTCATCACCCCGTGGCGGTGGCGGAACATGTCGGACTGCGGGCTGCTGCGCCAGTTCACCACGGGGCCGGATATCTGCACGCTAACCGGCAGGCGCTGGGTCAGGGCTTGGGCCCGCACAATGCTGGGCGGGTTGCCGATGTCGGCGGCCAGGCGGTCCACATAGTCGCTGACCAGGGGGCGGGCCGCAACCCGCCAACCCACGCTCAGCGCCTTTTGCATGCCAAAGGTGAAGGTGGCGGCCAGGGCCATAGCTAGCAGCAAAAATACGGTCAGCAGGCGCACCCGCAGCGAATGCCCCAACGCGTGCCGTGCCCGGTGGTGCCAGGGGCGATGGGGCTTGCTAAACATGGGGCAAAGCCGGGTTGTGTCCGCGCAGTGCCAGCGCATAACCCGCATTGCGCAGCGTCTTGATGGCGTCCAGCGGCTCCAGTTTTTTGCGCAAACGGCTCACCACAATATCGACGGCGCGGGTGTACAGGTCCGCGTCATGTCCGCGTAACTGGTTGAGGATGTCATCGCGGTGGAAGACCTTGCCGGGCTCGCGGGCCAGCAGGTGCAGCAGGTCAAATTCGGTACTGGTCAGTTCAATCGGCTGACCCATGCACAACACGCTGCGGGTGGTCGCATCCACGGTCAGCCCCTCAAAGTGCAGGCGCCCATCGGTGGCTGGCATGGCCACCGCGCCACCTGCAACCGGGGTCGGGTGGACGGGTTGGCGCCGGCGCAAAACCGTTTGCAACCGCGCCACCAGTTCACGCGGCTCAAAGGGCTTGGGCAGGTAATCGTCGGCACCCAATTCCAGCCCCACCACGCGGTCCATCACATCGCCCCGCGCGGTGAGCATGATCAGCGGAATATCACTCTCTTTGCGGATAGTGCGGCACAAGGCAAAGCCATCCATCTCGGGCAGCATCACGTCCAGTATGGCGGCGTCAAAGCCACCCTGGCGCAATAGAGCCAAGCCCGCACTAGGGCGTGTGGCGTGGCTGAGCTGCATTTCAAAACGGGCTACATAGGCGGCCAGTGGTTCGCCCAATTGTTCGTCGTCGTCAATCAGCAGGATGCGTACGGTCATGCGCTGATTGTCCCACCGGCGTGGTAGCGCAAGAGCTGGCGCAGGCGTTGTTGGCGGGGCGCAGGCAGACCGTCAAATATGTCAGCCGCCTGCGCCAAGGCTTGCTGCAAGCCCCCGTAGTTCTGCAGAGCCGACTGCGCCAGGTCCTGTGCGTGCTGGCGGTCAAACCGGGGGCCCCACACCAGAGCCAACAATTCGGTTGCCGGCTCGGTGGTGGTGGCCAACAACACCGGGCCATGGGCACGCATGCTAGTAAATAGTGGCTGCAGGCTGTGCATCACAGACCTCTACCGCGCTCAGCCTCGGTGCCACCAGCCGTGGCGGCCCTTCTGCATCGTCTCGCGTACTTTGGTCTGCTGGGCGGGCGTCAAGCTGTCATAGAAATCGGCCAGTGCGGCGATCACCTCAGGGCTCTTGCTGGTGACAGCGGCGGTTTTCTCAGTCAACAGCGTTTGTGCGCGGCTGCGGTCAAACTTGTCGCCCGCCACCAGCGCCTGCATTTCTGCACGCGGGTCGGTGGTTTTACCGACCAGGGCCGTGCGCTGTTCTTGCAATTTGTCGGCCAACACGTTCAAGCGTTGCTTTTGCTCCGCATTGAGGTCCAGCTTACCCGACACCCGCTCGATGATTTTGCCGCGCATTTGGGCCTGGTCTTCGGCGCTCTTCTGGCCACCATACTCGTGGCGTTGGTGGCCGCAGGCGGACAGGCCGCCCACCACAATACTGACACCCACTAAGGTGTAGAGGCTGCGTTTGATCCAGTTTTTCATGAAATAGTCCTTTGGAGAATTGGGTTGAACAGGCCTTGATGGTGCCGGGACAGGCTTGTAATGTCCTGTCGCTGGGGTATCGATTTGTTTCAATATTTTTCAGCATTGGGCCGGTTTGCGGCACACTGGCATCCGAAAGGTTTACGCCATGCATTACCCCCAAGCATCCCGCCACACCCCGTTTGGCACCCCTTACGCGTCAGCACTATGAGCTGGTTTGAAGGCTTTGAATCGCGCACCCTTGTCGCCCATGGTGTGGACATTTTTTTCCGCTGCGGGGGCAACCGCCAAAAGCCAGCCCTTGTCCTGCTGCACGGCTTTCCGCAAACCCATGTGATGTGGCACCGCGTGGCGCAACGGCTGAGCGAAGACTATTTCCTTGTATTGCCCGATGTGCGCGGCTATGGTGATTCGTCCCACGCGCCGGGTCTGCCAGACCATAACAACTACAGCAAACGCGCCATGGCGGCCGATGTGGTGGCCGTTGCAGATGCGCTGGCGCTGGATACGTTTTACTTGTGTGGCCACGACCGTGGTGGCCGGGTCGCCCACCGGCTAGCGCTAGACCATGCGGCGCGGGTGCGCAAGTTGTGCGTCGTTGATATAGCGCCCACTTTGGACATGTATGCCAGCACCACCATGGAGTTTGCCCGTGCCTACTACCACTGGTTCCACCTGATACAGCCTAGCCCCTTGCCTGAGAACATGATTGGCGGCAATGCCAAAGCCTATCTGCACAACAAGCTGGGCGGCTGGGGCTCGGGTGGCTTGGCGCATATTGAACCCCAGGCGCTGGCTGAGTACGAACGCAGCTTCTGCAGGCCAGAAGCCATCCACTCCGCTTGCGAGGACTACCGCGCCAGCGCCGGTATAGACCTGGAACACGACAAGGCAAGCCGCGCACAGGGCGAAAAAATCGCTTGCGATACCTTGGTGTTGTGGGGAGAGCGTGGCGTAGTGCAACGCATGTTCAAGCCCATCGACCTGTGGCAGGCCCAGTGCAGCGCCACCGTCAGCGGTGCGGCAATGCCTGCGGGGCATTTCATACCCGAGGAGCTCCCCACGCAGACTGCGGACGCCTTGCGCAACTTCCTGCGCTAAGGCTCCCTCGAACGTTCCGCCTTAGCGCTTGGTGCGAACTTCCGCGATCAACATTTCGGTAACCTGCAGGGCGCGCTCCATGGTCCCAGCCATCGACCCATCGGTGTAAAACCGGCCGGCAATACCGATCGCGGGCACACCTTCGACCCGGTAGGCATTTTGCAGTTGCGTGGCGCGTGTGGCTTTGGTTTGGATCGAGAAGGAGTTGTACTGCTCCAGGAATTTGGCCTTATCCACCCCCTGGCGGCTGACCCATTCTGCAATGGCTTCACCGGTCCCCAGATTGACTCTTTCCGCATGAATAGCGGTAAAAATCTTCGTATGCAACTTTTCAACCAGGCCCATGGCCTCCAGTGTCAACGCCAGGCGCTGCTGGGGCACAAAACCGTCCTGGAAGGCGACATGGGAACGGCGGAACGACACGTCCTTGGGCAGGGTCTTGATCCAAGCCTCCAGCCTGGGCTCAAACGCATTGCAGTGCTGGCAGCTGTACCAAAAAAACTCGACCACTTCGATCTTGCCAGCGGCGGCTTCAACCGGTGCACGGTTCTCCAAAATTTGGTAGTGCTTGCCTGCGGAAAACTGTGACTGGGCATGCGCCAGGGATGGCAACAGGCCGGACGAAGCAACGGCCGCGCCAACTGCCACCTGGGAAAACTCACGACGTTTCATGTTCATGTACTACCACTCCAAAAATATGCCATTGTGATTGCCGGGTTCTCGATAAGTTCCCGCCCCAATACCACGCAGCTTAACGCTGCACCCGCACCAGCGAGGTTTCCATACCGGCTTTCTCCAACCTTTCCTTATTGCGCTCGGCATCGTCCTTGTTGTCAAACGGCCCAGTACGCACGCGAAAAACCACGCGACCCGCTTGTTCGCGCTCGGTGATTTTGGTATCAATGCCGCTCAACGACAACTTGGCCCGGTGCGCCTCTGCATCTTCTGCGGTGCGGAAGGCACCGAGCTGCACAAAGTACAGGAAGGGCTCTGCCGCCGAGGTGTTACCGGTCTTAGCCTTGGCCAGGTCACCCAAAGGATCCGCGGACACAGCCGGTTTGACTTCGCCCTTGGCATCGGGCTTGACCGCCACCTTGGGCTCGGCTTTGGTATCCGTGGGCTTGGACTTTGCCTCAGTGGCAGCCGATGCGGCTACTGAAGCTACTGCGGCTTTGGCAGGATTCTTGCCGTACAGCGGGGTGTTTGGGTCCCAGTCCTTGTTTTTCTTGGCCTCGGCCTCGTCCTGGTCGGCCGATCGGCTCTGGCTCTTGTTCATGAAAGGCACCGGCACCTTGGTCACGTACACCGCAACCGCCAGTGCGGAAGCCAACCCGACCACCACGCCAATGATGAAACCCAAGATGGTTCCGCCTAGCTGCTGCTTCATGCACTACCCTTTTAATCAGTTGAGGACAGAGCTATAGGTCTGTCCCGCAAAGTTCACATCTTCTGCGGAGCACTCACGCCCAGCACCGCCAAGCCATTGTGCAACACCTGCGCGGTAGCGGCGACCAGGGCCAAGCGTGCGTGCTTGACCGCTTCGTCGTCCACCAAAATACGCTCGGCGTCATAGTAGCTGTGGTAACAGGCCGCCAATTCACGCAGGTAGAACGTAACATCGTGCGGCGCTTCGTCATTGGTGGAGGCGGTCAACATCTCGGGGTACTTGGCCAGCAGCAGCATCAGCGCCTGGGCCTGAGGGCTTTGCAGGGCCGACAGGTCCACGCTTTGCAGGCTGGTCACGTCGCCACCCCAAGCCGCTAGCACCGAGCAGATGCGCGCATGGGCGTATTGCACGTAGTACACCGGGTTGTCATTGTTCTTAGTAACGGCCAAGTCCACGTCAAAGGTGTACTCGGTATCGGGTTTGCGGCTCAGCAGGAAAAAGCGCACCGCATCTTTGCTGGTCCATTCGATCAAGTCGCGCAGCGTCACATAACTGCCGGCGCGTTTGCTGATCTTGACCTCTTCACCGCCCTTGACCACACGCACCATGGTGTGCAGCACATAGTCGGGGTAACCCAGTGGAATGCCAACACCAGCCGCTTGCAGACCCGCGCGCACGCGGGCAATGGTGCCGTGGTGGTCGGTGCCCTGGATGTTCACCACCTTGGTGAAGCCACGCTCCCACTTGGCGATGTGGTAGGCCACGTCCGGCACAAAGTAGGTGTAGCTGCCGTCTTGCTTGCGCATGACGCGGTCCTTATCGTCACCGTAGTCGGTGGACTGGAGCCACAGCGCGCCGTCCTTTTCGTAGGTTTTGCCATTGGCAACCAGTTTGCTGACCGTCTTGTCGACACGGCCACTGGTGTACAGGCTGGACTCTAGGTAATACTCGTCAAACTTCAGGTTGAAGGCCTGCAGGTCCTTGTCCTGTTCGTGGCGCAAATAGGCCACCGCAAAATTGCTAATGGACTGCAGATCGTCGACATCGCCGCTGGCGGTAAACGTGCGGTCGTCGGCTGCCACGGTCTTCTTGGCCAGGAAGTCGTCGGCAATGTCCTGGATGTAGTCACCGTTGTAGAAGGCTTTGCTGGCGGGATTCTCGGTGTCGATGGGCCAGCAGTCGTCACCCGGCTTGAAACCCTTGGCGCGCAACTGCGTGCTATTGGCCAAGGTTTGAATCTGCACACCGGCGTCGTTGTAATAAAACTCGCGGTGCACGTTCCAACCCTGAGTGGCAAACAGGTTGCAAATGGCATCGCCCAGCGCCGCCTGCCGGCCATGGCCCACATGCAAGGGGCCAGTGGGGTTGGCCGACACAAACTCCACCAGCACGCGCTGGCCGTTACCGGCCTGGTAACCAAATTGCGAGCCCTGGTCCAGTACTTCACGCACGATTTGCTGCTTACTCTCGGGTTTGAGGCGGATGTTGATAAATCCGGGGCCGGCAATTTCTATCGCGTCGACCCAGCGCTGGAACGCCGCATGGCCGAGCAATTCGGCTTTCAGGTTTTCGGCCAGTTGGCGGGGATTGAGCTTGAGCGGCTTGGCCAATTGCATGGCAGCCGTAGTGGCCAGGTCCCCGTGGGCGGCCACCTTGGGCGACTCAAATGCCGCCTTGGCACCGCTCCCGGGGGATAGTTTTTCGAGCGAGGCGGCCAGCGCCTCCAGAAGTTCATTTTTTACAGACAGCATGCGTAGATTTTACGGGGACGAGTTAAGGACGCAGCCACGCAACTATGCCGATCGGTTTTTTTGCTGCGCCAAACCTTCCACCACCCGGTCAAAGGCGCTGGCCGGCACTGGTCTGGCAAAGAAATACCCCTGCCCTTGCAGGCACCCCAAGTCCAGCAGAATCTGGCAGGTAGCATCGTCTTCGATGCCCTCCGCCGTGGTGGTCAGGTTGAGGCTCTTGGCCATCTGGATGATGGCGGTAACGATTGCCCGGTCTTGCGGCCCCATGAGCAGGCGTTTGACAAATGACTGGTCGATCTTCAGTTTGTCCACCGCAAACCGCTGCAGGTAGGACAAATTGGAGTAGCCGGTACCAAAGTCATCAATCGAAATTTTGACCCCCAAAGCCTTGAGGTGCTGTAAAGACGCGATGAATGATTCTGTGTCCTGCACCAGGGTGGACTCGGTAATTTCTAGCTCCAGACAAGCTGGGTTCAAACCCGACTGCTGCAGGGCTGCGGCCACCACGCCCTCCATGTTGCCCCGCCTAAACTGCATGGGCGACAAATTGACCGCCATGACAAAGTGTTCGCGCCCAGCGGTCTGCCAGGCCACCATTTGTCTGCAGGCTTCGCCCAACACCCATGCGCCCAACTCCACAATCAGCCCCGACTTCTCTGCGGCGGGGATAAAGTCGCCGGGCGGCACCAATGTCTGAGGCGTTTGTTGCCAACGCACCAGCGCCTCTGCTCCGACCAGTGCACCGGTGGTCAGGTCCACGACCGGCTGGTAGTGCAGCACAAATTCGTTGCGCACCAGCCCCCCACGCAGATTGGACAGCAGCAACAGGTTGCTCTGGATGCTGGCATTCATGGCGGGGTCAAAGAAACGGTAGGTATTGCGCCCAGCTTCCTTGGCCTGGTACATGGCGATGTCGGCCTCGCGCAACAGGGATTCGTAATCCGCCCCATCGTCCGGGAATAGTGCGATGCCAATGGAACACGAGGTGCTGAGCTCGGTGTCGTTGATCACGATGGGCAGCGCCAGACTACTTAGCACGGTACTGGCCGCTTTGGAGACATCGTCCACATCGACAATATCGGTCAGACCGATAACAAATTCGTCTCCGCCATGGCGATCCACAATGTCCGACTTGCGCACCGAGCCTGCCAGACGTTGGGCGACCTGTTTGAGAAACGCATCACCAGCCGCATGGCCCAGCGAGTCATTGACGGATTTGAAATTATCCAGATCCACAAACAACAAGGCCACCCGGGTCTTGCGGCGGGTAGCGTTGGCAATGGCCTGCTGGATGTGGTCTCGCCCCATCGCCCGGTTGGGCAGGCCGGTCAGCACGTCATGCTGCGAAAGGTAGGCCAACTGCTTCTGGGATGCGGTCACTTTGACCACCTGCTCTCGCAATGTGCGCAACATGTTGTGCATGTCGTTGACAACCGTCCACACTGCCAACCCACCCACCACCAAAATGATGGATACATCCCGCCACAGTTCTACCGGGTCCCTGGCCAACAGGGGCGATACGCGCCAGCCCTTGACCGTAGCGAATGTGAGCGCTGCCAGCAGGACCATCATGCTGAACCAAAGCAAGTAATAGCCACGCTTACCCACCAGAAGACCGGCCATGATCAGCAATACGGGAAAGCTCAATAAGGCGGCGTCCTTCAGGCCATCGCCCCACCACATTAACAACGAAGACATGGCGGTAATGGACGTCAGCAACATCAGGGTCGCCCTGGCGGTATGGCCCCGTCGGTTCAACACAAAACAAATGATCGCAACCGTCAGCCCGCCCAGCAGAGGATAAACCGTCTGCCACCGCGCGTTGTACACGAAGAATGGGAGCACCACTGACAGCGCAACGGCCACCATGGCGGAAATCTGGGCCATGCGCAGCGTCCGCAGGGCGCTGGCCGTGTCAGGGGTAGGGTCGTTGGAGTTTGGCATGGGTGGCTGCGCTATAGCTTAGCGGCTTGCCCCTGTTACGCCAAGGCTGACGCAAAA
>JBKJJC010000070.1:0-9953 GCA_046598245.1 Rhodoferax sp.
GGTGCTTGGTGCTTACCGCGACAACGAAGTGGATGCGGCCCATCCCCTCATGCACACCGTCCTTGCTATAGAGGCTGCCGAAGGTGCAGTGCACACCTTGAGCCTAGGCAGTTTGACATTGCAGGACGTGACGCAACTCATAGCCGACACCTTGCACTGTGACTTGAAAATCGCTCTGCCGCTGGCTGTTGTGTGTTTTGATAAGACCCGTGGGAACCCATTCTTTCTAGGGCAATTTCTGTGCAGTCTTTTTGAAAGCGGAGCGCTGCGGTACGAACGCACCCACGCCGCTTGGCAATGGCGCATGTCGCAAATCCAGCAGCGCGAGATGATGGGCAACGTGGTGGATCTGGTGCTGATCAAGCTGCACAAACAGCCACTTGCTACTCAGGCGCTGTTGGCCAAAGCGGCGCACCTGGGGTGCCAGTTTGGTATGCGCCAGCTGATGGCCGTGGCCGATCAAGACGCCATATCGACGGCCGCGATTTTGTGGACTGCAATGCAATCGGACTTGGTGGTGCCACTCAATGAAGACTACAAGTTTGCCGGCAATGCCGAAAAACTGGTTGGTGCCCGGTTTCGATTTTTACACGATAAAGTTCAACAAGCCGCCTACACCCTGACGCCGGAGCACGAGCGCATGGCATTGCAACTCAAGACTGGGCGGTTGTTATTGGCGCATGCCACCGAGGCCGATCTGGATGAACAGTTGTTTGGCATTCTGGAACAGTTCAACCAAGCCATTGCGTTGGTCGATAGCCCACAAGAGCGCTCGCGATTGGCCGCGCTAAACCTGCGTGCTGGCATTAAAGCCAAAGCCGCGTCGGCATTTGCGATGTCCGCCAACTTGCTGCAACACGCCAAAGACTTGCTGCCCCACGATGCGTGGCTGGCCGACCCGGAGATGGCGCTAACACTGCACTTGGAGCTATGTGAAGCCCTTTACCTGGCCGGTAACTTTGGCGCTGCTGACAAACTCTATGCGCCCAGCATTGCGGCAGCACCTGGGCCAATTCCCAAAGCACGTCTGTGTTTGGTGCAGGCCGACCAGTACCACAACCAGGGTCGCTTTGCAGAAACCTTGCCCATTCTGCTATTCGCGCTGGACTTGCTAGGAGAGCAGTTTCCGGCAACCGACGAAGCGGCTTGGGCCCTCTTTGGCCCAGAGTTCGAGAAGACCGAGGGCCTACTGGCCCAACACAGCCCTGAGGCTTTGCTCAACATGCCGGAGATGACCGACGCCAATCCACTGCTGTGCATGCGTCTGCACCTGGCGTTGTCGCATACTGCCTACATGGTGGGCGCCTTTGGTGCGTTTTTTGTGAACGCTTGCCGCATGGTGCAAACCACTATTTTGTACGGCGAGAGCGATTTGGCCTGCATTGGCTATCTGCCGTATATGACGGCGATGGCAGCTGCTGGTAAGCCCTACCCACTGTGCTACGCGACCGGAAAGCGGGCGCTGGCGCTGGCTGAGAAGCGTGACAACAAATATTTTCGCCTCACCACCTACCAGTACTTCGCACCGTTTTATTTGCACTGGTGTGAGCCGCTGGAACGCAGCTTTGAGTACCTTGATCAAGGTGTTGAGATGGGCCTGCAGGGCATCAATCCGCTCTCAGCAGGGTACTGCGCCTTGCTGCGCTCGGTGAACCACTTTGCCAAGGGCGCACGACTCGATGCACTGGAAAGCGAATGTGAGCAGGCCCTAAAGTATTTGGAAAATAGCCGTCAACCCAACACTAGGGAGATGTTGCTTTACGGGGTGATGCAACCTGTATTGGCCTTGCAGGGCAAGACGCTGTCGCCTGTGTCATTTGACACAACCGAGGTTAATACAACCCAGTATTTTGAACAGGCAGGGCCGCAACCCACGGTTCAACGGGCTTTGTATATTGGGGCGGCGATTCGCCTGGCGTACTTGCTGGAAGATCCTGTTTTGTGGCAGCAGCACGCTGCCAATCTACCCTTGGTGGGGCTGTGTGTGCCGGACAGTCCGTCGATGGTGGAAGCCACCTTTTATACCGGGCTTGGACTACTGCATTCTGCGACAGCCAATCCAGAAGACCTGACCAACAACCTGGCCCAAGCGGTCATTCTGCGTGACAAGTTCGCCATTTGGTCACAAGGCTGCGAAGCCAATTTCCAGCACAAAAATCTGTTGCTCTCGGCAGAGATTGCGCGGGTCCAGGGGAATGAAAAAGCCGCCATGGACCTGTACGCTCGTGCCATCGCTGCGGCCCAGTTGGCGCATTTTCCCGCTTGTGAGGCGCTGGCCAACGAACTCTATGCCCGCTTTTGGATGGCGCTGGGGCAAGAGCAACTGGCCATGAACTTTATTCAGGAAGCCCATTTCAACTACAGCCGCTGGGGCGCCATCGTGAAGTGCACTTGGCTGGAGCAACGCTGGCCGCAGGTGCCGTTCAAGGTTCAAACGCCCAAATACAGTACGGACACCAAGTCCATCTCGTACCGGTTTGTGACCGACCGTACCGGTGCGATTGACCTGCATTCACTGCTCAAAGCCAGCCAAATGCTTGCCGAGGAAATCCATCTCGAATCGTTACTGCAAAAGATGATGGGTGTGCTACTGGAGAACGCCGGCGCCGAGCAAGGCGCCATCGTGTTGGAAGACGACGGGCGCCTGATCGTAGAGGTGATAGGCCGGGTGGTGGGTAACCAGATGGTTAACTGCCAGCGGCTGAGCAGGGATTTGACCGAAGTCTGTGAAACGCTGGAACCCGTGTTACCTGACGCCATCATCCGGCATGTGCAGATCACTCGCACCACCTTGATGCTGAACAACCCGGTGGACGATGCGCGTTTCTCGTACAACCCGTACTGCAGACAACGCCAACCCAAATCTGTGCTTTGTTTGCCAGTGGTGACGCAGGGCAAGCTGGTGGCTGTGGTGTACCTAGAAAACAACCTGCTGGCCGACGCATTCACGGCGCGCCACCGCAAGACCCTGGAGTTACTAAGCTCACAGGTGGCGGTATCGCTGGTCAACGCGCGTTTGTATGAATCCCTGGAGGCCAAGGTTCTGGCGCGGACCGAGGAACTGCGCCGCATGAGCATGAAAGACGGGCTGACCGGTATTGCCAATCGCCGATCGTTTGACGAGCGACTGAGCGCCGAATGGCGGCGCAGCCTGCGCGGCGGGCAGTCGTTGTCGCTATTGATGATCGATATTGACCACTTCAAACGCTACAACGACCACTACGGCCACCTGGACGGAGATAGCTGCATCTGCACTGTGGCCAAGCTGTTAGAAAGTGCGGGCAGCCGCGCCACCGACATGGTGGCGCGCTACGGCGGCGAAGAGTTTGCTATTTTATTGTCCGATACTGATGCCCAGACGGCTGCACGTGTTGCAGAGTCCTGTCTGGCCGCGTTAGATGCCCTCGGTCTCCCGCATGCAAAGTCTGACATCAGCCCACACGTCAGTATCAGCATCGGCATTTGCACACTGGTGGCAAATGCTGCCACCAGGTCGGACACGCTCATCAAGCAAGCCGACTTGGCACTCTACGAGGCCAAGCGCAGCGGGCGCAATCGCTACTGCGAATTTACGGCCTGATCCGAGATGGGGTAACGGCGTTGGGGTGCTTTAAGGTCTCACGCGCGGGTGATTTGAGCCACCTATAAGCTACCTGCACCTAACACTAAAAAGGGGCTTCGCCCTTCGTAAAACATACGCTAAGTGCTATACAAAATATAGCATCTATCTACAGACTCTTTTGATTGACCCGCTTGGACAGCTCCTCTGCCGTCTCTTTGCGCTCGCTGTAACGATCCACCAAGTACGGTGCCGCATCGCGTGTCAGCCAGGTGAACTTCACCAACTCTTCCATCACATCCAACACGCGGTCGTAGTAGCTGGAGGGTTTCATACGCCCTGCCTCGTCAAACTCTAGAAATGCCTTGGCCACCGAGCTTTGGTTGGGGATGGTGAGCATACGCATCCAACGACCCAAAATGCGCATCTGGTTGACGGCGTTGAACGACTGCGAGCCTCCGCTGACCTCCATCACCGCAAGCGTCTTGCCTTGGGTGGGGCGCACCGCACCTATGGACAGCGGGATCCAGTCGATCTGGCTCTTCATGATGCCGGTCATGGCGCCGTGCCGCTCGGGCGATGTCCACACCATGCCTTCGGACCAGGCCGCCAGGTCGCGCAACTCTTGCACTTTGGGATGGCTGTCGGGCGCAGCGTCGGGTTGGGGGAGCCCGGTGGGATCGAACACTTTGGCCTCGGCACCCATCGCCTCCAACAGCCGGGTTGCCTCCAGGGTTAAGAGCTTGCTGTAGGAGCGCTCACGCAGCGATCCATACAACAGCAAAATTTTGGGAGGATGACTGGACGGCGTTTTGGTGGCCAAACCGCTTGGGCCAGGTACCTGGAAACACGAGGCGTCAATATTGGCCGATGGCAATGCGGAATCAGACATGGTGTTGCTCAGGCTTGTCGGCTTCGAGCCAGATAAACAGTGCGACGGCCAATGCCGCACCAAGCAGTTGTGCCAGCACAAAGCCGGGCACGTCGACCGGCCGAATGCCAGAAAAAGTGTCGGTCAGGGAGCGGGCCATCGTGACCGCCGGGTTGGCAAACGATGTAGACGCCGTGGACCAATACGCCGCGGTGATGTACGCACCCACCGCAACCGGCACAAAGTCCGGGCGCGTCTTGGCCACATTCAAAATAACCGTCAGCAGCCCGAAGGACGCAACGGTTTCGCTCCACCACTGGTGCGGCCCGGTGCGTACGTGGACGGATTCCATCAACAGCGGTAACTCGAACATCATGTGCGCCGCCATCACGCCAGCGATTGCGCCAAGCACTTGCGCCGCCAAGTAAGCGCAAGCGGTGGCCCAACCCAGGCGTTTGAGAGCCACTTCGGTCAGCGTGACCAGGGGGTTGAAGTGCGCGCCAGACCGCGGGCCAAAGGTCGCAATCAGCGCGACCAATGCCGCACCCGTGGCCAGCGTGTTGGCCAGCAACGCAACGGCCACATTGCCGCCCGCCAAACGCTCACCCATGTTGCCCGAGCCCACGACGGTGGCCAGCAGCATGGCGGTGCCGATGAACTCGGAGGCGATGGCTTGTTTTCTCACACCCATAACCCTAGTCCTTCGACAGTTCACGCGCGGTGCTTTGCAACAGCGTTCGCTCCAGCTTTTCGGCAGGCTGGCTGGTCATCAACTCCAGGCGGCGTTTGAGTGCCAGCAGCGTGCGGCGAAAGGCTTCCAACTTTTCCTGCTCAGTGCCGTCGCCAGCGGAGGGGTCGGGGTAGCCCCAATGCGCGGTGGCTGGCTGACCCGGCCAGTAGGGGCACACCTCGCCTGCCGCGTTGTCGCAGACCGTGATAACCAAATCCATGTGGGGTGCGCCGGGGGCGGCAAACTCGTCCCAGGTTTTGCTGCGCAAACCGGTTGTGGAAATGCCAGCGCCCTCTAAGACCTGCAGTCCCAGTGGGTTGGGCTGTTGGTTTTCGCGTGGGCTGCTGCCTGCAGAGTAAGCCTTGAACCGGCCCTGCCCGATGTGGTTAAGAATGGCCTCGGCCAGGATGCTGCGCGCCGAGTTGTGGGTGCATAGAAACAGTACGTTGAGAGCGTTAGTTGACATATCAATGGTCTTTAAGAAGTGCGGGTATCGGGTTTGGGCTTAAGGTGGGCAGCAAGCGTCTGCAGGGCGAGTCACCTCGCAGGCCGCGCCGCCGCAGCAGTTTTCGGTGAGGTAGGCCACCAATTCATTCATGGCGGCAAACTCGGCGCTGTAATAGATCTTGCGGCCGTCGGGGCGCGCAGCAATCAATCCTGCGTGGCTCAGCTCTTTGAGGTGAAAAGACAGGGGCGACGCGGCAATTGCCAGCGTTTCGGCAAGTGCGCTGGGCGTCAGGCCATCCGGACCGGCTTGGACCAACATGCGAAAGACCGCCAGCCGCGTCTCATGGGCTAGCGCGGCCAGGGCTTTGACGGTTTGGGTGGGGGTCATGGGATGTTCTATTCATTTTAATAATCATTGAATTATAGTAATGAATGAACGAATGCTCCAAAACTTGGGTCTTCGCTTTACGCCAGGCGCTGCAGGATCACATCCCAATGCTGCGGTTCCACCGGCGTGATGGACAGGCGACTGCCTTTCTTCAACACCAGCAGGTCTTGCAACGCCGCGTCGGCGCGCAAAGCGGGCAACGTCAGGTTACGGGTCTTGCGCAGCACCTGCACATCCACCATCAACCAACGTGGCGCTTCGGGTTTGGAGGCGGGGTCGTAGTACGGCGATTGCGGGTCGAACTGCGTGGGGTCGGTGTAGGCACCCGAGGCCACCTGCGCAATGCCAACAATGCCAGGTTCTGCACAACTGGAGTGGTAGAACAACACGCCATCCCCCACCTGCATGCCATCACGCATGAAATTGCGCGCCTGGTAGTTGCGCACCCCGGTCCAAGGCACCGTGGCGTGGGTTGCAGCCAGCGCGTCGTCTACCGAGACCTCGCTGGGCTCGGACTTCATAAGCCAGAATTTTTTCATACTTTATTGGATTGCCACTGGCTGGCGTTAGCGCCGCTCCTCGGCTTCGACTGGCTTTTTACTGGGCGCTGCGCTTCTCGGCCTGCACCCAGGCGTTAACGGTATCGCGCAACACCCGCATCGGCAACTGGCCCGAGGTCAGCACCAGGCGGTGGAATTTTTTCACATCAAAACGCGTACCTAACGCCGCCTCAGCCTCGCGCCGCAGGCGGGTGATCTCCAGCTGGCCGATTTTGTAGCCTAGCGCCTGACCGGGGTTGGCGATGTAGCGCTCCACCTCCGACACCACATCACTTTCGGCCATGGATGAATGGGCCAGCATGTAGTCGATCGCCTGTTGGCGGCTCCAGCCCTTGTTGTGCAAACCCGTGTCGACCACCAAGCGCATGGCGCGCAGCTGTTCGTCCGACAGGCGGCCATACCACTGGTAGGGGTCGGTGAACAGGCCCAGCTCCTTGCCCAGGCTTTCAGCATACAGCGCCCAGCCCTCGACATACGCCACGTAGAACGTGTTGAAGCGGCGGAACTTGGGTAGCGCAGTATCTTCCTGCGCAATCGCCACCTGGAAGTGGTGGCCAGGCGAGGCCTCGTGCAGAGACAGAGTCTCCATGCCAAAGATCGGCTGCGCATTCAGGTTGAAGGTGTTGACATAAAACACACCGGGCCGAGCGCCATCCGCTGATGGGGACTGGTAGGAGGCGCCGGCGGCGCTCTCGGCGCGAAAGGTCTCTACCTCACGCACTTCGTAGTCGGCTTTGGGGGCGATGTCAAACAGTTTGGGCAACAGGCCGTTGATGCGGGTCTGCAGCGCGCGGTAACCGGCCAGCAGGTCTTCGGGCTTTTGGTAGTAGTAACGGGGCTCGTCCTGCAGGTGTTTGAAGAAGGCCTTTAGGTCCCCGTCAAACTTCACCTCGCGACGCACCGCTTCCATCTCACCCAGGATGCGCGCCACCTCTTGCTGGCCCAGCGCGTGGATGGCGTCAGGCGCCAACGTGGTGGTGGTGCTGGACTGCACATAGTGCGCATACCAGGCCTTGCCATCAGGCAGTGCCGACCAGGCCGTAGTGCTGCGTGCTTTGGGCAAGTAACTGTCGCGCACAAAGTGGTGCAGGCGCTGGTAGGCCGGTGTGACTTTCTCGGTTAACAGCTGGCGCATCTGCGCGGTGATGCGCGCACGGTCAGATGCGGGCACGGCATCAGGAAACGCTTTGATGCAGCCCCAGAAAATGCTTTGCTCCGGGTCGGCCCCAACCAATGCCGCCAGTTGGGACAGAGTCTTCTCAACAACGGGTTTGGGTTGGACCACCCCTTTAGCCATGCCCACACGCATGTTCGCCACCATGCCATCGAGCATGGGCACGGCCAGGCCCAGGCGCTGCATCCAGTCGTCATAGTCCTTGGTGGTGCGAAACGGTTGCAGTGATTGACCCGAGCCCAGTTGGGCCAGAAAGCTGGGCATGCCTCCGGTCTGGCTGAGGGGCAACATCCAGTCCGGGAAACGCTCGCCTTTCAGCGACTCTTCCAACTGCAGCTTCAAAATGCCGTGCGACAGGCGGTCCCGGGCATCCATCGCCTGGGGCTTGAAGCCCTTGAGCTGCTTGAGCTGGCGCTGCAGGTAGCGTTTGTTATCGGCCCGCCAGGCGGCCGTGGTGTCATCCACCAACTGGCCGTTGTAACGCGGGTCGCCAAGCGACGTAGCCAATATCGGCTGGCGCTGCAGCGTTTCTTCCCAGCTAGCATCCAGCCACTGGTTGAAACGTTCGCCTTCCGAGGGTTTGGCGGATACCGTCAGCGAGACGGCGGCGATCAGGAGGGTGACAAGCAGTTGGCGCATGAAAGTATCGAATCTGAAATGCTATAAAACTAGTAGCGTAGTAGGTATATTGGACGGAGGCTAGAGGCCAATACACCTTAAACGATCCGGATTGAACCGGGTACCAGGGGTTCCATCTGGTCAGGCACAGAAGCTTAGCGGCATTTCTGCGGGATAACGCTCCTCAAAACGCCCCATGTTCCGGCGCCGTATGCCACAGGGTTGGATTGGGCATCCACGCGGGATCTGCTTCTCTTTCCAGCAGCGCACACACCACCGCCCCCAACACCATGCCCAGGTGTTCTGCCGCAGCCGACGCTCCAGCATCCGCAAGATCAGCAGCCAGCACAAAGGCGCGAAACCGTCCCCAATCGGCGCTCAACTGCGCCACCACAATACGCGCCAGGTCATAGGACAGCATATTGCCGTCGTCGTTGCGCAAAAAGGATTTTCCGGACCAGAACTCCTGTATCTCCACCGCGCCCCAGAAGCCCAGGTGTTTGTCATGCATCTGCTGTGGCGTCAGCTGACCAGGGCCGGGCGGGCTCAACCGGTGTTCGGTGTTCACGGCCAGCCCTTCGTTGAGCCAGGCGGGTATGGGCAAGTGGCTGACACAGCTGTGGGTCAACTCATGGGCGATGATGGGCTCGATGAGGCGCATGTCGGCCTTGGCTGTCACAAAGTGGCCGCAGCCGGCGTTGATGTACATGCCGCTGCTACCGGCAAACTCACCCGCCTCGGGGTAGTAGTGCGACACATAACGGTAGTAAGTGTCTTCGTCGTCGAAGACGATCAACAGGTCCTTGCCCCACTCGGGGGCCTGTGCCACGCCGTCCAGCAAGCGCACAATTCTTTGCAGGGTCTTACCCATGTAACCCAGCATGGCGCGGGCCACGTTGGGTTCTAGCGTGGACAGCAACACTGCCCCACCCTCTTGCCGCAGCTTATAGGTGGGGCCCAGACTGACCTGCAAATGCTCCAGCCAAGCCAGTTCGCACCGCGCCCACGCATCCGCCTGAACAGTGTGTTCTCCGAGCGCACCGACCCAGGTTTGGGCCGCAACCCAGTCCAGGAAGGGGAATCCGTTGTGGTGGGACAGGTGGGTGGACAACACAAAGTCTGGGAAACCTGCGATGGCGATTGCGGTCGTCGGCGCCACCAACTGCGGCGTTGTTGAACCTGGAGCCGTGTCGCTCCCCGAGCCAGAAACAAGTGATCGGAGAAATTGAAGCAAAAGCGGTCCCGGTCAGAATACTATCAAATATGTAGCAATACAGTCATATTGCACGGGGGCTAGAGGCATAAAACGCCGCTAAAGCGACCCGCCACAACAGGCCGCGAACCAACGGCCAACGGCCAGCCTACCGGCTATGCGACGTCAAATGCGCCAGCGGCCCCGCCGCGCTGACACCCGGCCCCTTGCGCCGCGCGCTGGGTGCGGGTTGGCCGCCGGGGGCGACCTCGTCCAGGCCCACGGTCGCATCGCTGCCCATGGCCGGCACGCTGGTGCCGCGGTGCAGCGTGACGCCGACCACCAAAATGTCCACCATCAGCAGGTGCAAGATGCGGCTGATCATGGGCACCTGGGTGGCGATGTCTTCCACGT
>JBKJJC010000073.1:0-5902 GCA_046598245.1 Rhodoferax sp.
GTGGCCGCCACTTGGTGGTGTTGGCGCACAACTACAACTCCGTTGTGCGTTACCAACCCCGTTTTGTAACTTGGCGCCGAACCTGGGACCACATCATCGAGTGCCGTGTGTGCAAAAACATCGGCGCCAGTGAAGTTCCCAGTGCGTTGTGGAGTCCGCACTGGGCCATGCGGCGTCTTGATTTGGTGCGCAGTACGGGCGTGGCAGACCTTGAACCGGCCCGGCGCGTACTATTGAAAGAAGAACTTGACGAGTGCCGCCGCCAAAGCGCTGCTGGATTCTCAGCGAGCACTTTGGGCTTATAACGACAGGTTAGAGGGTTTTCCCGAGTGTCAACCTGGTCTTCCTGTATACTCGCGGGTTGGGCAAAAAGAGATCGAATGCTTTTTGTCTGAGTCTGGGCGGCGCGCTGCTTTGACAATTTCCGAAAATTGTTTCGTTAACTCACTCTAGTTTTTAAAAATGAACAAATCACTCGTCTTGGCAGCCGTTATCGCTGCCGCTGCCTTGGCCGCTTGCAGCAAGCCTGCTGAGCCTGTCGCTCCCGTAGTTGTTGCTCCGGCGCCTGCTGCTCCCGCTGTTGCTGAAGCTGTCAAAGACGCCGGCGCTGCTGGTGCCGCTGCCGCTGCTTCTGCCGCTACCGCTGCAGCTTCCGATGTTGCGACCGCCGCCAATGACGCCGCATCCGCTGCCCAAAAGTAATTCAAATTATTTGAGCGACAAAAAAGCCACCTTTGGGTGGCTTTTTTGCGTCTGCAGAATCCTGAAAACTTCAGGATTCTGTCTACACACTCCTACTTGATGTCGTCGGCGATCACTTTGACAATGCGCTGGGCACTGACGGATGTTTCTGGCGCGCCCTTGGCGTCGAGCACGGACACCGTTGTTACGTTGGCCACACTGCGAACAGCAATCTGGAACTTGGCCGCGTCCTTGCCCTTGTCACTGCTGAAGAGTTTGCTGAAAAAGCCAGGTTCCGTGTTGTCAGCATTGAGTGGCACATAGCGCACAAAATAAACACCCTGCTTGCGGTCTCGGTCTTCTACGGTAAAACCGGTCCTGTCCAAGGCCAAGCCAACGCGGCGCCAAGCGTTGTCAAAGCCTTCTTCGATACGCACCACAGGTTGTCCGTTCTCGGTCGATACCGATGCAATACTTTTCTTGGTGATGGTGGTGGCTGCCACCAGTGTCTTGGCCTGGGCCTCGGCCACACCCAGTTTCACCATCAGGCGGCGCAGAAATTCGGCTTCCAGTTCTGGGTCCGCGGCGCGCGGTTGCCAAATGGTGCTGCCGGATTCTCTCGCGGACGTGGTGGTGACCGTTTCAATCATGCCGCGGTGGCTGATAAAAATCTCGGTTTCACCATTGGTATTGCGTTCTAAGCGGGTGCGAAACTTGTCGCGCTCTGCAGTGGAATACAGAGAGTCGAACAATTTGCCCAGCGACGCACGGATTAAATCCTGTGGAATCTTGGCCCGGTTCTCAGCCCAATCGGTTTCCATGATGCCCAGAGTGTTCTGGTCCATGGCCAACAGGAAGCCATTGTCCTGCCAGAACTCTTTAACGGGCTCCCATAGCTTGTCGGCAGGGCGGTTGACTACCAACCAGCGCTGATTACCCGCGCGTTCGATACGAACATCACCCATAGCGACCGCCGCAACGGTAGGGGTGCTGTTTGCAACCGCAGCAGGTTGGCCACCCTTAAAGCTGGTCGCTGAAACCGTGCCGCCCACCACCGCGTAATGTGTGTCCTTGGACAGTTGGGTAAGGTCGGGTGGGACATCCAGTGAAGGCGTCCTCGTGCCGCCACCTGCGCTGCGATAGTCCACTTTGTCGGACTCCAAAATGGTACAGGCCGACAGAGAGATCGCCACGCTCACAAGCGTCAATTTGAAAAAAGGGTTCACGGAAATCCTTGGAATGGAAAAGGAATTTACAACAGACCGGTGGTGCGCATTACACGCTCCAACGTCGGTTGATTGGCTTGCGTCAAGGGGGTGAGTGGCAGGCGCAAAGCGTCTGTGCACAAACCCATGCGGGCAGCAGCCCATTTGACGGGAATCGGGTTGGATTCTACGAAAAGTGCTTTGTGCAAAGGCAGCAACTGGAATTGGATCTCCATGGCCCGCTTCACATTGCCTGCCAGGGCGGCCACACACAGCTCGTGCATCAGGCGCGGAGCCACGTTGGCGGTGACGCTGACATTGCCATGGCCACCGCACAACATCAGGGCCACAGCCGTGGGGTCATCCCCGGAATAGATGGCGAACCCCTTGGGGGCTTCCTTGATCAGCCACTGCGCACGTTCGATATTGCCGGTGGCTTCCTTGATACCCACAATACCACTCACCTGGGCCAAGCGCATCACCGTGTCATGGGCCATATCGGCCACCGAACGACCGGGCACGTTGTACAGAATGAGTGGGAGTTCTACCGCTTCGGCAATCGCCTTGAAGTGCAGATACTGGCCTTCTTGCGTGGGTTTGTTGTAGTAGGGCACCACCTGCAACTGGGAATCGGCACCGACCTTTTTGGCAAATCGCGCCAGCTCGATGGCCTCTGACGTCGAATTGGCGCCGCAGCCTGCCATGATGGGCACGCGTTTGGCGGCCTGTTCGACTGAGACACGGATGATTTCGCAGTGCTCTTCCACGTTGACCGTCGGTGACTCGCCGGTGGTGCCCACCACGCCGATACAGTCTGTGCCTTCGGCAATATGCCAGTCGATCAGTTTGCGCAGCGCCGGGTAGTCTACGGAGCCATCTTCCTGCATGGGCGTGATCAATGCGACGATGCTGCCGGTGAGGGGGCCTTGGGGTAAGTTCATGTCGGTCATTTGTACGGTAATCAACTATTTTAACTAGAGTGCAAGGCGCTTCGATTCCGGTGGGCTGGCCCCATCCGGGCCCGGGTGGCGAGCCGCAATCCGTTGCACCAACCGAGGGGGATCTGGCAGATAGCCCTCTTCGTACGCGACCACGTCCATCCCCGCACAGGTGCGCAGCAGTTCGCCAGGTTGCAAAAGGAAATCGTCTCGGCTGGGGCGTCCCAGGGTCCCATTACCCGCTGTGAAAGTTTCGTACAGCAGTATGCCCCCTGGCGCCACGCTGCTAACAATAGTGTCCAGTAGAGGGCGCCACAGGTAGTTGGTGACCACCACCGCGCCAAAGGTTCGGGGGAGTCCATCTCTATTTAGTGGCCAAGTCCCAGTTTCTAGGTCGGCACACAGCAGTTCGGCGGTGGGCGCATTTTTGCGCGCCTGGTCAATATCCCGGTCAATACCGGTGACCCGGTGGCCCCGCTCCACAAACCAGGCAAGATGCCGCCCCGAGCCGCAAGCCACGTCCAGCACCGTAGCACCGGGTGCCAGCAGATGCGACCAGCGCACAATCCAGTCAGAGGGTTTCAAAAGCAGGCCCACACCTGATTTGCCATCTGCACCATGAAGTCTGGTCGGGTGTACATCACAAACACCCCGGCCAAGGCGGCCACGGCCAACCCCCCTAGGGCTATGCGTTTGCGCAGTGTCATGGTGTAACCGTTCCGCTCGGCAGCGGGCGAACGATGGCCGCCTCTTTCACCGGCAGGTTAACCAGCGCTGCCGCCACGCCCAGCGCAATGGCGATGTACCAGACAATGTCATAACTTCCGGTCCGGTCATATAGATAACCGCCCAGCCAGACGCCCATGAAGGAGCCGATTTGGTGGCTGAAGAACACGAAACCACCCAACATGGACAAATGCGCCACCCCAAAAATTTGCGCCACTGTGGCATTGGTGGGCGGAATGGTGGACAACCACAGCAGCCCCATCACACTGGAAAAGACGTAGACGCTCATCGGAGTTAACGGCGCTAGCAAAAACAGGCTGATGGCAATGGCGCGGGCGAAATAGATAAACGCCAGGATGTTCTTCTTCTGCATCTTCTGGCCCAACACACCAGCCGCATAGGTGCCAAACACATTAAACAGCCCAATCAGTGCCAGCGCGTAACTGGCCACCTGCGGCGAAAGGCCTTTGTCTTTTAAATAGCTGGGCATGTGCACACCAATGAACACCACCTGGAAGCCGCAGACGAAGTAACCCGCCATCAACAATTGGAAGCTGGGGTATTTCAACGCCTCGCGCAGCGCCTGGGTGATGGTTTGCTCGCGGGGCAGGGCATTTACGCCGCCAAATGATGGTTCCTTTAACCCCCAGGCCAGCGGAATCATCAGCAGCGACGCCACGCCCAGCATCACCAGTGCCTCCTGCCAGCCAAACTGGCTGATCAAAAAGCCTTCGGTCGGCACCATCAGAAATTGGCCGAATGACCCCGCCGCAGCCGCCACACCCATGGCCCAGGAGCGTTTGTCGGCACTCACATTGCGGCCTATCACGCCATAGATCACCGCGTAGGTTGTGCCGGCCTGCGCCATGCCTATGAGCAAGCCCGTACTCAGGGAGAACAGCAACGGCGTGTTGGCATAGGCCATACCCACCAGACCCAGCGCATACAGCAACGATCCCACAATAATGACCCGAAAGGCCCCAAACCGATCGGCCGCCATGCCGGCAAAAATACCGGAAATCCCCCAGACCAGATTCTGGATGGCGATGGCAAAGGCAAACGTCTCGCGCGTCCAGCCCTGGTCTTGTGTGATGGGTTGCAGCCACAGTCCAAAACCGTGGCGTATGCCCATGGACAGCGTGACGATGATGGCGCCACAGGCCAGGACCTGGGCGGTGGAAAGCGGTTTGGGCGCGTGTTGCATCGCCGCATTGTCGCCAATCCGGATAGGCGTTGCCAGGGCTAACATAAAGCCGTTTTCCCTGCTGGCTGTATTTCCATCCAGCTATGCCGGGGCCTGGCGATTACAATCACCCCCCTATGTCCGTCAAAGCCACCCCCGAATACTCCGAAGGTTCCATCCGGGTCCTCAAAGGTCTGGAGCCTGTCAAACAGCGCCCGGGCATGTACACCCGCACCGATAACCCGCTGCACGTCATCCAGGAAGTACTGGACAACGCAGCCGATGAGGCCCTGGGCGGTTACGGTAAAAAGATCAAGGTCACCGTCCATGTGGACGGCTCCATTGCCGTTGAAGACGATGGCCGCGGCATTCCGTTTGGCATGCATCCCGAAGAAAAAGCCCCAGTGATCGAGCTGGTGTTCACCCGTCTGCACGCGGGTGGCAAGTTCGACAAGGGCAAGGGCGGGGCCTACAGCTTTTCCGGTGGCCTGCACGGGGTCGGCGTGTCGGTGACCAATGCGCTGGCCAAACGGCTGGAGGCCACGTCTTACCGCGAAGGCATGGTCGCTGCGCTGGTGTTCGAAAACGGCGACGTGACCCAGGCACTGCAAACCCGCAAGATCGGTGAGGGTGACCGCAAATCGGGCACCACCGTGCGTGTCTGGCCCGATGCCAAATACTTTGAATCGGCGGCTTTGCCCACCGCCGAATTGACCCACTTGCTGCGCAGCAAGGCGGTGTTGATGCCCGGGGTCAGCGTCTCATTGCATTGGGAAAAGACCAAAGAAACCCAAACCTGGCTGTACAAAGGCGGCCTGCGCGACTACTTGACCCAAACGCTCAATGGCGACCCGGTCATTCCGCTGTTTGAAGGCGAAGGTTTCGCCGATGCACAGAGCGACAACTTTGCCGAAGGCGAGGGCGCGTCCTGGTGCGTTGCCTTTACCGAAGACGGCCAGCCGGTGCGCGAGAGTTATGTCAACCTGATCCCGACCAGCGCCGGTGGCACCCACGAAAGCGGCCTGCGTGATGGCCTGTTCACCGCAGTCAAAAGTTTCATCGACCTGCATTCGCTCTTGCCCAAGGGCGTCAAGCTGATGCCCGAAGACGTGTTTGCCCGTGCCAGCTATGTGTTGTCCACCAAGGTGCTGGACCCACAATTCCAGGGC
>JBKJJC010000263.1:0-8061 GCA_046598245.1 Rhodoferax sp.
GCAACGTATCCTCAAAGGCATTGAGGAAATGAATGCCCAGCCAGTTCGCTTCCAGTGGAAAGCGTTTGACTTCGAGATGGCTAAATCGTAAATATTTTATTGAAACGAAATACTAGCCCCCGCATACATCAAACATAGTGCTATCAAAATAGCAGCAAACTTGGAAACACCATGACCAACACCAGCACACCATTCACGTCATCCCCCGAGTTATCCGCCGAGCAACGTGGCCCCGTGCTGTGGCTGACCATCACGCGCGAAGAGCGGCGCAATGCCATGAGCCACGGCGTGTTGGCCACCATGGCGCAGGCCATAACCACAGCGCAGACCGACCGCAGCGTGCGCGCCATTGTTATCACGGGTGCCGGCAGCAAGGCCTTTTGCGCCGGTGCCGACCTGCAATCGGCCAACGCCTTCACCACCGACTACTCCGAACCCCACGGCCACCTGGCGCAGCTGCTGCGTGTGGCCAAAGCTAGCACCGTGCCGCTGATTGCCCGCGTGAATGGTGCCTGTATGGCCGGTGGCATGGGGCTGATGAGCATGTGCGACATGGCAGTGGCAGCCAGCCATGCGGTGTTTGGTCTGCCTGAGGTAAAAGTGGGTGTGTTTCCGGCCCAGGTGCTCAGCGTGCTGCAACATTTGATACCCCGGCGCAAGTTGGCCGAGATGTGCCTGACAGGCGAGCCCATCACCGCGGACCAGGCGCTGGAGTACAACTTGGTGAATTATGTGGATGATGACGTCGATGCCAAGCTGCAGTGGCTGCTGGACCGCTTGCTGGACAAATCCCCCGCCGCGATCCGCCGCGGGCTCTACACGATGAAGAAGGTGGAAGCCATGGCGTTTGAAGAAAGCATGGCGTTTACTGAAAGCCAGATTGCGCTATTTACGCTGACTGACGATGCGAAAGAAGGGCAGAAGGCGTTTCAGGAGAAGCGCAAGCCGGTGTGGCAGGGGCAGTAGCCCCGTGCTACTCCGCACGTTCCCAGCGATGAACCGGCACCCCGGAAGATTGGTGCGGCCATTCGCCATGAACGGCCGCACATAGGCTTTTAGTATCCGACCGTAGGGACAGGCGCAGCAGTAGCCGGAACGCTGACTGCGGTGATCTGGCCGCGAATCTCACCACCGGGGAAGGCTGCGCTGTGTGCATTGAAATACAGGCCGCCTTGCTTGAATGCCTTGAACTGTTCGGCGGTGAACTTGACGTCTGGGGGCACAGCGAAAGCGTTCGGGGCGGTCATCGTCAAAGGGATGATGACAGCGCCATTGGCGCCGGCTGCACCGATATGAATGTGGCCTGCGGTAGCGGTCATGCCGGTTACGGTTAACGTGCCGCTGACGGCGCGGGTGACCGGATCAACGATTACGGTGCCTTTGCCGGTGGCGGTCGATGCAGTGACAGGCACCTCTTGGCTGGCAGACATGGTAACTACACGCACATTGCGCCCTATCTGGCCACGGATTTCACCGCCAGGAAAAGTCGGTGAGTGCGCGTTGAAATACAGCCCACCGCTATTGAGCAAGGTCACTTGCGCATCCGTCAAGACAGCATCGGCGGCCGACACCCAGATACCGCTCGTGGGTGCTGTCTGGGTCAGTTCAAACAGGGGTGCGCCGTTGTTTCCCACCGTGCCGGGGTGAACGTGCGCAGCGGTCGCGGTCATGCCCAGTAGGGTCAGACGCGCCGAGAACTTTTTGGTCAATGGATCAAAACTGAATAATCCGTTGCCGGTAGCGGCAGACGCGTTGGAAGGCACTTCCTGTGCGCTGGTCATCTGTGCGGTAGAGACTTCGCGGCCAATTTGGCCACGGATTTCACCGCCGGCATTCTCTGCGGTGTGGGCGTTGAAATAGAGCCCCCCCGATGCAAAGGCGTCGGCCTGTGCCTGGGTAAAGATGGTGCCTGGTGGCACGGCCCAGCTGCCACTTCCAGGCGCAGATTCGGTGAGGCCAACAATGACTGCGCCATTCACACCCGTAGCGCCCAAGTGGATATGCGCCGCTGTGGCGGTCAGCCCATTGATGCTGATACTGCCGGTGACCGCGTTTGAAGGGGAGGAAACGGTGAGCGTGCCAGTGCCAACGCCGCCGGTCACGGTCGGTGTTGTCTCCTGGTCACCCGACAGGGTCGATGCCAAGGTTACGTTGGTCACGGCCACGGGTGTGGAAGCGACTGGTGGCGTTACGCCGCCGCCTCCGCCGCCGCACGCCACTAAGGTAAGCGCCATTAACGCAGCGACTGAGAGACCCCGCATGCGGGTCGATTTGAAAGTCTGGGGATTCATCATGGTTCGAATACTCCTGTGCAGCGCTAAGCCGCGTGGGTTATAGGTGGGTGCAAGGCATTACAGCCTAACAACCTACAAACGTCAGCTATTGGAATTTGGATGCAACCCTTTCAGTAAAAGGGTCAAGGGGTTGTTCGATCACGTTGGTGGTGGCCAAGCAGCGCACAAGTTCACCTGCGACGGCGTGATGAGCCATCGGTTTTTCGAATGTGTGCTTTCGGATTTCCCCTGCAATCTCGCGGGTTTGCACGGTTGTTCGCTGCAGAACCGGGCAACAGAATCACGTGGCTGGCATCGCTATTGCTGTTGATGCCCAGCACTTAACACCACGAAAGAAGTACGAGATGGCCCACTCCCCCCTGTTGCGCAAACTGATTTCTGTCGCTCGCCTGGTCGAGTCCACCCACGGTGAGGCCAATGACTATGATTCGGCGCTGGCGTTGCAAAAGAGTCGGCGCGGCTTTCTTCAGACAGGTGCTGCCGCAGCGGCCACGGCGGTACTGGGCGCGGCCTCGACAAGCGCCTACGCACTGGCATACAAACCCGCGCGCATTGCCATCATCGGTGCTGGATTGGCGGGCTTGCGTTGCGCCTATGAGCTCAAAAAGGCGGGGATCAGTGCCACGGTTTACGAAGCCAACCCGACCCGCATTGGCGGACGGTGCCACACCAACCGCACGGCCTTTGGCGCGAACATCGTCGAAAACGGGGGTGAGCTGATTGACACGCCCCACACCAACATCCGAGGGCTGGCCCAAGAACTTGGCCTGCCGCTGGACAATGTTGGCCAGTGGGCCGCAGACCTGGGGCTGGAGGAGTTGCACCATGTCAATGGTCACATCTATACCTATGCACAGGCTTTCGCAGACTTCGCATTGATGTTCGATCAGCTCAAAGAAGACCGTCTGCGTGCGCCGTTCCCGCAGACCTGGGACAAACATACACAGCGCGGCTTGGAGTTGGACCGCATGACCGTCAAAGAATACATCGCAGCGTATGCGCCCGGCGGTCCCAACTCCGACTTCGCCAAAGTGCTGGATGTTGCCTACAACATTGAATACGGCGCAGAGACCAGCGAACAAAGCGCCTACGGACTGGTGTGTCTCATGGGTTACTCCAGAAAACCCACGTCCGCCAAATCCACCCTCACCTGGTTTGGCGAGTCCGATGAGAAGTACAAAGTTCGCGGTGGAAACGACCAGTTGGTAAGCAAAATGGCCGCAACCCTGGCAGCCGGTCAGATCGTGCAGGACCATGCCCTCAGCCGCATTGTCAAGAATGCAGACAATTCCTACGGTCTGACGTTTACGACCGCGTCCAAACGCAGCATCCATGTCACCGCGGACCATGTCGTGATGGCCATCCCGTTCGCCATTTTGCGCAGCAACGTAGATTTCAGTGGTGCAGGTTTTGATGAGCGCAAGAAACTGGCGATCAACACCATGCCCATGGGCAATAACTGCAAGTTCCAACTGCAGTTCCATCGCCGCGTTTGGCACGATGTGAAGTGCAGCGGTGACACCGTCTCTGACCTTGGCTACCAAGACACGTGGGAGCCCACGCGTGCCCAGGCCACTACGACCGCGGTGATCAACAACTTCACCGGCGGCAAGACCGCGCTGGCCTACTCCAACGCAAGCAACCTGAACACCCTGGCCAACAGCTTCCTGGCACAGTGGGAAAAGTTAATACCCGGATGCACCGCCCAATGGAACGGCAAGCTGGTTCTGAACAACTGGCCCAAGAACCCCTACACCAAGGGCGCTTATGGTTACTACGCGCCGGGCAACTTCACCAGCTTCGTCGGACATGAGGGTGTACGCCAAGGCAATTGCCACTTCTGCGGCGAGCACACATCCATCCCCGCCCAGGGCTACCTGGAAGGTGCGGTCGAAACCGGCCAGATCTGCGCTGAAGAAATCATGGCGGATCTGAAG
Organism: Rhodoferax sp.; assembly: GCA_046598245.1. Taxonomy (GTDB): domain Bacteria; phylum Pseudomonadota; class Gammaproteobacteria; order Burkholderiales; family Burkholderiaceae_C; genus Allorhodoferax. Next base: position 4,232 of record JBKJJC010000263.1, read on the forward strand.
AACGCATGATGGGCCGCAATGTGCGTTGGCAGGCGATATTGGGAGGCATGGCACTGCTGGGATTTGCCATGTGTTTGGCGAGCCCCGATCACCCGAATAAAGAACAGGAACCACGCGCCAGCATGGCCAAAGTGGCAAGGGCGCAGTCCGTTGGCGTGGACCCGTTGCGCGCGCAATCGCATGACCCGCTGCGCAGCACAGCCGCGTCGCACACCGCCAGTTCCTCCGGCTCCGCGCCGAGCGATCCCTGCCGCACCCATACCGATGCAGAGGGCAATACCGAAGCGGACTGCAGCGTGCCCCTTGCGCTGAACAATCCTTTTCGCTAGCCCAGCGTTAGCGGCTTGAATCAGCCTGGGGCTTTTTAAATCAGCAGCACCGCCCCCGCCCCACCCGTGACCAGCAGCAGTGCAGCAATCGGCAGGGTGATGCGACGCAGCTCGGGCGAACCCAGTCCGATCGCCATGCCGCATTTGACTAATGTGTTGGCCATGACAGCGATGATGATGGCGCGTGCCGCCACTCCCAACTGGGATGCATCGCCTCGGACCAGGTTGGCCATGGCCAGGGTGATGGCGTCCACATCGGTCAGGCCGGCAATGGCCGCGGCGAGGTACAGGCCCGCATCGCCCAAATACACCTGGGCGGCCTTGGACACCAACAGAATGACACCGAATAACAAACCAAACTTGATGGCAGCATCCAGTTCAAACGGATTGTTGCCGGGCTTGACCTCCCCCCGCTCACGCTGGCGGTTGCTGCGCCACAGCCAGTAACACGCGGCCAGACTGGCCACACATAAAAGTCCAATGGCCCAGGCAATTTGACGGCCCAGCTCCCAACTGATCAGCGCGGTCATGATGGCGACCCGGAAGAACATGACGGTCCAGGCCAGCACGATGCCCAGCGCCAGCGCCGAAGCGTCTTCGCCCGGTTGCCGGCTGCGTTGCGAGAAGCCGAGTGTGACCGCCGTGCTGGATGCCAGCCCGCCCAGCAGACCGGCAATGCCAACCCCATGCTCGGGGCCCACTACTTTGATCAACAGGTAGCTGCTGAAGTTGAGCGCCGATATCAGCACCACCATCAACCAGATTTTGTAAGGGTTGATCACATCCAGCGGCGGCGGTCCGTAGTTGACGTCTGGCACCAGCGGCAAAATGATGAGCGTGACGATGCTGAACTTGAGCGTCGCGTCTACATCCGTGCTGTTGATGCGGCTTGCAAGCTGGTGCAGCCAGTCCTTGAGCGCCAGCAACAAGGCCATCGCCACGGCAATCCAGCTCGCCAGTTGCAATTGGCCATAGGCACACAGCAGGCCCAGCACAAATGCCAACAACGTGGAGACCTCGGTGGTGATGCCGATGTCTCCGCGCAGGGCCGTCACCACATACATGCCGACGACAAGTGCCGCCAAGGCGACAAACATCGCCAGCGCCAGCCAGTTGAGCCCCATGTGTTCACCAAGATAGCCCGCGATGGCACCGCTCAGCGAAATCAACGCAAAGGTGCGCACGCCGGCACCGCCGTCACCACCCTTGGTGCGCTCACGTTCCAACCCAAGCAAAATGCCCAGGCCAATTGCCACTGCGAAACGAAGCGCTAGATCGGTGTTGTCCATACGGTGCCGGTCGAGTCCAGGAATTGAAGCGCGGGGTACAGCGCCATGGATGCATTCTCTCTTATGGCCGCAGGGTTTAAGGGCTGAATGCAACCCATGGCGCAAGGGCTTGGTGTCAGCTTTGCGCGGGTACGCGTGGTTTACGATGCGGCATGAGCGAAAACACGTTTGACTACATCATCATCGGCGCGGGCACAGCCGGCTGCCTGCTGGCCAATCGCCTGAGCGCCGACGCATCCAAGCGGGTGCTGCTGATCGAGGCGGGCCGCAAGGACGACTACCACTGGATCCACATCCCGGTGGGCTACTTGTACTGCATTGGCAACCCGCGCACCGACTGGCTGTACAACACCGAACCCGATGCCGGACTCAATGGGCGATCTTTGCGATACCCCCGTGGCAAAACACTGGGCGGCTGCAGCAGCATCAACGGCATGATCTACATGCGTGGCCAGGCCCGCGACTACGACCAATGGGGCCAACTGGTGGGCGATGCAACATGGGGCTGGGAGCACAGCCTGCCCTACTTCATGCTGCACGAAGACCACCACAAGGGTGCCAGTGCCGCGCACGGAGCGCGTGGCGTGGCCCCCAAACTGATGCAAAAAAACGGCAGCCTGTACCGCGACTTGCTGCGCCACCACAATGCCGGTGGTGAATGGCGGGTCGAGAAACAGCGCCTGCGTTGGGACGTGTTGGACGCCTTTGCCCAGGCCGCCGTGCAGGCCGGCATACCCGCCACTGACGACTTCAACCGGGGTGACAACGAGGGCGTGGGTTACTTCGAGGTCAACCAAAAAGCCGGCTGGCGCTGGAACACCGCCAAGGCTTTTTTGCGCCCCACCTGTTACGCTCGACCGAACTTTGAGTTGTGGAACAGCGCCCAGGTTGCCAAGCTGTTGCTAACACCCGCCAGCGCCACCAGCCCCCTGCGCTGCACCGGCGTGCAGGTGTGGGATGGGCAGAGCATGGTGGACGCCACCGCACGCGCCGAGGTGATTTTGTGTGCCGGGGCAATCGGCTCTCCGCAGTTACTGCAGCTCTCGGGTTTGGGGTCGGCGCAGCGCTTGCAGGCCTTGGGGCTTGCGGTTGAGAAAGACTTGCCCGGTGTTGGCGAAAACTTGCAAGACCATTTGCAGATACGCGCCGTGTTCAAGGTGCAAAACACCAGCACCTTGAACACGCAGGTGCAGTCGCTGTGGGGCAAGGCCAAGATTGGCATGGAATACGCGTTTAAGCGCACCGGGCCTATGAGCATGGCGCCCAGCCAGTTGGGTGCCTTCACCCGCAGCGACCCGGACCAACCCTACCCCAATCTGGAATACCACGTGCAGCCGCTGAGCCTGGATGCGTTTGGCCAACCACTGCACGGCTTTAACGCCATCACCGCCAGCGTCTGCAACTTGAACCCCACCAGCCGTGGCACGGTGCATATCCGCACAGCAAAATTTGAAGACGCCCCGGCGATTGCACCCAACTACCTGAGCACCGAGCAGGACCGCAAGATAGCCGCCGACTCACTGCGCCTGACGCGGCGCATCGTGGCGCAACCGGCCTTGCAAAAGTACCGGCCTGAGGAATTCAAACCCGGCGTGCAGTTTCAAACGGACGCAGAGTTGGCCAAGCTGGCCGGTGATATTGCCACCACCATCTTCCACCCGGTGGGCACGACCAAGATGGGTCGCGCAGACGATGCGATGGCGGTGGTGGATGCGCGTCTCAAGGTGCATGGCGTGACAGGTCTGCGCGTGGTTGATGCAGGCGTGATGCCGTTGATCACCAGCGGCAACACCAACTCCCCCACACTGATGATTGCCGAGAAGGCCGCGCAGTGGATCATGGAGGACGCGACCACTGCAACGAAGGGTTAATCCCAATGCGCAGTGCACGCTGTCATTGGTACATTAGCGGCACTCAAAAGGTTAGACGGCAACTGCGAAGAGACAGATGGAAGAAGCGAACCGAGGAGACGGCAAGCAACAAGTAACAATTTCTGCATCCACCTTGAGATGCAGCTCACAAAAGCACTGACCCAGTCGGTGCTTTTTTTTCGCCCACACGTGGCACCCAGCACAAACTCCACAGCTGCCGCATTCGTAACTACTCAGGTCCCAATGATGTCAAATTCACGTTTGCTATGAAATAGTGAGCGACAATCGGGTTCGATGCCAAGCCTACCCGATTTCAGCCAACTCAGCCACGCGCAAAAGGA
>JBKJJC010000246.1:0-6372 GCA_046598245.1 Rhodoferax sp.
TGGGCCGGTACTGTGCCAGCGGGCGTAGTGTTGCACCCCACCCAAAACTTCGTTCGCTCCAATGGCTCCGAGCCGGAGAGCATGGATCCAGCGGTGGCCGAGACCGTCCCCGCCAACCAGATTCTGCGCGATTTGTTTGAAGGCTTGACCGCTACTGACACCACTGGTAAAACCGTGCCCGGCGTCGCCGAGAGCTGGAAGCAAACCACCCCGACCACCTGGGTTTTCAAGCTGCGCACCAATGCCAAGTTCTCGAATGGCGACCCCGTGGTTGCAGAAGACTTTGTATATGGCATTCGCCGTTTTGTCGATCCCAAGACCGCTTCCCCCTACGCGGCCACCTTCGGCGTGTTTTTGCTCAATGGATTAGCCGTTGCCCAGGGCAAGAAACCACCCAGCGAGGTCGGCGTCAAGGCTCTGGACAAGTACACACTCGAAATCAAAACGCAGGACCCCACCGCATTCGTGCCGGAGTTGGTGGCCAACACCCAATTGGGACCTGCTCACAAAGCCACGGTTGAAAAATGGGGCAAAGACTGGGTCAAGCCCGGCAACATGGTCGGCAATGGCGCGTTTGTGCTGAAAGACTGGCAGGTGAATAACCGCATCGTGGTCGAGAAAAACCCCCAGTACTGGGATGCTGCCAATGTTCAGCTCAATAAAGTGACCTACCTGCCTATCGAAGACCAGTCTGCCGATATCAAACTGTGGGAGTCGGGGGAGAGCGACTATGTCTACCAAATGCCCCCGGGTGTGTTTGACAAGTACAAGACGCAGTATCCCAAGGAACTAAAAAACCAGGCCATCATCGGCGTGCGTTACTACGACTACCAGACGAAGGACCCCGTGTTCAAGGATGTGCGCGTGCGCAAAGCTTTGTCCATGGTCATTGACCGCGACATCTTGTCCAAACGCGTGACTGCAGATGGCCAGGCCCCTGCCTACAGCCTGATCGTCAACGGCGTGGTGGGTGCGGACCCTACGCCCTACGAATGGTCCACCTGGCCGATGGAAAAGCGGGTGGCGGAAGCCAAGAAACTGCTGGAACAAGCCGGTGTAAAACCGGGCACCAAATACAGCTTCTCGTACAACACCAGTGAGTACCATAAGAAGATGGCAGTGTTTGTTGCCTCGGAGTGGAAAACCAAGCTCGGCATCATCATGGAAACCGAGACCATGGAGTTCAAGGTCTTGGCCAAAAAACGCCATGACGGCGCATTCCAGTTGGCCCGCAATGGCTGGTTGGCCGACTACAACGACGCCACGAGTTTCTTGGCCTTGGTGCGGTGTGACTCGGACCAAAATACCAATTTCTATTGCAACCGCGAAGCCGAAGCCCTGATCCAAAAGGGCAACCAATTGACCGACGCGGCCAAGCGCAAGACGCTGCTGACCCAGGCTTCCAAAATGATCATGGATGACTACCCGATCATTCCGTTGCTGCAATATTCGTTGCCGCGCCTGATCAAGTCGTATGTCGGTGGCTACTCCGAGCTGAACCCGCAAGACCATTACCGCAGCAAAGACTTCTACATCATCAAGCATTAAGGGCTAGCGATGTGGTCTTACACCTTGCGCCGCGTGCTCGCGGCGATTCCTACCGTGTTTGTGGTGATCACGGTTTGCTACCTCTTGCTGCATGCAACGCCTGGTGGCCCCTTCGACAGTGACCGCAAAGTGTCGGCAGCCGTGCTGGCCAATTTGCAGGCCAAGTACCACCTAGACCTGCCTCTGTGGCAGCAGTACCTGCTTTATTTAAAGGGCTTGTTGCAAGGCGATTTGGGCGCGTCGTTTCGTTATGGCGATTGGACAGTGAATGACCTGGTCGCCAGCGCATTGCCGGTGTCGCTGAGTATTGGCGGCATTGCCATGTTGCTATCGGTGGTGATTGGCGTCGGCCTCGGTATTTTTGCCGCGCTACGCCAAAACAGCATCGTGGACCACTTCGTGATGCTGTTGGGCAATATGGGCAGTGCCGTACCGAGTTTTGTGCTGGGCCCCGTCCTTATCATCATCTTTGCCATTGGGCTGAAGTGGCTGCCTGCGGGTGGATGGAACAACTTCGAGTTGCGTTTTATGGTGTTGCCAATAGCGCTACTGACCATCATCAACGTGTCCACGATTGGACGCGTGATGCGCGGCAGCCTCATTGAGGTGATGCACAGTAATTTCATCCGCACCGCGCGCGCCAAGGGTCTACCGACACGTGTGGTGGTGTTGCGCCACGCACTCAAGCCCGCATTATTGCCCGTGGTCTCGGTGCTGGGTCCGCTGGCTATCTCGTCGATCACGTCGGCATTGGTGACCGAGACAGTTTTTTCTTTGCCTGGCCTGGGTAAGCTGATCGTGAATGGCGCAGGCAACCGCGACTACACACTGGTCTTGGGCCTGGTCGTACTCATTACGGTACTAACCGTGACCCTGAATCTGTTGGTGGACTTGGCCTATGCCTGGCTAGACCCCAAGATTCGTTACTGATTCCCTTATGTTGACTCCCCAAGAATCCGCTGGCCTGGTGGCCAAAGTGGCAGACGCTGCCGCACTGCAAAGTGCCGCACTCGGTGGTGGCCGCAGCCTGTGGTCCGATGCGCGCCGCCGCTTTCTGCGCAACAAGGCGGCAATATTCAGCTTGGTCGTTCTGTCGGTGATTTGCCTGGCTTGTGTGATCGGACCGTGGGTCTTGCCACACGCCTTTGACAGCGCCGACTGGGACGCCATGAGTATTGCACCAAGCTTGGTGAACGCGCACTACTGGGGCACAGACGATGCCGGACGGGATCTGTTGGTACGTTGCATGGTCGGTGGGCGCATCTCGTTGGCCGTCGGCCTGCTGGCCACCATTTCGTCGGTAACGTTGGGCATTGTGTGGGGCGCGACTGCGGGCTTTGTCGGCGGCAAGGTCGATGCCTTCATGATGCGTATCGTGGACATGATGTATGCCATTCCCTACCTGCTGATCGCCATTTTGCTGGTCACCATTTTGGGCCGCGAGTTTTACCTGGTGGTGCTGACCATCACCGTCTTTTCCTGGATGGACATGGCGCGGGTGGTACGGGGGCAGACCCTGTCTCTGCGCTCCAAGGAATATGTTGAAGCCGCTCGGGCGATTGGCGTCTCTACGCCACGCATCATCTTTCGTCACATCGTGCCCAATCTGCTGGGCGTGGTGGTCATCTACACGACGGTGACGGTCCCCGGTGTCATCTTGACCGAGTCCGTGCTGTCCTTTTTGGGGCTGGGCATTCAGGAGCCCATGACCAGTTGGGGTGTCTTGATTCAGGATGGTGCCAAGACTATGGAATCCACACCCTGGATTCTGCTGTTCCCGGCCGTATTGCTGTCTACCACCCTGTACTGCTTTAACTTCATTGGTGATGGCTTGCGTGATGCGCTGGACCCCAAGGAACGGTGACAAGAACATGCATTTATTGGAAGTCAAACAACTGGGTGTGCAGTTTCAGACCCCGGACGGAGTGGTCAGTGCCGTCAACGGTATCAACTTCACGCTGAACCGCGGCGAGACCCTGGGCATTGTGGGCGAAAGCGGCTCGGGCAAAAGCCAATCCATGTTGGCCATGATGGGCTTGCTCGCCATCAACGGCAGTGCCACTGGCCAGGTGCTCTACCAAGGGCAGGACTTGATCAGCTTGCCAACCGCAGACCTTAACCGCATCCGTGGCAACCGGGTAGCCATGATTTTCCAGGACCCCATGACGTCGCTCAATCCGTACCTAACGATCGAGCGGCAGATGACCGAGGTGCTGGAGTTCCACAAGGGCATGAGCCGCAAAGATGCGCGCATCAAAGCCGTGCAGGCGCTCGACGCCGTCAAGATGCCCGAAGCAGCCCGGCGTATCACCATGTACCCCCACGAGTTCTCGGGCGGTATGCGCCAGCGGGTGATGATTGCGATGTCGCTGTTGTGCGAGCCCGATGTGTTGATAGCGGACGAGCCCACCACCGCACTGGACGTGACGGTGCAGGCCCAGATACTGATACTGATGCGCGAGTTGCAGCGTGACTTTGGTACCGCCATCGTCATGATCACCCACGACCTGGGTGTGGTGGCAGGTCTGTGCGACCAGGTCATGGTGCTCTACGGTGGCCAAGTAATGGAGCAGGGTAGTGCGGAGGCTATTTTTTACAAGCCTTCTCATCCCTACACCGCCGGTCTGTTGGCCGCAGTGCCACGCCTGGAAGGTGGAGACGCACCCATGCTGGCCATTCCCGGGGCGCCCCCCAACATGGCCAAGCTGCCGGTAGGTTGCCCGTTCACCGAGCGCTGTGTCATGGCGCTGCCGCAGTGTGGCGCCGTGCGTCCTGCATTGGAAAAAGCCGCGCATGACGCCCAGGTGCTGCGCGCCTGCCACCTCCCCATCGAAGACGTGACAACCAACCTGCTACGCCTCAAAAAACAACAGGGAGTGGCCGCATGAACGCCGCCACACACGCCGTTATGCCCCCATTGCTGTCCGTCAAAGATCTGCGGGTCCACTTTCCGATTCGGGCCGCAAGGGCTTGGCCCTGGACGCCCAAACAAGTCTTGAAGGCCGTGGATGGCGTCTCGTTTGAACTGCGCGCCGGTGAAACGCTGGGTATTGTGGGCGAGTCGGGTTGCGGCAAATCCACCTTGGCGCGTGCCCTGCTCAACTTGGTGCCAATTACTGAAGGCAGTGTGGTGTGGCATGGTGACGAAATGCGGGGCGCAAGCCCTGCGGCGTGGCAGGCCAAACGAAAGGCCGTGCAGATGATTTTCCAAGATCCTCTGGCATCGCTGGACCCACGTATGACAGTGGCGCAAATCATTGGTGAACCGCTGCGCACCCACTGCCCGGAGTTGAGCGCCGAACAGCACATGCAACGTGTCTTGGCCATGATGCTGCGGGTAGGCCTGACTGCGCAGCAGATCAACCGCTATCCCCATGAGTTTTCGGGTGGGCAATGCCAGCGCATTGGCATTGCCAGGGCGCTGATTTTGAAACCCCAGGTGGTGATCTGTGATGAACCGGTGTCGGCGTTGGACGTATCCATTCAGGCGCAAATCATCAACCTGCTCAAGGAATTGCAGGCAGAGATGGGGTTGGCGCTGGTGTTTATTGCGCACGATCTGGCCGTGGTCAAACATATCAGCCAGCGTGTGATGGTGATGTACCTGGGCCGCGCCATGGAAGTGGCGCAAAAACACGCGCTCTACGACACGCCGCACCACCCGTACACGCGGGCCCTGCTGGCTGCCATTCCCGTACCCGACCCCCGCATCGAGCGGGGTAAGACCTTGGAGCTGCTACAAGGTGATTTGCCGTCGCCCATCAACCCACCGTCTGGTTGCGTGTTTCGTACGCGTTGTCCCAAGGCGGTGGCGCAATGTGCCCAGGCTATTCCGCCTTTGCGCCAAGTGGCACCCCAGTCCCTAAGCGCCTGCATTCTGGATTGATGCTTTTTTTGACTGCGCCCGCACCTGGTGCGCGGTCGGTTGCTGCCCATGGGGAAAAATGCAATGCATCGAATGGTGCATAGAAATGGCCGATAACCCCTGCCAATTTGGCGGGCTGGTTAGATGCGCTAGCCGAGGCTTGGGCGTCTCAAACTTGACCATTTGCCCAAGTTGCAAAAGGGGCGATGCTCTATTTTTTTCTTTTCGTTGTACCGAAGTAACAGTATGGTTACTTTTACTGAAATCCCTTATTTACAAAAGCATGGTCGCCTTTCTAACATGCTTGCACGGAAGTGATTAAGCTTTCGGGTTCGATTCTTGCCGGGTCGTATCCGTCAGCAAAATTAACCGATGAAACTGTAAGTAAGCCTGCACCATTTCGGGGAGGAGCTTTATCGAGCTCTCAGTACCGGGATATGCAGGTCGTCAAACCATTGACAGGGAGGAATGAGACTCCCGAAACTTTTATTGGAGAACTGATGTTTAAACATAACAAGCTATGCGCCGGACTGGTGCTTGCGTTTGGCGGACTGGCTATAGCCCCAAGTGTTGCCGTCGCCCAAGATGCAAATTCCTTGCAACGCGTAGAGATTACGGGTTCCTCCATCAAGCGTATCGCTGCAGAGGCTTCATTGCCAGTGCAGACTTTCTCCGAAGCAGACATCAAGCGTACGGGTGTGACGTCTGTCACCGACTTCATTCAGCAACTGCCGGTGATGCAAGGCTTTACGATGGCGGCTGATTCGGTGGGCGGTGGCGGTGGCGGCATCACCACAGCGTCCATTCACGACATCGGTGAAACCTACACTCTGGTGCTGCTCAACGGCCGCCGCATGGCCCCGGCCACTTCGGGTACCACGATTGATATCAACTCCATCCCGTTGGCGGCGATCGACCGTATCGAAGTCTTGACCGACGGAGCATCGGCACTGTACGGC
>JBKJJC010000173.1:0-5917 GCA_046598245.1 Rhodoferax sp.
CGAGGGCACCTTTGATGTCAACACGGTGTTTGCCGGCATCGTGGTGCTGACTGCCTGCGCGTTGTTGCTAGACGCTGCCGTCGGCAAGCTGGAGCGGCGTTGGATGAAGTGGCAACCGCGCCAGGGTGAATCGGAAAAGTTATAGGGTCTTGCTCCACTGCTGTAGCTGCTCAACCGTTGTGGTTGCACCGCCACAGACAACGACCAATACGGTTTCAAAGGAACTCAGTGCGGGCGAGCTTTCGTAGGCCAAGGCCAGGCTGGCACCACAGGCCGGCTCTACCAACACCCGGTGGTCGGCCAGAAAGCGCTCGCAGGCCCTGACGGCGCTTTTGTCCGACACCAAAACACTGTGGATGGTGTGCCTTTTGGACCATTGCACGGCTTGCTCACACACCCGCTTGGCGCCCAACGAAGAGGCAATACTGGTAATTTGCTCCAGTTGCACGGCATGACCGGCCTTTGCAGCAGCATGGAAGGACGCGGCGCCCTCGGTCTCCACAGCAACAATGGGGATGTCGCTCCAGCCATTGCGGTGCAACCCCTGCGCCACGCCTGACAACAATCCGCCACCGCCCACAGACAGCACCACGGCGTCGGGTTTGAGCCCTGAGCGTGCGACCTCGTCGATGATGCTGGCGTGGCCTTCCCACAAGAGCGGGTCGTCAAACGGATGCAAAAAAGCGTCGGTCGCGCCCACCAGAGACAGCGCGAGTTCGTTGGCCTCTTGCCAACTTGCGCCGTGGACGATGACCTCGGCGTCTTCCAGGCGCAACAGTTCCTTGGCCCGCTCAGACGTGGTTTGCGGCACCACGACTGTCACCGGCACACCCAAGCTACGGCCCGCAAACGCCACGGCAAGCCCGGCGTTGCCACCCGACGAGGACACCAACCGGCGCGCTCCACTTTTGACATATTCGGTACAGGCATAGCCCACGCCGCGAATCTTGAAAGACCCGGGTGGCTGCAAGGCATCCAGCTTGAGCCAGATGCTGCGATCGGATAGCAGGCTGAGCTGGCGGGATTGGATCAGCGGGGTTTCAATATGCAGGGGCATGGTTGAACGCAAAGTGCATCAAGGTTTTGGAATACGAATCCGGCTAATCATCAAGGAGCCTGAGACACCAAACAGCAGCGCCAAAGGATGCAGCGTGAAGCCCGCAACGGTCATGGCACCAAACCACATGTTCTGGCCTACCGCACCATTGGCAGCAGCAACCGCCAGCACAATTACCAACAGGAAGGACGTGGGTATGGGCGTACCTTCGAAATAGGTGACCTTGCCTGTACCTTGCGATATCTCTTCTGCGGTGATGTTGTACCGTGCCAAACGGGACACGCCGCAGGCCACAAAATAGGCTAGCAGCACTCGGTCGTACAGGCCGCGCATACCGCAGCCATAGGCCAATATGGCGGGTGCCACACCAAACGAGATGATGTCGGCCAACGAGTCCAATTCACGGCCCATGGCCGAGGATTTATTGCGCCAGCGCGCAATGCGGCCATCCAATATGTCAAACACCAGTGCAGCAAACACCAGTGCTGCCGCGTAGTAGACGTGTTTGATGTCGTCGCTCAACACATAGGTCATCGTGGAAAAGATGGAGCCTATGCCGCATACCGCATTGCCAAGCGTGAACCAGTCGGCAAGATGGAACTCGCGAATCATGGAGAAGGGTTTATTCATGCAGTTCCTTGTTGTAAGTTGATGTTCAGTAGAGCCACAGCGTGTTGCAAGCCTACTATGGGTATGCCACTTTCCCTAGCCTTTGTCCACTTGCTGGCGCGCATAGGCGGCTCGGTCGCCGTTGGGTGCGCGTTCCAGTTGGGTGGGGCGCAAGGGTAGGGTAACCGGCCCGTTGTCAGAACCTGTTGTTTTCGTTGGTCTCTTTGCTGCGTTGTAAGTTCTTTTGCAACTCAATACACGTCGAAGTGCCTGACAGGTCTGGGCGTTGGCAGGCGCGGAACATGCACATCGGGCGGGCCAAGAAGCCGGCGTCGGAGCAAAGCTTTTCCGGTGTCACAGCGGGCGCTGCAGGTGGTAGATCTGGCGCGGGTGTCGCCACAACCGCGGCGGGTGCACTGGCGTTCACTGTCGCCGTGGGCGGGCGAGGTGTTTCTATTTTTACGGGTTTAGACGCGGCGCTGCGGGGGCGCTCTACGGGCTTGATGCTTTTGTCAGCTGCGGCAGAGGCCGCGGCAGATGCGGGACTCATCGGCGGGCTGCTCTCAATAATGGTTTCTACGGGCTCGCTACTCGATGCGAGCGGCGCAGCGGGTGTGCTGTCCAATATCACCTCTTCCGGTTGCACCGCGGCAACGGGTGCAACTGCAACCGCCTTTGCGGACCAACTGCGCCAACCCCAGGCAGCGGCCACTACCGTCAATAAAGCCAATGACGCTATCAACAGCCAAACGATGGTGGGCCGTAGCTGCCTGCCGCTGCCAGGTTTGTTGGAACTGAGTGAAGGCTTTTTGCGCCGGGCGGCTGTGGAAGCGCCTTCAACAGCCGCCGTCTGACCCATGGGTTCGCGCAACCGGCGCCTGCGTTCACCAGGCTTCTCAACCCGCGCCGCTGGTGTGCTGTCCGGTCCCCATTTCGCCATCGCAGAGGGTGACTCATCCGAGTCATCGTCTGGATCAATAAACTGTGTGGGCGCGTAGTCGGGATCGGAAGCGTTGGGCCGGGTTTTTTCAGCGACGGCTGAGTGCCCAGCGGTTGTGGCCGGTAAGTTGCCGGTGGGCAGGCATGCTGGCCCCAGTTCGGCCCGCCAGTCGAAGGATGACATGCCGTGTGGCGTGACCAGGCCCAGACTGCGCGCGAAATCTCGCACCGATTGTGGTCGGTCCTGGGGCTGGATACTCAGCGCCCAGTCAATACCTTGGGTGAATTGCTCGGAGTAGCCCTGGCCAAACTCGGATGCCACTGTTTTGACGACATTGCCAAAAGGCGGCATCTTGTCGTTTACGACGCGGATCATGGCGGGCAGGGGCGGTTCGTTGCACAACAAGCCATGCACTACTGCGCCTAGGGCATACAGGTCCGTCCACGGGCCCTGCGGCACGCCCTGGCTATCGGCGTACTGCTCGATGGGCGCGTAGTTAACTTTAAGAATGGCGGTGTGCTGCTTGGCGTTGTCGCCAATTGCCAGCCTGGCCGCACCCAAATCCAGCAGCACAGGTGGGCCGCTGTCTTGCAGGAAAATATTGTCCGGAGACACATCGCGGTGTAAAGCTGTACCCCGGTGCAACACCTTCAGCGCGCCCAAGATGCACCACAACACCTTGCGCAACCAAGCTTCGGTGGGCGGCAGGCGCATGCACTGGCGGGCCTGCTTGAGTGTCATGCCACGGTACAGGGGCATGACCATGTAGGCGGTGTCGTTGGCTTCCCAAAATCTAAATACCCGGACCAACGAGGGGTGCTCGAACTTGGCCAGCATGCGGGCCTCAGCCACAAATGACCGCAGGCCTTTCTGAAAGGTTTCGTGGTCGTTGGAGGCGCGGACCGAAATGTGCAGGCCACCATCCGCACGGCCAGCCAGTGCCGTGGGCATGTATTCTTTGATAGCCACATCGCGTTGCAGCGAGTGGTCGTAGGCCCGATAAACCATGCCAAATCCGCCGACCCCGATTAAGCCGCGGATCTCAAATTCTCCCAGCCGAGTGCCGTAGGCCAAAGCGTCCACATGGCTTACGTTCGGTGCAGCAACGCTAATTGGCAGTTCGATCATGTGTCCTATATCTGGAAAACACCCACGGAGCACCTATATACGGTGTCAATCATAGAGTTTTGGATTCTATGGCCTAGTTTCTGGCTACAGATTAACGCAGACGTAACAAGTTAGTGACAATTTATCCCTTTTGGGGGCCAGAGTCACTTTTTGCTGAAAATCCCTCGCGGGCAATGACGATGCCCTCGCACTATCGTGCGGGGATGTTTCAGGCCATCCGCGATTTGTCGGTTTTGGAGCGCCACTTTTGCAAAGAGATGGCGGTTCCTGAAATCGGGTCTTGCACCAACAAGCGCTTGCCATCGGCTTGTACATAAAAGGTGTGCCATAGCTCCAGACGTTCAGGCCGGTTGACGTAGACCGAAACCGACCAGAAGCAGCGGCCTTCCAGGCGTTGCTGCTTGTCCAGCGATTCGCCAAACGCAACGGGGAGGCCGTGTGTGCGTGACCAGGCTGTCAGCTCTGGCAAATGGCGCACTGTCTCGATGGCCTGCGCGTACCCGGCCGAATTCAAGGCCTGCGCATTACAGCGGGGAGCCGCCGCACCTGCGGTGGATGCGATTGCGCATAGCAATAGGGCGGTAATGAGGTGGTGCATGGTCGGGATCACCGGCGAAGGGGTTGATGAACGGTCATGCCATTCTCCGCCTTATTTGCCAGCTTGGTCGCCCCACAGTTGTTGCAAGCGGGCATCACGACCGCAGCCGTTGCGGTAGTACTTGTAGCGAATGGGGTTTTTCTTGTAGTAGTCCTGGTGGTAATCCTCGGCCGGATAGAAGGTACTGGCCATCACAATCTCCGTCACCAAGGCGTCCTTGAAAGGCTTGGATTTTTCCAGTGCAGCCTTGGAGGCTTGGGCTATTTTGAGTTGTTCTGCATACGTGGCGAAAATAGCAGATCGGTAAGGCGAGCCGTGGTCGCAAAACTGTTGGTCTTTGACGGTGGGATCGATCGTGCGCCAAAAGTATTCCACCAGGCGCTGGTAGCTCACCTTGGCGGGGTCGTACACCACCTCTACCGCTTCGGCATGGCCGGTGATTTTGCTGGCCACCTGCTCATAGGTGGGGCGGGCAACCTGGCCGCCAATGTAGCCGGATGTGGTGGAAATCACCCCCGAAATCTTGTCAAAGTCGGACTCCACACACCAAAAGCAACCCCCGGCAAAAATGGCGCGGGCCGTGGTGGATGCGGAAACCGGGTTGCTAGCTGGCTGGGCGGCCAACGGCGCGGCGATCATGGCCGACAAGCCCAAAACCGCGCTACAACCGAGCCCGCTCAGGAGGGAGCGCAGGGCAGGCGCGGTCATGCTGCGGCTCCTACAAACTTGAGTGCCACACCGTTGTTGCAATAACGTTTGCCAGTGGGCGCTGGGCCGTCGTTGAAGACATGGCCGTGGTGGCCCTCGCAACGGGCGCAGTGGTATTCCGTGCGGGGAAACACATGTTTGAAGTCGGTCTTGGTTGCCACTGCGCCGGGCAGGGTGCTGAAGAAGCTGGGCCAACCAGTGCCACTGTCGTATTTCATGGCCGTGGTGAACAGCGGCAGGTCACAGCCCGCGCAGTGGTAGGTACCCACACGTTTTTCGGCGTTGAGCGGGCTGGTATGGGCCCGCTCGGTACCTTCCTTGCGGAGCACGTCATATTGATCTTGCGTCAGACGTTTCTTCCACTCTGCATCGCTCAGCCGCAGGGGTTCAATGCGCGGCGCATCGGCCGCCAGCGAAGCAGTGCTTGTCATAGTGAGTAGGCCGGCACTGCCTGGCAAGGCCAGTAGCGTCAGTAATTTGCGTCGAATCATGGTGGTGCTCCATTGGGTGGGTCTTGCTGGGTTGGTCGTGCGGAATGCAGGAATCTTTCACGAAGGCCCAAATATGTCGAAAATAGTACCTCCATGATCCAACATATCCTATGAAAACATTCGGCACGCCCTTATCTCCCCACGCAACCAAAGTTATGCTGCTCGGCTCTGGCGAACTTGGCAAGGAGGTGCTGATAGCGCTGCAGCGCCTGGGTGTGGAAACTATCGCCACGGACCGCTACGACAACGCACCCGGCCAGCAGGTCGCCCACCACGCGCGCACCATCACCATGAGCGACCCGGCCCAGCTCAAGGCGCTGATCGAAAAGGACAGGCCGCATCTGGTGGTCCCTGAGATCGAGGCGATTGCCACGGGCATGCTGGAA
>JBKJJC010000264.1:0-7016 GCA_046598245.1 Rhodoferax sp.
ACTGGCCTGGGCAGATTTGGCGCTTGACACCTGCTTTGTCGTCCCGTTGCTCTCAGAGTAGTTGCCGCGGCATCTATCCATGCGTTGCTGTGTGCGCTAGCACACGGACGAAAAATGTTGGCGTTTTATACTTGGAGGGTTAGTTTGTTATTTATATTTACTGGAGATTCACTATGCAGATCCGCCAAACACTTGCCATCGCTATTTCGGCCATCGTATTGCTCACCGCTACTGGTTGTGCCGTTCAGCGTGGCCAGGAGACCGTAGGCGCCTACATCGACGACGCGGGCATCACCACCCTGATCAAAACCCGTTTTGTGGAAAACAAGCAAGTTGATGCTGCTTCCATCAAAGTCGAGACATTGAACGGTACCGTCATGCTGTCTGGCTTTGCCAAGAACAGTGCTGAGCGCAACACCGCTGAAGCCATCGCACGCGGTGTCAAGGGCGTTGTTTCCGTGAAGAACGAGCTTGCTGTGCGTCCTTAATACGCCGCTGCTAGGTTCCTAGAGCCCCAGGCTTCGTTGTGAAGCACTGGGGCTTTTTTGTGCCCGCGGCACCGCTTGCATAGCCCCTTTTGTCCTGATGGTGCGCAAGCGCACAGAAGCCTGCGCAGAAATAGAGCACCGTGACGTGCGCAGTCACAGTTGTTATTGGTTATTGGAGTAAACCCTATGAAAACCCGTATTGGTACCCTGGTGTTGAACACCGCACTCGCCAGCCTTGTGATCGCCTCCGTAGTAGGCTGCAACAAGCCCGTGGACAGTGTTGGTATGCCCGTTACCAGCACCACCGTTGGCACTGACATCGACGACAGCGTGATCACCAGCAGTGTCAGGTCCGCTTTGTTGGCAGATGCCGACATCAAAAGCTTCGACTTTAAAGTGGAAACCCGCAAGGGTGAAGTGCTGCTCAGCGGCTTTGTGGACAACCAAATCCAATTGGACCGTGCGACGGCCGCCACCCGCGCGGTGCCGGGCGTCAAAAGCATTCAGAACAATGTGGTGTTGAAGGGCGCACCCACAACGGTGGGCAAGAAAGTCGACGCCGGCATTATTACCAGCAAGTTGAAGGCCGCGCTGCTGGGCGACCCCAGTGTGAAAAGCTTCGACATTGCCGTGGTCACCCGTGACGATGAGGTCTTGCTGAGTGGGTTTGTCGACAGCCAGGCGCAGGTAGACCGCGCCATGGAACTGGCCCGCGGCATTGAGGGCGTGCGCCTGGTGCGCAACGAGATGAGCATCAAGAAATAGGGCGTGCCCTATTCGGAGCGCCTGTTCACGTCGCTGAACAGGCGTTCCAACTCTCTCTTGACCACGCTGTAACACTCGCAGGTGCGCCCCTCCAGCCCCGCGCGTTCCAGCACCGCAATGTGGCCACGCCGGTAGCGTATGTAGCCCGCGGTCTGCAGATTGCCAGCAGCCTCGGTCACGCTTTCACGGCGCACGCCGAGCATGCTGGCCACCAGCTCTTGCGTCATGACCAGTTCGCGCGCTGGCACCCGGTCCATCGTCAGAAGCAGCCAACGGCATAACTGTTGCTCCACCGAATGGTGGCGGTTACAAACGGCGGACTGTGCCATCTGAGTCATCAGCGCCTGGGTGTAGCGCAATAGCAGGCGTTGCAACCCGCCCGCGCGGTTGAATTCGCTCTGCAGCACATAGCGGTCAAGCCGGTAGGCGTGCCCTGCGGTCTGCACCACGGCCGAGCTTGGCGTGGTGTCCCCGCCCATGAACAGCGAATAACCGACAACCCCCTCATTGCCAACCCCGGCGGTCTCGGCCGAAGCGCCAGTTTCGGTCACATAGTGCAGAGACACGATGGATGTTGTGGGGAAATACGCATGGCGCAGCTGTGTACCCGGCTCATACAGCATATGGCCCAGCGGCATAGGCACCAGTTCCAGATGTCCGGAAATGAGTTCAAAGTCTTCCGACGGCAGCGCTGCGAGCAGGTGGTTTTGCAAGGGGCTGTGAGGCGGGATCACGGAGGGGTTAGAAGTGCTTGCCACGTCAGACACCTGTAACGATTTCAACACCAATGCCGCGGTAGCCCAGAAAACGGCTGCTGCGGCTGAACATAGGCTCGCCGCTCACCCGGTACTGTTGTTGTGTGCCGTTGGCATTGTTGCGGTGGACGATGAAGTCCAGAAAAGGCTCCCGTGCTGCAATGGTGGCGCGCAAAGCCTCGCGGTCAGCCGCATTCCAGCCTTGGTCTTTGCTGGTGTCATGTGGCGTGCCAATCTGCATGCCCAGCATGTCCAGCACTGGGCCAGATACCTTGGTGAAGCTGCCGTTTTCGTCTTGCTCCCAGTACCAGTCCGAGGCCAGCTCGGTCAGGCTGCGGTAGCGCGCCTCGCTTTCGCGCAACTCTGCAGTGCGCTCCAGCACGGTCTGTTCTAGCACCTTGTTGAAGTCGGCCAGCCGTTTGTACAGCAGGCGCACCTCCAGCATGTTGTGTATGCGGGTTTTGACCTCGACCAGGTCAAAAGGCTTGCTGACGAAGTCTTTGGCTCCGGTCTGCAGCGCGCGCACTTTGTGGCCGGGTTGGGCTGTGAGCACGATCACCGGAAGGTAGGGGTCTGCTGTGTTGGCCTTCAGACTCTCCATGACCTGAAAACCATCCATCACCGGCATCTGCAAATCCAGCAAAATCAGGTCGTAGGCATTCTTTTGGTGCAATGCCAACACCTCTTCAGGCTTCATCGTAGAGGTGACGCCGGTGTAGCCCTCGCCTTGCAACAGTTGCTCCAACAACTGAACATTGGACTCCTGGTCGTCCACTATCAGTATCTTGGCGTTGAGTATGTCAACTATTTGAATCATCGGGTACTCCTGGGGAAATGGGTGTGTGTGCGCCTTGCACGGCGCGGGCTATTTGAATGATTTTTAGGGCAATGTCTTCGGGTGACAGGACCAGGTCTATGCAACCACTGGCCATGGCGCTCTCAGGCATATCGGGCTCGCTGGCGGTACTGGGTTTTTGTGCAATCGTGGTGCCACCGATGGCTTGTATGGTGCACATGGCGGCTGCGCCATCTCCGTCCAGGCCAGAGACAATCACTGCTACCAGTTTGCCTTGCCAGCACGCGCTCAGTGAGGTCAAGAAGACGGTGATCACATCTGGCCATCCGCGCGGCTTGGAGATCGGAGCCAGCCGAAAATCGTCGCCGTCGACATGCAAATCCCGGTTGGAGGGAATGATGTACACGTGGTCGGGTTCAACACGCAATTGGTCGGTGATGAGTTTCACCGGCATGCCCGTATAGCGCGGCAAAATGTCGTGGAGCCGGGTCGGAAACTGCGTGATGTGGTTCACGATAACGATGGCTACACCCATGTCAGACGGCAGGTTTTTCAGCAATCGTATGTAGGCATCCAGCCCGCCCGCGGAACCACCGACGCAGACAATAGGAAAGTTCTTCAAGCCGTGCCTTCTTGGCTGGTGCCACAGAGGTTGAGCTCGATCCAGAACGTACTGCCGACGCCCACCGTGCTGTGTGCCCCTATGGCACCATCCATCAACTCTACCAACCGCTTGCTGAGCGCCAGGCCCACGCCCGAACCGGCCTTTGCACTAGTCTCACGCACCAATCGGTTGAATGGCTGGAACAGCTGGGTGATTTTGTCGGCCGACAGGCCATTGCCGGTGTCTTGCACACTGATGCGCAGGCGCTGTTGCGGCTCTACGCTGCAGGTCAACGCCACCGAGCCAGCCGCATGGTTGTATCGGATGGCGTTGGACAACAGGTGTGTCACTACCTGCTTCAAGCGGGCGCGGTCTGCATGCACCTCGACTGCCGCGTCCACCTGCCCAAAATTGAGCTGCACATTCGCTTTTTGTGCCGCAGGGGCAACAGCGGTGCTGCACTCTTGTAGCACCTCGGTCAGTAGCACCGGCGCCGGTGCCAGTTTCAACTGGCCTGATTCAATGCTGGCGAGATCCAAAATCTCGCCAATCAAATCCAGCAGGTACCAGCCGGCCCGCAAAATTTGTTTGATGTTGGTGATCTGTTCCGGTCTGGGCGCAGGGGTGGAGCCGTCCATCAGTTGGGCAAATCCCAGAATCGCGTTCAACGGTGTCCGCAATTCGTGCGTCATGTTGGACAAAAATTCGGTCTTTGCCTGGCTGGCCTTTTCAGCGACAACCCGCGCGGCCACCAGTTCCTGGTTTTTGGCGATCAATGCTTGGTCAAGATGTTTGCGTTCTGTGATGTCGCTCAGCACCATGCGCTGCACCATCGCGCCGCTGGCATCCTGTGTGGCGGTGACCCACATATGCACCCAAAAGGCTGAACCGCCTCGCTTGAGCATCTGCAGTTCGCAGTCCTGTGGTGTGCCGGTATCGAACAAAGCCTTGCGGCAGTTGTAATACGTATCTTGGTCTGATCTGACGACCCAACGGCTGACGGGTTTGTTAACCAGGTCGCTGCGCACAACATCCAACAAGGCGGCAGCGGTGAGGTTGGCCTCCTGGATGAGGCCGTTCTCACCGACCGTGCAGTAGCCAACCGGTGCCAGGTCATACAGGTCGAAGTAGCGGGACCGTGCGTTGTCCAACTCTGCCTGGGTTTGGCGCAGGTTTTCATTCTGCATCTCCAACTCGATTTGGTGCACCTGCAGTTCGTGCAACATACTGCGCATGGCCTCATGTGACAGCTCTTGCAGGCTGGTCTGTTCCCAACGGTCGCCTGCTTGGGTGTGCACCATGTCCTCCGCCCGGCTACGCAGCGCTTGCAATCGGCTATTCGCTTGCGGTGTCATGGGCTGTCCTCGTGGGTCGTAGGGGTGGTTGAAGGTGCGGTGCCGCGCTCCGTGGTGGCGATGGCATAGACCTGACCGGCAGCATTGACCAGGGCGGTGGATGTCAGCGACACCTCGACCAAGCGGCCGTCTTTGGTGAGCCTTTGTGTCGCATACGGCTCCAGCGTGTGTGACAGGCTGAGCTGGTGTACCCGGGCCAGGGCACTGTCACGGTTGGCTTCGGGGATGCGGTCACGCACATTCATTTGCAGTGCCTCGTCTTCCGTCCAGCCATACATCCGGGTTGCACCGGGGTTCCATGCGGTGATGTGGCCTTGCAGGTCTTGCACGGTGATGGCGTCGTTGGCATCTTGTACGACCACGGCCAGGCGCCCCAACGTATTGGCCTTGTGCAGGGCTTCACGGATGTGTACGAAATCGGTGATTTCTACGAACGTGATCACCGCGCCTTCAATCACATTGTCCAACGTGCGGTAGGGAAGTATGCGCATCGTGAAGTGCTTGCCGCCGGTGGTCTTCACGTCCACTACTTTAGGGATCAGGGTGTCTAGCACCCCCTGCGCATCGACCAGCAGGCTGTCATAGCCCACCAGGTTGGACACGATATGACCCACCGGACGGCCCACATCACCCTGTATCAGGTTGATGATCTGCGTTGCGGTGGGGGTGAAGCGCAGGATGCGCAGGTTGTGGTCGACAAAAATGGTGCCTATACCAGTGCCCGCTAGCAGGTTGTTCATGTCGTTATTGGCACGCGACAGGTCCACCACCTTGGTCTGCAGTTCGGTGTTCACGGTGGAGAGCTCTTCGTTGATGGATTGCATCTCTTCCTTGGAGGTCTCCAGCTCTTCGTTGCTGGACTGCAGCTCTTCATTGATCGATTGCATCTCTTCGTTGGACGACTTGAGTTCTTCGTTCGCGGTTTCTAGTTCTTCGTTGGCCGCATGCAGGTATTCTTCTTTAGCCTGCAGTTCGTCGTTGAGCTCTGCAATCTGGGCCTTGGAATCCCGGTTTTCATCGGTTCCGGCGAGCAGTTTGACGGGCGGGGTTGCCGGGACCGCTGTAGTGGCCACGGACTGTGCCTGCTCTAGGATGACGAGGAACAGCGGCGACTCCAGCGCAGCCATTGGCCCCTGCACAACGGGGCAGATGGTGAGGTTGACCAGGGTGTAGTGCCCGTTGGTCTTGACCCGCAGCCCCGGCACGCTGATCTGGTCTTTGGACCGCATCACTTTGTGCAGCGCGGTAGTCAGTTCACGGCGCAATCCCTCGCGCGCCATTTTCAAGATGTTACTGATGCCGGCTTCGCCCGGAGCGGGCTCTAAGTACATGCCGGAGCGGCCATGCAAGAACAGCACGTCGCCCTGGGCGTTGACCAATGCGCCCACCTTGTCGGTGTGCAGCAGCAGGGTCTGCTCGGTCAACTCACGCAAAGACAGCTTGGCAGTCAACGCTGGATTGCCGCGCACGGCCGCAGGGGTTGCTTCTATCTGGCTGGGAGACGCTAAGAAGCGGCCTAATGCAGCGCGCTGAGCTCCCCGAAAGTCTTCCTTGCGTTGGTAGAGTTTGGCCTTGCGCTCCAGCGTGGCGAACAGGTCACCAAATTCGCCCACAGTCTCAGACGTTCCCAGAAACAGGCGGCCACCCGGGTTCAGCGCGTAGTGGAACAGCCCGATCAGCTTCTTCTGCAAGTCTGTGCCCAGGTAAATCAACAGGTTGCGGCAACTGATGAGGTCGAGCTTGGAAAACGGGGGGTCCTTGATCAGGTCTTGCTCCGAGAACACTAGCATGTCGCGTATGCCTTTGCGCACGCGGTAGGCACTGCCACCTGGCTCCATCGTAAAAAAGCGGGCCAATCGCTCAGGCGTGATGTCGTCGGCAATGCTTGCGGGGTAGATGCCCGTGCGCGCCACGGCAATGGCGCGGCTGTCGATGTCGGTGGCAAAAACCTGAATGCGGTAGTTTTGCTTGAGCGCCTCTTGCCTTTCCTGCAACAAAATGGCGATGGAGTAGGCCTCTTCACCGGTAGAGCAACCGGTGGTCCAGGTGCGCACGACGGCGCCTGGGTTCTTGCCTTCAAACAGCTTGGGAATGACCTGTGCCTCTAGCGCCGCAAAGGCCTCTGGGTCGCGGAAAAAGTTGGTCACACCAATCAGCAGGTCGCGGAACAGTGCCTCTACTTCTGCCGGCGTTTGCTGCAAATACTGCACATAGCTTTCGACGGTTTCCACTTGGTGCACCGCCATGCGCCGC
>JBKJJC010000057.1:0-5013 GCA_046598245.1 Rhodoferax sp.
GAATACTTTGAACTTCAAGGCAGTCGGTAATTGTCGGCATCAGATTGTATTCACGGCTTCGGTCTTTTCTGGATTGCCCATACTGCACGTTGGCCTTCTGCCGACAAAAAGGGGACAAGGCTGGAATAAGGCAAAGTAATATCCACAGCGCCTCGACAGAATTTAAAAGGTTCTGGTAGACCTCCTCTGAATACAAAGCCCTCCTGGCTTGGATGGACGTCATCCAATCGGTACTCCGCAGCCTTGAAGCACTCAATGTCATCTTTGCGGACTTGGTCGCGACCTGCTCGAAGTATCAATTTCGCCAAAGATGTTGTCTGCCAGCCTTGTCTCCAAAGTGCGCTTAGTTTTGGCTCAAACCATTGACTGGAATCCACTTTTCGGCCGTCGGTCAGTCGATAGGTTGCTGTCTCTAAACCATACTTCATGCCATCACCACATTCAAATCCAATGCGAGAACTCACAACGGCATAGGGTCCCACTGAATTCGAAAGACTCTGCTCAAAATCAAGCGCACCTGGGTTCTCGCCAAATCGCTGCCGAAATGTAAGCGAACAGTCCAAAATTGATTCCGTGTTAGCCAACAAGTCCATCCAAAGCAAGCGATTGACCTTCGCCAAACCTGGTTCGGCGCCGAACAGTTGAATGCCACGAATGACCGGTTCATCACTGCCCTGAGTTTTCGGTCCTGATACAGGGAATGACTCGCTCCGGTTCTGCGTCTCTCCCGGCGCTTTGATGGGACTGAGTGCGGAAAAACGTCGCGCGTTGTATCCACCATCTGGGTCGCGAGTCGCGACCACTGGAAAACGCTTTTTGCCATCTAAAGAATTCCACTCGCCATTGAGTTGCTTTTCATTGCATGTCAGCGTGATACGCCCAGAGGGCTTGTTGTCGCCATCGAACTCTGTCCAAATCGGTCGCATCGACTCTTGCTTGAGTACCATATCAACCATGCTCACACGGTAGTACATGCTCCCAATGCGGCGCTCATTTGACGATTTATCAGGCGTGGGGGCTAAGGCCATGGTGACGGGTATGCCACCGATCTTGCCGAGATAAACACCCGAATCGCAACCGCGCTCTTGAGCATAGACCGTACCCGCAATGCAAAGCCAAATTGGAATAACGATTTGTCGAGGGATATTCAAGAGTCTTTTCAAAACGTTTTCCATTGTTAGTGCAATCGCGCAACAGGCGAATCTTTGCAGCAAATCTTTCTTCGCAACTTACTGTCTATACAGAATCGCTCGCCGTGATGCCCGCATTGTGCCCAGACAACTGCGCCATGGAGGGTCCACTTTGGGTAGAGTCCAGCCAATATTCAACGCGCCTTTGGATGAACGCCCTGTCAAGGCAAGCAGGCTGGTCAGCAACTTCCGGAATACGCATCAACCTCAGTCAAAGTGACCGCTTGCGATATTCTCGTGGAATGACCACGGCCCACACCACGCAAGCCATTGAAACCGTCTACCGCCGCGACGCCCGGCGTGTCTTTGCCACGTTGGTCCGTCTGCTGGGTGATTTCGATCTTGCGGAAGAGGCACTGCACGATGCCTTCCGCGCTGCACTGGAGCAGTGGCCCGCGCATGGCGTGCCCGACAACCCATCCGCCTGGCTGGTGTCCACCGGGCGCTTCAAGGCCATTGACAGTATCCGCAGACAGGCGCGCTTCACGTCCACCGAAACCATGGCCGAGCCCGTGGAGGTGATTGCTGATGAGACGCTGCCCACCGACGAATCCGCCGAGTTGGAAGATGACTCGCTGCGCCTCATCTTCACCTGCTGCCACCCCGCGCTGGCGCCGGATGCGCAGGTGGCGCTCACCTTGCGGGAGGTCTGTGGCCTCACCACCGAAGAGATCGCCCACGCCTACCTGATACCAGCCCCCACGGTGGCGCAGCGCATTGTGCGCGCCAAGGCAAAAATCCGGGACGCCAAGATTCCGTACCGCGTGCCCGATGCCGATGAGCTTGCCATGCGCGTGGACAGTGTGCTGCGGGTGCTCTATAAGGTGTTCAACGAGGGCTATTCACCGTCGTCGGGTGCGCTGGCAACACGTGCGGACTTGTCCCACGAAGCTATACGCCTTACCCGGCTCATTGCCGAGGTGTTGCCGGCGCCACCCGTGGCCGAAGTTCATGGGCTGCTAGCGCTGATGCTGCTCCATGAGTCGCGCCGCGCCGCCCGGACCGACGGTGCAGGCAATTTGATACCCCTTGAAGAACAGGACCGCACGCTTTGGCATGCCGAGCTGATTGCAGAGGGATGTGCTCTGGTTGAAAAAGCCCTGCAAATGCCCGGCATTGGCCCCTACGCTTTGCAGGCGGCCATTTCTGCGGTGCATGCAGAGGCCACACAAGCTGACCAGACGGATTGGGGTCAGATAGTCGGCCTCTACGATGAGCTGTTGCGGATGCAGCGCTCAACCGCGCGGTAGCCGTGGCCATGAACAGCGGGTATGCGCAAGGTATCGCACTGGTGGACGAACTTCTCACGCTCCCTGCCATGCAGGACTACCACCTGGCACACGCGGCGCGGGCCGACCTGTGCCGCAGGTTGCATCGGTGGGATGCGGCACGCACCTCCTACCAGGCGGCTTTGGCACTGGCGCAGCTGGAGCCCGAGCGCCGGTTCCTGCAGCGGCGTCTGGCAGAAATCGCTAGCTGATCAAAAAATATTTTTCAGTGGATGTCGAATTAGGCGTGGCTTGATCGACTAGTTTGTTTAAAACCGCCGGCTACCGGCACACAACGTAAAGGACTCTCCCTATGAAAATCACGGTTGAAACACGGGTCAAAGCGCCCATTGCCAAGGTCTGGAGCGCCTACACCACACCAGCCGACATCGTCCAATGGAATGCCGCGTCCGACGACTGGCACACCACCAAGGCCACCGTCGATCTGCGCGAGGGCGGCGCGTTCTCGTCCCGCATGGAAGCCAAAGACGGCAGCTTTGGATTTGACTTTGCAGGCACTTACACCAAGATCGTGCCCAACCAACGCATCGAATATGCCTTTGGCGACCGGACCGGAGCCGTCGAATTTATCGAGGGCGCCGATGGCGTGACCGTGCGCTCGACCTTTGATGCGGAGGACGAGCATTCGGAAGAGCAACAGCGCTTCGGCTGGCAATCCATCCTGAACAAATTCGCCCAACACGTGGAGGCATCCAAATGACCCAATTCCCTCTGAAAGCCCTGTGGACCGCACTGGCCTTGGTATCCGGCAGCGCGATGGCTGCTCCGGTCAGCTACACCATAGACCCCACCCACACCTACCCCAGCTTTGAGGCCGATCACATGGGAATCTCGGTCTGGCGGGGAAAGATGACCAAGAACTCCGGCACCGTGGTGCTGGACAAGGCGGCCGCAACCGGCACGGTGGAGATCGTGATTGATCTGGCCTCCATCGACTTCGGCCTCCCGGTCATGAACGCCTGGGCGATTGGCAAAGACTTCTTCAACGTGGAGAAGTCACCCCGCGCTACGTACAAAGGCACATTGGAAAAGTTTGTGAACGGCAGCCCCACGCAGGTGGGCGGTGAACTGACACTCAATGGCCATACGCAGCCGGTCAACCTCAGCATCCATCTTTTCAAATGCATCCCCCACCCGATGCTCAAACGCGAACTGTGCGGCGCGGACGCCAGTGGCAGTTTCAAACGGGACGCCTTTGGCCTCACTGCGGGCAAAGACTATGGCTTCAACATGGATGTCGCCTTGCGCATCCAGGTGGAAGCGTTGGTGGCGCAGTAAACAGGGGACCATGATGAAATACCTCTGCCTGGTCTACCTCTCCAAGGAGAAGTGGAGCGCCTGCCCTGACGCCGTGTGTTTTGAAGCCGCCAAGGGCCTGCAAGCGAGCGGGCATCTGCTGGCTGCCGAACCCCTGCACCCGGTGGAAACCGCCACCACGCTGCGTGTTCGCAACGGCCAGCTGTCGATGACCGATGGCCCCTTTGCTGAAACCAAGGAACTACTGGCAGGCTTCTATCTGTTGGAAGCGACCGACCTGAACGATGCCATTCGACTGGCAACGAAGATCCCGCCAATCCAACACGGAAGCATCGAAGTGCGCCCCGTGCGGGAATTGGATGTTGAATCTGTAATTGCTTGATATCAGCCACCACTAGGAGAAACACATGAACTACATCGATGGATTTGTGGCCGCAGTGCCCACCGAGAACAAGGAAAAATACATCCAACACGCCACCCTGGCCGCGCCCCTTTTCAAGGAGTACGGGGCACTGAAGGTGGTGGAATGCTGGGGTGATGACGTGCCGGATGGAAAACTAACTTCATTCCCCCTGGCGGTCAAAAAGGAAGAGAACGAAAGCGTCGTGTTCTCCTGGGTCGTCTGGCCATCGCGCGAAGTGCGCGACGCGGCATGGCCCAAACTCATGGCCGATCCCCGCATGTCGCCAGAGGCCAACCCCATGCCTTTTGACGGCAAGCGCCTGATTTATGGGGGCTTTAAGACGATTGTGGAAATGTAGGCCTAAGCCACCCTCACATCCACAGCCTATAGGCCCAGAAGCTCTCCTGCTGCTGTATGCCTTTACCCAGCGCGTCGGGCGTAAAGCCGGTGATGCGCCGCGTATTGCGGATCAGGTGGGATTGGTCGGAGTAACCGGTGTCGGCGGCGATCTGCGCCCAGTCGAGCTTGGCTGTGGCCTGTGTGGCCAATGCGGCGGTTGCGAAGAACGCTTCTTCAGACCGGCCCATCACACGTAACTCGCGCAGTGGCAAACCGGACCACTGCTTGATGCGCCGTTCCAGCTGCCGCAGGCTGCGCCCTGGCGCCGACACGGCCGCTCGCAGCGCCAGGTGCGCCACCCAATCTGAATAACGCTGTTTAGCCAATGGTTGGCTGGGCCTGCAACGTTGCCAACGCGGCTCCAGAAAATCTTCCAACACCTGCAAGCGTTGCGCATCATCCGTCGCGTCTTGCACCTGCAGGAGCATGGGCGACCAATCAGGCGGCAAGACCGCGCTGGCGTCGAAAAACTGGT
>JBKJJC010000364.1:0-4617 GCA_046598245.1 Rhodoferax sp.
CGGGTCAGGCCCACATCACCCGCCATCTCGCCGCACACGCTTACGCCCTTGCCTTGGGCGCGGCATTCGGCAATGGTGTCGGCCACCAGGCGCAGCACGGCCGGGTGTAGGGGGTCGTACAAATGCGCGACCGACTCGTCGGCCCGGTCGATGGCGAGGGTGTACTGGATCAGGTCGTTGGTGCCTATGGACAAAAAATCGAAGTACTTTAGGAACAGCCGCAGGCTCAAGGCGGCGGCCGGTATTTCTATCATGGCGCCCAGCTTGACCGGGCCGTAAGCGACGCCGCGGTTATCCAGTTGGACTCGGGCTTGGTCCAGGTGGGCCAGGGTCTGGCGGATCTCCCGGGCGTGGGCCAACATGGGCACCAGCAGGTGCACCTGGCCGTGCGCCGCCGCACGCAGAATGGCGCGCAGCTGCGTCAGAAACATGGCAGGGTCGGCCAAGCTCCAACGGATGGCACGCAGGCCCAGTGCCGGGTTCAGGTGGGCGTCGTCACGCAGGGAATCGTCCAGCGGTTTGTCTGCGCCCACATCCACCGTGCGAATCGTCACCGGCAAGCCCTGCATGCCTTCGACCGCGCGTTTGTAGGCCTGGTATTGCTCCTCTTCGCCGGGCAGGCGGCCCTGGCGACCCATGAACAAAAATTCGCTGCGGAACAGGCCAACGCCGACGGCACCGGCTTTCACCGCGACCTGCGCATCCTCTGGCATTTCGATATTGGCCAGCAATTCCACCTTTTCACCGTCCATGGTGACAGCCGGGGTGTGCAACAGACGCTGCAACCGCCCGCGCTCCAACTCGCGCTGGCGTTGTTTGAAGCCATATTCGGCCAGGATGATGGAGGACGGATCGACGATGACCACGCCCGCATCACCATCGATGATGACCCAGTCGTCCTGGCGCACCAACTGGCTGGCCAACCGCGCACCGACCACCGCGGGGATGTCCATGCTGCGCGCCACTATGGCAGTGTGTGAGGTCTTGCCCCCCACATCGGTAATGAAGCCAGCGAATACGCTTTGTTTGAACTGCAGCATGTCGGCTGGCGACAAGTCGTGTGCGATCAAAATCAGCGGCACGTCCACCGTATCGTCTAGAAGCAGATCTTGCTGCGAGGACTTGCGGCCACCGCGTTGGTGCGCGTGGGAGACCACGGGCGAGCTCTTGCCCTTCATGGCACGCAACACGCGCTCGGCGATCTGCTCCAGGTCAGCCTTGCGTTCGCGCAGGTATTCGTCCTCCATCTCATCAAACTGGCGTGCAATGATTTCCAACTGTGTGGTCAGCGCCCACTCAGCGTTGTACAGGCGCTCAGTGATCCAGTGTTTGACGCCACCCACCAGGTCGTCGTCTTGCAGCAGCAGCAGGTGTACATCCAGCAGGGCACCGAGTTCGTGCGGCGCTTCTTTGGGACCCATCTGCGTGATGGTTTCCTGCAGGCGGTGGATTTCGTCGACAACCGCGTTGCGGCCCATGCGTACGCGGTCGATTTCGGCCTCGACCTCATGGGCCTGCACAAAATAATGCGCCACATCCACCCGGCTGGAGGCCACCAGCACGGCGCGGCCAATGGCTACGCCGCGCGAAACATTCAAACCGTGGATGGCAAAAGTCATCTTAAAACCTTATTCGCCTTCACCGAACTTGTCAGCGATGATGGCCAGCAGCGCGTCCATCGCCTCTTGTTCGCGGTCACCATCGGTATCGATAACCACCTCGGAACCAAGGCCCGCGGCCAACATCATGACGCCCATAATGCTCTTGGCATTGACGCGGCGTTCGCCCTTGGCGATCCAGACTTCGCAGGGAAAGCTTCCTGCAAGTTTGGTCAGTTTGGCCGAGGCACGGGCGTGCAGGCCCAGCTTATTGCTGATAGTCGTTGAGGTTTTGATCATGCGGTTTTCGGGTCTGGTTTTGGGGCGCAGTCACTGCAACTTGCATGATGCACTGGGTGCCACCGGACATGGCGCGTGCGACCAAGATGTCCAACTGCTCATGCCGGTAGTTGACGGTACGCAAGAGCATGGGCAGATTGACGCCCGCAACCAGCTTGGAATGCACACCATCCACCACTTTTTGCGCCACGTTACAGGGTGTTGCACCAAAAACGTCGGTCAGCACCAAAGTGTTGGGTGCGCCGAGTTGTTGTAACAGGGCCAGCGTAGCAATACGGGTGATTTCAGTAGCCTCGTTGGCCGGTACATCTTGGGCCAAGACGCCCGCTGCAGCTTCCGGGTACACGTGCAACACACACTCCCGCAGAGCACTGGCCAACGGTGCATGGGCGATGATGAGGATGCCGGTATTCATGGAGGTATTGGAGTCGATTATGGCCGCTTTGCCAATGACGAGACCGCGGCATCTCGCGCCGCCTTACTGCAGGCGTAGTTCAGAAAACAACAGTTCCGTCTTCTCTTTGTCCAATTTGCTGCCATAGACTGCCACTTGGTAAATGTCTTGCCCCTTGCTTAACCAGACAAACTGGGCTTGCACGACACTTCCGTCTGGGCGTTTACCTTCGCGTTGTTCTGGACTCAGAGTCGTATTGGCTTGCGTGGTGACAGGCTTGTCGGCATGGGTGGAGGGTGCTACACCTTCGGGAGCCTGCATTGCAGCAAAAGTAGCCTGGCGCCATGCACGTTTGGATGCCTCTACCTGCGCAGAGTCCAACACCCGCACGTGGCTGATGGCATAAAGGGCGTTCGAGGCTTCGCAACCAGACATACGCAATACAGCATCCAACTCACCCAGTTGTACGCTGCGCTCCGCATGGTCTGGTTTGCAGGGGAGCCATGCGGCCAGTCCTTCCAAAGAAACCTTGCGCCAATTCAGGGATGGACTGCAGGCCGTTGTGATGACGGCTATCGCCAATGCGGCAACGCGCCGAATGGTTTGCAAACTCATCGCAAGGCACCGAATACCTGGTTCAGAACGGCGCTGCCATCACCGAACGGGTTTTGGCGGATTATCTTTCCCTCTTCGTCAATCATCAAAAATGTCCGCCCAGTGTTTTGGCGGTGGCGTATTGCTGAATACTTGTTTCCTCATTTTTAAGCAGACCCATATCAGCAGCTTTCCCCGCGATTTCGTTGCACTTGCCTGCCAAGCCCACTTTCTCGGTCGTTCGGGTCGCCACCGGCAGGAAGGAAGATCACGGCCAACGCCGTGCGCGTCTTGTGGGCTAAGAAATCTGTAGCGGTGGTAACGAGGCGGCGGTCCATGGGCTGCACAGTGTCAGAAACTCATTTTTTTTGAAAAGCATCGTGACAAGTTTTACAACTACCGCCAACACCGCCAATGGTGGCCTTGATGTTGTCCAGATTGCCGGTCTTCGCTGCGGCGCTGAACTTGACCATTTCGGCCTGCATCTTGTCAGCGTATTCGTTGAACTTGGCCTTGTCAGACCAAATTTCTGGCTTGGCCCGATGCTCGCGTCCTTTGTCGGTTCCTTCACCAAACCCTGCCCAGGGCAGCTTCCCTGCGAATTCGGCAATCGCAGCGCTATCAGCAGCCACCTTGGCATCAAAAGGTGCCTTGCCACTCGCCATAGCGGCAACCCGGCTGAAGTTTTGCTGCATCACGAACAATGCGCTTTGGCGGTACTTGATCGCGTCTTCGGGTTTTGCAAACTGGGCGTAGGCGGGGAGCGCCATTGCGGTTACTGCGAGCGCTAATGCCAGGGGTGCAAGTTTCTTCATGGGTTGTGCCTAGAATAAAAGGGATTGACGGGTGGAGTCAGGGAGTAGAGTCTAAGCGGCACCAGAGGTTTCGTCGATGTGTAGCAAGGGGCACTCGCTCCCGTCGGAGTGGCTGAACTTCCGCTGTTCAATGCTAAGTTAGCCCTTCCTGTGCCTAACGTGCAGCGACAGCAGAAGACAATTTGGACGAGGAGACATAACTTGAAAAAAGTCAGGATTTGGGATCTACCAACTCGGTTTTTTCACTGGGGCCTTGTCCTGTGCTTTGTGGGGCTGGTCACCACAGGACAGATTGGCGGCGAGGCCATGCTTTGGCATTTTCGCTTAGGTTACGCGGGTTTAAGCTTGCTGCTGTTCCGCTTGGTTTGGGGTTTTGTTGGCGGCCACTGGTCGCGGTTTGGTGTGTTTGTTGTGGGGCCGAAGGCCGTATTGCGCTACTTGAGGGGGACGAGCATGTCGCCCTCGGTGGGCCACAACCCACTGGGCGCTCTGTCTGTACTGGCCTTGCTGGGTTTTTCGCTGCTGCAGGTGGCAACGGGCTTGATCAGTGATGACGAAATCGCAACCTCCGGTCCTTTGGCCAACATGGTCTCCGGATTTTGGGTGGCCAAGGCCACGTATTTCCATTCAGCTGTTGGCCAATATGTGCTGTATGCGCTCGTACTTTTACATTTAGTAGCCATAATTTTTTACCGCTTCCAGCACAATCAGAATTTGGTGCCTGCTATGTGGCACGGCGACAAGGCGCTGACCGAGCCACATACCAGTGCCCGCGACGATGGCAGGTCTCGGTCTCTAGCCCTTTTGGTTTTTACCCTCTGCGTGGGGCTTGTGGCAGGGTTGGTCCAATGGGCGGGTTGAAAGTAGGCATGCACAATACGTATACGAGTTCTTCAAATATGCATTTGCTAACGCC
>JBKJJC010000031.1:0-8875 GCA_046598245.1 Rhodoferax sp.
TGTAGCGCTGGACCGCATCATCTCCAGCCAGAACGCGTGGTTGTGCGGCATCAACCGGCGGCGCCAGCCGGCAGTGGGCATGACCACACTGACCGCCGTGGTGCTGCGCGGCCAGTCTTACGCACTCGCCCATGTGGGCGATTCGCGCGCCTACCTGTTGCGCGGGGGGCAGATGCAGCAGATCACACACGACCATGTCGTCAACCACCCGGATTTCCAACACCAGTTGGTGCGGGCCGTGGGGCTGGAGGACCGGGTGGTGGTGGACTATGTGCAGGGCGACTTGCAGGTAGGCGATGTGTTTGTGTTGCTGACTGATGGTGTGTGGGGCTCCTTGTCCGACAAGCGCTTGCAGGCCTTGCTGGAACAGGACAACAACAGCCAAGCCGCGACCGAAGCCCTGCTGGAAGCCGCGCTCAAAGCCGGCAGCAAAGACAACGTAACCGCTCTGGTGGTGCGCGTGCTGGGCCTGCTGGACGCCACGCTGCAAGACGAAAACCGCGCCGCCCAAAGCCTGCCCGTGCCGCCGCTGCTCAAGGTGGGTGATGTGATCGACGGCCTGGTCATAACCGCAGCGGTAGCAGACAGCGGCATCAACGTGCTGTACCAAGCCAGAGTCGCGACAACAACCCCTGCCAGCCTGGGCGGTGGCGTGCTCCGCGCAGGTAAAGGAGGAGACCGCGCAGCGGGCGGGGGACACGAAACGGAGCACGCCACCGCCAAGGCTGACAGCCCCCCAGCAGAAGCAGACTTAGACAAGCGCTACATCATCAAAGCCCTGCACCCCGCACGCGCCCACGACCGCGAAGAGCTGGCCATGCTGGCCCACGAGGCCTGGCTGGCCAAGCGCATGCAGTCATCCCGTGCGGCGGACAACCTGGTCAACATCCACACCGAGCTACCCAGTGTCCGCCCGCGCAGCGCCTTTTACCTGGTGTACGACTGGCATGGTGGCGAGACGCTGGATCAGGCGCTGGCACAGCAGAAGCGTTTCAAGCTGCCCCAGGCGCTGGCGGTGGGACTGCAGGCCCTGAAAGCACTGGGTCGCTTGCACCGCCAGGGCGTGATACACCGCGACATCAAACCTGCCAACCTGCACCAGGGCGAAGACGGCGTGCTGCGCCTCTTGGACCTGGGCGTGGCCTTGAGCGGGCGCGAACCACATTCCATGCGCGAATTACATGCCGGCACACCCAGTTATGTGAACCCCGAGCAGTGGGGCTTCAACTGCAAGACCAGTGCCCCAAAAGGCGGCCATCGCACCGATGTGCCCAAAGAGCTGCCCGATCCGCAGAGCGATCTGTTTGCGTTGGGCGTAAGCCTGTACCAGCTGTTGACCGGCAAGCTGCCCTATGGCGAGGTCTTGCCCTACCAAGTGGGCCGCTACTACCGCGACCCGGTAGCCCCCAGCCGCCACAACCCCGAAATCCCCATTTGGTTGGACCACGTGTTGATGAAGGCCGTGGCGCGTGACAAGCGCCAACGCTTTGAGACGGCCGAAGAGTTTCGCCTGGCGCTAGAGCGCGGAGCCTCGCGGCCTCTGTCCGCGCCATCGGCGACGCCACTGTTGCAGCGCGATCCCACCGCGCTGTGGAAGGTGGGGCTGGCAGTATCGGTGTTGCTGAACCTGCTGCTGGTCTACTGGCTATTGTTTTTGCCGAAATAGGCCTTTAGCCCCCGTGGAATATGCTTGTATTGCTATCTATTTAGTAGTATTCGTCCAATAGGGCTGGCAGCCGGTCAGCCGCGCTCTACGCATGCGCAAGTTTGAAAACCGACACTTCCTGCACCAACTCGTCCGCTTGTGACCGCAGGCTGGATGCCGCGGCGGCCATTTGCTCCACCAGGGCCGCATTTTGCTGGGTGGCCTGGTCCATCTGGCTCACCGCGGCACCGACCTGGGCAACCCCCGCACTTTGGCCGGCGCTTGCGCTGCTGATCTCGCCCATGATCGTGGTTACCCGCTGGATCGACTGCACCACGGCACCCATGGTGGCCCCAGCCCGATCAACCAACGCGGTACCGTGCTCCACCCGCTCCACGCTGGCCTGTATCAGCGATTTGATTTCTTTGGCTGCCGCAGCAGAACGCCCCGCCAGTGACCGCACTTCGGTCGCCACCACGGCAAAACCGCGGCCCTGTTCTCCGGCTCTGGCCGCCTCCACCGCAGCATTCAACGCGAGAATATTGGTTTGAAACGCGATCCCGTCAATCACACTGATGATGTCGGCAATCTTGCGCGACGAGTCGTTGATGCCCTTCATCGTGTCCACCACCTGCGACACCACCTCACCACCTTGTGCGGCCACAACGCTCGCCTCTTGCGCCAACTGGTTGGCCTGGCGTGCGTTGTCGGCATTTTGCTGCACCGTGGTATGCAAGCCACCCATCAGCGATGAGGTCTGCTCCAGTGCGCTGGCTTGCTGTTCGGTACGGCCCGACAGGTCCTGATTACCCTCTGCAATTTCAGCTGAAGCTGTGGCCACCGCTTCGGCCCCTTCGCGAACATGGGTAACCACCGTGGCGATGCCGCCGCCAATTTGGTTCATCGCCTTCATAAGTTCGCCAATCTCGTCTTGCCGATCGGTCTGCAATTGCACGGTCAAATCGCTCTGCGCCAGGGCCTTGGCGGCTGCCGTGGCTCTGAGCAAGGGTGCACTGATCAGTCGGCTAACCAAGCTCTTGAATGCGAGCGCAACCGCCACCAGTAAAAGCGCCGCGGCGATGACGATGCTTTGAATCAGCGAACGGGCTTCTTGTGTGAACTCATCGACAAAGGAGCCGCCAGCGATCAGGATCTGCCAGTTGGGCACACTGGCAAAGGCCAAAATCTTGTCCCCCTGGCTACCCTCACCAACGGCCGTCTCGACCACCGGGAAACGGATAACGCCATTTTTGCGTTCCAGCATATCCTTGACGTAGGCTTGCCCCTTCGCGTCGCGTTCGTCCAACAAACTGCTGCCTTCGCTGGTCGGGTGCACCAGCGCTTTGCCCAAGTTAGCGCCTGGGCGGGCGTCAATCACGAAGAAATAGCCAGTCTGACCGACCTTGAGCTTGCGTATGGTGGCATTCAATTCAGCGACGTAGCTGGTGAAGTCCAGCCCGACAAACGATACGCCGACCACCGCGCCCGCGGCACTGCGAATCGGGTCGTACTGGGTCATGTATCTGCGGCCGAACAATGTGGCGATGCCGGTGTAAGTGCGCCCGTCGAGTACCGCTTTGTAGCCGGGGTGGGCGCGGTCCAGGGTGGTTCCGATAGCCCGGTCGCCCTTATCCGTTTTTAGGGAGGTCGTGACCCGCATGAAATCTTCGCCAGATTTGGCAAATACGGTAGCCACTGCACCCGTGGAATCGGTGAACCGGTCTACAACGTCAAAATTCAGGTTGATGGCCTGTCCGTCCAGCTTCAGTGCGGGCGATGGTTTGCCATTGATATCGATGGTTTCAGCGGAGAGATCGAATGTGCCTTTCAATGACCGTTGAAACGAGCCTGCCGTGTAGGCGATCTGTTTACGCAAGTCTCGGTCTGACGACTCAATCAGGTCCACCAGCAATTCTGTCTTGGCCGCCATTTCCCGTGTCGCTTCGCGCTCCATCACTTGGGAGATCGTGAAGCTGACGAGAGCAATAGAGACAGCAAAAATCACCAAAAGCCCTGACGCCGTTACCAAAGAGAGTTTGGTGCCCAAGCGCAAGGATTTCCACCTCTGAACGATGCCCATTTGAGTTTTCTCCAAAAACTGCAGTCAATGCATGGTGTAGACACAAAAGCCGACGTTTCAACTATATGGTATTTGTCTCAAAAGCCGAGTCAGTTGTTGAGATTTTCAGTTGATGAAGTTGACCAAATCGTGAATGGTTTATGGTGTCGTACTGAGTTTGCTGTGGCTTCGTGCGCCATCCAACTGACCGATGTGCCAGTTTTACCTATGCTGACAGTTGACTCTGCATATTTTCGGATTTCCGTTTCTACAACCCAACCAAAGATTGGAAACCCATGGTGACCACTACCAACACTAGCTCCAACACCAAAAGCGAAAAGGGTGACGACCTCGCACTACCCCACGAGCGTGACGAATCCTCTAACAGCGTCGCCAGCGCACCGGACCCAGTGATGGTGCAGGCTAAACGCGACATTGACGCAGGTCTTGTCGATACCGACATGCATGCGACGCCTGGCTTGGACGCTGCGCTGCGCAAAAAGATGGTGCCTGGGCCTGGCGGACGACCGCCTCCGGCAAGTGGTGAATAAGCCCACGGGGTCCGATGGCCAGGCGCTTAGGCGGGAGTAGCAATGCGTGGGCCCGTATGGCCCAGCAGCAGACGCGCTGGATCATGCGGCGGGCAGTCGGTGAAGGTAAAAAAGTACTGAAGCGTTCGGCGCGCGCGGCTACCACATCTGTGCGCAAACCGTCGGCGGCGTCAGTATCGACCGGTGGGATCTGGGGTTCTGGCGTGGCAACAGGCCCCGCTGGGCTGCGCCGCTACCGCCTCTTTAAACCCACTGGGTTATCCACGCGACCCCAGTCTTTTCCGCTGATCATCATGTTGCACGGTTGTGGCCAGAGCGCCACCGATTTTGCAGCCAGTACTCGCATGAACCGCTTAGCGGCACAGCTCGGCTTTATGGTGTTGTACCCAGAGCAAGACCGGCTGGCCAACGCGCAGGCCTGCTGGAACTGGTTCGACGCGCGCAATGGGCGCGCCCTGCGCGAGGCCGCCAGCATCGTGGCGACGCTGGACCACACGTGCGCCCTGCACGCGATTGATCCCAGCCGCGTAGCAATTGCTGGTCTCTCTGCCGGCGCCAGCATGGCAGCGCTGGTGGCCTTGCATTTTCCCAAGCGATTTGCGGCGGTTGTGATGCATTCCGGTGTAGAGCCAACGTCGGCAAACTCTTCGGCAACCGCACTGGCCGCCATGCGCGGGCGTTATCGGCAGAGTCTTGCGCCGCCCGATAAGGTGGCGCAGGTCTTGCCCGCCTTGCATGTCATACAGGGCAGTGCTGACCATGTGGTGTTGAAGGCCAATGGTATGCGCGCCGCACAAGCTTGGGCTTGGCGCACCCACGCAGAACACAAAGCCGCCAAGGTGGTGCGCCGGGGTAATCGTTACCCGATGACCACCATGGACTGGTTTGCGCCCAAGCGGCGTTTGCAAGTGACATTGAGCGAGGTGAATGGCCTCGGACACGCATGGAGCGGAGGCGCCGCGTCGCAGGCCTTCTCAGACCCCAAGGGGCCTGACGCATCGCGCATGGTCTGGGCGTTTGCGAAGAAGCAGTTTGATGCCCTAGCCCGGTTGGCGGGCGCGCAGTAGGCAAACTACTGGCTCACGCGGTGCGTGCGCGCCCACCTTTCTCTGCCCAGGTCCGCGTCCACCGAATCTGCATCACCCGCAACATCACCAGCATCACCACCGCCAGCGCGGCAAATACGAAGAAGCCGCCCGAATAACTCCCCACGTATTGTTTGGACAGGCCCATCGCATTGGGCACAAGGCCGCCGCCCAGAGCCCCGATCTCTCCGATCATGGAACCGGCCACGGCGGTGGACATAGGCCAGCGCAGCGGTACCAGTTGAAACACAGCGCCGTTGCCTGCACCCAAGGCGGCAAAACACACAATCACCAGCAAGGTGGTGGCTGCCAGCGAGCCCGTGGCCAAGCCACACAGCACCAACGTAGCGGACACGGTGCACAGCACTACATTCAGCGT
Organism: Rhodoferax sp.; assembly: GCA_046598245.1. GTDB lineage: Bacteria > Pseudomonadota > Gammaproteobacteria > Burkholderiales > Burkholderiaceae_C > Allorhodoferax. The sequence goes on from JBKJJC010000031.1 coordinate 5,720, forward strand.
GTTGACGCCACCCCATCGGTCCGATATCCAGCCGCCCAGCACACGCACCGCCGCGCCCATAAAGGCTGCCAGCATGGTCAGTTGGCCGGCCTGTACCTTGCTGACACCAAACTGGTCGTAGTAGTAGGTGGGCAAAAAGGTGGCCAAGCCAATGAAACCGCCAAAGGTCACCGCATAAATCAGGCTGAAAGCCCAGCCGTCTTTCTCAAACAGACAGGCGATGTGCTCTTTGAAGGACGCATGGGCATCGCGGTCGTCCGGTTCTTTGGCAAAGATGACCATCACAATCATCGGGATGCTGATGGCAATGGCGGCCAGGCCGTAAACGGCCACCCAGCCAAAGGCTAGGGCCAGCGGGGGCGCAATCAAAACGGATACAGCAGTGCCCACATTGCCAGCACCCACTAAGCCCATGGCAAGGCCTTTATGCCGCGCCGGGAACGAACCCGAGCCCAGGGACAACGCCACGCCAAAGCTGGCACCGGCAATACCCAGCAGCACGCCCATGGCCAGCAGGTCGTTAAAGGTTTTGACGAAGAAGAAGCCAAACAGCATGGCCACCATGATCAGGCCCATCTCGACCAGCGTGGCGTTCTTGCGGCCGATGTACTGCGACAGCAGGCCCAGCGGAAAACGCATCAGCGCCCCGGCGATGATGGGGATGGACAGCATCAGGCCCTTTTCGGCATGGCTGAGGTTAAAGGTCTCCGAGATAAAGGGCGCCATGGCGCCATTGAGCACCCAAATGCAACACGAGAACGCGAAATACAAAAAGGAGGCGTAGAGCGTAGGCGCGTGGCCGCTCTTCAGAAAACTACCAAATCCTGACATGGTGCACAGTTCCTAAAAATGGGGTTAACCCATGCACCAAAGCGAAACCCGTGCCAGTTATTTCACAAATTGGTGCGCACGGCTGCCATGCGATGACAAATACCGGCCGAACTCCTCTATAGGAACCGGACTGCCAAACAAATATCCCTGGTAGGCGTAGCAGCCTATGCTGGCCAAGAAGTCGCGTTGTGCCTGGGTTTCCACCCCTTCGGCGACCACGCTGAGGCCCAAAGTGGTGCCAAGCGCCACGATGGTGCGTGCAATCGCTGCGTCGTTGGGGTCGTTGAGCACGTCGCACACAAACGATCGGTCGATTTTTAGCAGGTCCAGCGGCAATTGCTTCAGGTAGCTCAGGGAGGAGTAGCCGGTGCCAAAGTCGTCCAGCGAGAAGCCCACGCCGTGGGCCTTGAGCTCGTTCATCTTGCCAATGATGTCGTCTGCCCGATGCGCCAGCACGCTCTCCGTCAGCTCGATGCGCAGCAGGTTGGGTGGCACTTGCCAGAGATTCAGAAACTTCAATACGCCGGCGACAAAACCAGGTTCTTGCAGCTCGCGCGCGCTCACGTTTACGGCCAGGCTCAAGTGCGCTGTTGCAGGGGACCGGGCCCAGTTGGACAGTTGTTCACACGCCATGTTCATGACCCAGCGGCCCAGCGGCACGATCAAGCCGGTGGACTCGGCCAGCGCAATGAAGCTTTCGGGCATCACTATGCCCCGCGTGGGCTGTAGCCAGCGCACCAGAGCCTCTGCGCCGGTGATCTGCCCTTGCGCGTCGACAGTGGGCTGGAAATACAGCACCAGTTCTTCGCCGCCCTGCAGGCCGTCGCGCAGGTCGAACTCCATGGCCACCCAGCTCTCCAGCTCGGTCTGCATGCTGACATCAAAAAAGCGCAACGTATTGCGGCCCGCTGCCTTGGCCTGGTACATGGCCAGGTCGGCTTGTTTGAGCAGGTCGTCTACGCTGCTGCTGTGGGCATTAAACAGCGTGATGCCCATGCTCGGAGAGCTGTGGTGCTCGCGCCCGGCCAGGTCATACGGTTGGTTCAGCGTGGACAGTATCTTCTTGCCCACGCTGTCGGCTTGCAAGGCGGCGGCGTGGGGGTCGGTCTCCAGGTCTTCTAGCACCAGAACAAACTCGTCACCACCCAGGCGGGCTACCGTATCGGCCTCGCGCACACAGTCGCACAGGCGTTGCCCAACTTGCTGCAACAGCAAGTCACCGACGTCGTGGCCCAGTGTGTCGTTCAAGGTCTTGAAGTTGTCCAGGTCGATGAAGAGCAGGGCGCCGTGTCGGTGGTGTCGCGCATTGGTATGCAGCGCGCGCTTGAGTTGTTCCAGTAGCAGGCGGCGGTTGGGCAGGCCGGTTAACGCGTCATAAAAGGCCAGGCGGTGGATCTCTTCACCGGCCTGCTTTTGGGCGGAGATGTCGCGCCCTATGCCGTGGTAGCCGCGAAATTCCCCGTGCCGATCAAACATGGGCGAGCCGCTGACGCTGGCCCAGTGGACGGCGGTTCCCGTGTCGGGGCGGCGTATTTCCAGGTCTTTAAAGGGCGCATGGGCAGCCAAGACCTTGCGGTGCGCATCCCAATCGGCTTCGGTCATGTTCAGGCAGGGAATCTCCCAGCGCGTCTTGCCCAGGTGCTGGTCCATGGTCAGGCCAGTGCTGTGGTGGATCTTGCCACCCAATACGGTGAAGCGGTAGTGTTCGTCCTGTTCCCAGTACCAGTCGGACGACAGCTCGGTCAGCGCTCTGAACCGCGCCTCGCTCTCGCGCAGCGTGGCCTCGGTTTTTTCGCGCTCGGTCACGTCCACAAAGTTGACCTGTATGGCGGGTTGGCCCAGATGGGTAACCGGTGAAACCTGAATCTCTACGTCGATGGACCGGCCGTCCCGCCGCATGAACTTCTTCACCTGCCCCGGCTGGGGTGTGGCGAGGGTCGGTCCTTGCGCCACGCGTTCGGCCACCAAGTTACGGTAATGTGGGTCCACCAGGTCGACAATGGGCAGGCCAATCAACTCGGATTCGCTTGTGGCACCAAGTATGGACAGGGCTGCAGGGTTGGCAAAAACCACCAGGCCGTTCTGGTGCACGCCAATGCCAATGGGCGACCACTCCACCAACGCGCGGAAACGGGCTTCGCTTTCCAGTAGTGTGGCCTCTACTTGCTTGCGCTCGGTGAGATCGGTGTTGGTACCGGACAGCCGCAACGCCAGACCTTCACTATTGCGTTGGATATGGGCCCGCAGCAGCACCGGTACATAGTGCCCCTGCTTGTGCCGCATACGGCATTCGGTTTGCCAGGTGTCGTTTGCGCCTTGCAGGGC
>JBKJJC010000219.1:0-2572 GCA_046598245.1 Rhodoferax sp.
TTACCGCGCGGGTGATGGCGGCATCCACAGAGACATCTTGCGCTTTGGTTTTACACCGCTGTACATTGGTTTTGAAGACGTGTGGCACGCGGTGGAGCACCTGCACCAAGTGCTGGAAACCGAAGAGTGGAAGAAGCCTGAGTTCAATCAGACGCACGCAGTTACGTAAGACGCAGAGGGGGCGGAGGGGGCGGCCGATTTGTGCGGTTTGGCACCATGAGGACGCCGCCTCTGCACCCTCTGCGTCCGCCCGCAAGTACCGTTGCACACGACACATTTGGAACCCTCTCTATGACCGAAACTCCTCCCCCCGGCTGTCCCATGCACTCCGCCACGCCTTCAGCAGGCGAATCCATCGTCGCCGAAGAAAAAGCCCAGCTCGATTTCAGCAACAGCATGAGCTACGGCGACTACCTGCACATCGACACCATCCTGTCGGCGCAAAAACCGCTCTCGCCCACCCACGACGAGATGCTGTTCATCATCCAGCACCAAACCAGCGAGTTGTGGATGAAGCTGATGCTGCACGAACTGACCGCCGCCATCCAGAACATTGCCAACGATGAATTGGGCGCCGCCTTCAAAATGCTGGCGCGCGTTAGCAAGATCATGGAGCAACTGGTGCACGCCTGGGATGTGCTGGGCACCATGACGCCGCCCGAGTATTCCGCCATGCGGCCGTATCTGGGCCAAAGCAGCGGCTTCCAGAGTTTTCAGTACCGCTGCATTGAATTCGCGTTGGGCAACAAAAACGCCGCCATGCTGCAACCCCACGCCCACGCACCCGATCGGCTGGCGCTGGTGCAAGCGGCCTATGTAGCGCCCTCGCTATACGACGAAGCGTTGCGCCTGCTGGCGCGCCGCGGTATAGCCGTGCCGACATCCCACACGCAGCGCGATTGGTCGCAGCCCTACGTGGCCAGCAAAGAGGTCGAGCAGGCCTGGCTGCAGGTCTACCGCGACCCGAAGGCACATTGGGACCTGTACCAACTGGGCGAAGAGCTGACCGACCTGGAAGACGCGTTTCGCCTGTGGCGCTTCCGCCATGTGACCACGGTGGAGCGCATCATCGGATTCAAGCGCGGCACCGGTGGCACGGGTGGTGTGAGCTACCTGCGCAAGATGCTGGATGTGGTGCTGTTCCCTGAGATATGGTCGCTGCGAACCGAGTTATGAGCGAAATTGGCCCCTAGCCCCCGTAGGTATTGGCTATGTTGCTATAACGTTGGTAGTAATTAACGCGGTAGCTTCCTAATATCCGCCAGACTTTTACCGCAACAGACACCCATGCACCAAAACCCGATGACCCTCCATGCCAAAAGACTGCTCGCCTTACTCGCCACCATGTTTAGCTTTCTAATGGGCGGCTGCTCTGCCACCGGCGCGCTGAACGCCGTGACCTTGGGCAGTAGTTACACGCTCAGTGCCGAAATCGCCTATGGCACGTTGCCGCGCCATAAGCTTGACATCTACACCCCTACGGCGGAACGGCCGACGGCGGGGTGGCCGGTCGTGGTGTTTTTTTATGGTGGTTCTTGGAACACCGGCGCGCGCGCCCAATACCAGTTCGTGGCCGCGGCGCTGGCGGCGCGCGGTGTGATGACGCTGGTGGCTGACTACCGCCTCTACCCCGAGGTTCGCTACCCCGACTTCCTGAGCGACAGCGCACAGGCGCTGGCCTATGGGTTTGAGCAGGCTGCGCGGCTGGGCGGCAACCCGAAGCGGGTGTTTGTGATGGGCCACAGCGCAGGCGCCTACAACGCGGCAATGCTGGCGCTGGACGCGCGCTGGCTCAAGGCAACCGGTCACGCACCCACCGAGCTTGCCGGGTGGATCGGTCTGGCGGGGCCATATGATTTCTATCCGATGGACAACCCGGATGCGAAGCCGGTGTTTTTTCACCCGAACTATCCGGCGAACTCGCAACCCATTGATTTCACGTCGCCCAGCGCGCCACGCAGCTTTCTTGCAGCCGGCGTGGACGACAAGTTAGTCAATCCTCAGCGCAACACACGGCAGATGGCAGACAAGTTGCAGGCCGCAGGGGTGCCGGTCGTACTGAAGCAGTACCCCGAGGCCAGCCACGTCTCACTGATCGGCGCATTTGCTTGGCCTTTGCGCTGGATCGCGCCTGTGCTGGAAGACGTTCAAGCATTCATAGCCACGACGCCAGAGGTGCGCTGAGCAACGGCGCTGCATGCCCAGTTGGATGTTTAGGTTAGCTTCTTCTTGGCCAGACGGACATGGGTAACGGTCTCAGACCCTACGGTTTCCACGCATTCGTAGTCTCGGGCAATGTTGTCCGTTGCCTCAAACAAGCGCTCACCAGACCCTAGCAATTGGTTGGTCATGACGATGTGCAGTTCGTCTATCAGCCCCGCCCGAAGGTATTGGCGAACGAGAGTAGCGCCTCCGCCCAAGCGCACGTCCTTCCCCTGCGCAGCGGCAAACGCCTGCTGCAATGCAGACGCGATGCCGTCGGTGACGAAGTGAAATGTGGTCCCACCCTCCATGGGCAATGGCGCGCGTGCGTGGTTCGTCACCACAAAAACGGGCGTGTGGTAGGGCGGAT
>JBKJJC010000227.1:0-3637 GCA_046598245.1 Rhodoferax sp.
ATTTGCAGCACCAATTGGTGCGGCAAATCATGCAAGGTCATATTCATCGTGAGCGCTGCTTTGACCAGGCTCGAAGTGCGCTCCTGGCTCCATTGCAGTCGCCGAGCGACCAACAGACACAGCACGGCCGCATGGACAGCATGGCTAAACCCATAGAAAAAAGCATCTTCTGATTCTTGTCGAATGACTCGGTACAAGGAAATGTCGGTGTCCTTGTCCACCGCATCTATCAACGCATCAGCAAATGCGGTCAACCGAAGCTCAAGCTCGGGCAGGTTGGGCGCATTCGCCAAGACCTTGTGCAACTCGTCGGCCCGTTTATCCCACACTCCGAACAAACTCACGGGACTATGCTTGGTGGGCGCAGCAGGCACGGCATTGCGGCTATGCACCGCCTTCGCCTCTTCAATATCCACAAACGCGCCGCGCTCTAACAATGCCTCGAGCTGCTGTTCGCTTTCAATAACGTGCCCACTGGCGAGTAACAGGTTGCAGTGTTCGTCGCGAACGTTCCAAGGCAATGGTTTTCCCAGCTGTACCTTCACCCGTGGCAACCGAATAAGTCTCAATTTATTTGCCTCCGCATCGTGTTGGCGGCGCATGTGCGCATGCAATGACAATCTCTGCAATCCACTGCAGGTGACCGTCACAATCGTCAGTCTGGAGCAAATATGCGCCAGCGTCAACTTAACGCCGTTCGGGCCCGACCTTCTTTGGACAAGGCACCCGCTGGTATAACCGGTCGAAAAGTGCTAAGGTCAATCGCAGGCCTAAGCTTTAAGGGGTATCGCACCGTGACCCTGTCGGGCATCTCTCTCTCTGAAACCGATGGACAAGTTTTCCTGAGTGGACAGGCGGACCCACAACGCGCGCCGGTAGACGCCGCAACGCTGCGCGCCTTGTTGGCGGACGCGGGTTATGGCGGCCATGCCGTCGACGAAGAAGCCCTGGCCACTGCCATTGCCTTTTGCAATGAGCGGCCCGACTCTTTCGTGGTTCCGATTGCACAGCAGGCTAAGGCCGTGGTAAAGGTACACGTAGCTGCCGATGCAATGTCCGCTACGCTCAGCATCCAGACCTCACAGGGCGGCGCCAAGCCCAGCCTGGGCGACCTGCAGCTGGCACTCACCGCCGCAGGAGTGTTGTTCGGCATAGACGAATCCGCCTTGCAAGACGCCTTCGCACAGGCTAGCTGCAGCCAGCAGCCCATTGCACAGGGCGTTGCACCGATTGCCGGGAAAGACTGCGTCTTCGAGGAACTGGTGCACCAGTCCAGCGACCGCACACCCAAGCTGGACGAGAACGGCCTGATCGACTACCGGGAGCACGGGGTCATCACCGTGGTCCAAACCGGTGCCGCCCTGATGCGCCGCCACCCCGCCACCCCAGGCGTCGATGGAAAAACGGTCACCGATCGTCTACTCCCGGCCAAGGCGGGCAAGGATGAACCGTTTGCAAGCCCCTTGCCAGGAACACAGCTGGACGCGATGGACCCTAATTTGTTGCTGGCCGCATGCTCAGGGCAGCCCGTGCGGGTACCACACGGATTCTTGGTGGAGCCGATCCTGGTGCTAAAGGAAGTGAATATGGCCAGCGGCAATATCCACTTTGACGGCACGGTACAAATCCAGGGCGATGTTGTGCAAGGCATGAAAGTGCAGGCCAGTGGCGACATCGTGGTAAGCGGCATGGTGGACGGAGGTATGCTGGAAGCCGGGGGCAATATCAGCGTAGCTGGTGGTGTGATTTCGCATGCGCAGGTGCGTGCGAAGGGCTCGGTGAGCGCCCGCTTTGCGCAGGATGTCAGCATCCACGCTGGCACCGTCATCGCCCTGGACGATATGGCGCTAGAGTGCCAATTGGTGTCGCTCAACCACATCATCATCGGTGCGCAAGCGCCTGAGCGCGGACGCCTGATCGGTGGCAACATCACAGCCATGATGCTGCTGCGCGTTCCCATATTGGGCTCCAGCAAAGGCGGCCTGACCAAAATAATGCTCGGCACCAATGAAGAACTAACGAGCCAGTACCAGGCGCTTCAGGAGCGTATCGCCAAGGAAAAGGAAGCGGAGGAGCATCTGGAAAAACTCGTTAAGCAGCTCACTGCCAACGGCGACCCAAAAGGCATGCTGGCGCGCGTCAAGGCGTCGCGGCAGCACGCGGTTCAGGTGTGGGGCGAGTCACTCGCCCAGGCGAGCGACCTGGAGGCGCAAATCGCCTATGCACTCAGCGCCCGAATGGAAGTGACCAAGGAAGTTGGTGGCAGCGTGGACCTGCAGATTGGCTCGCACAACGCCCGTTTGCGCCAAGAGTACGGTGCCGGTTCCTTTGCACTGGACGCTGACGCCCACGTGGTGTTCAGCGACGCCGCAGGGAACACCCGGCCAGCGACCTAGGGCGCTACCCTACCCCTTCACCTTAAACGCCGGCATCTTCTCCGCCAGTCGCGCGCCCATCTCGGCACCCAAGGCTTGCAGGCCGCTCAAGGGGCGCACCATGACTTCGAATTCAACAATCTTGCCGTCTTCATCAAAGCGCACTAGGTCTATGCCCTTTAGCTGCTTGTCGCCGACACGCGCGCTGAATTCCAACACCGCATTCAGGCCGTCGTCCGAAGCTAACTGGCGGTGGTAAGTGAAATCTTCAAACACCTTGATGACGGTGTTCAGCGCCAGTATCAAAGCCGCCGCCGGTTGGTAGGGATGAATGGCCATCGGCGAGCGGAAAACGGCGTCGGGGTGGACGATGCTGGGCAGGTCTTGCAGGTCGCCTGTGGCAACCATGCTGTGCCATTTGGCGAGCGATGCGGCGGCGGCGGTTTTCATGTGGGTAGGGGCTGAATGCATGGGGTGCTCCGGTTATTTCGATAGTCTGAAAATCAAATCGTGGCGGCCAGGCGTGTGCCCTGGTTGATGGCGCGTTTGGCGTCCAGCTCGGCGGCTACGTCGGCACCGCCAATCAGGTGCACGGAGCAACCGGCTGCCTGCAGCGCGCCATACAGCTCGCGCTGCGGCTCCTGGCCGGCGCACAGGATGATGTTGTCTGCGGCGACCACATGCTCTTTGTCACCCACACGGATGTGCAAACCGGCGTCGTCAATCTTTTGGTACTGCACGCCGGGCGTCATGCCTACGCGTTTGGCCTTCAGCGAGGTGCGATGGATCCAGCCGGTCGTCTTGCCCAACTGGTCGCCGACCTTGCTCTCTTTGCGCTGCAACAGGTGCACCTTGCGCGGCGAACTTTCCGCATGGGCTGCCTTGATACCGCCAGCGTTGCCATAGCCGGTGTCAATGCCCCACTCGGCATAAAACTTGGGGGCGTCCACGCTGGGGCTGTTGCCCGAATGGGTTAGATATTCCGTTACGTCAAAACCGATGCCACCGGCACCGATAACAGCCACGGTATTCCCCACGGCCTTGCCATCGCGCAGCACGTCCAGATAACCCATGACCTTAGGGTGGTTCACGCCGTCGATGTCGGGCGTGCGTGGCGTGACGCCCGTGGCCAGCACAACCTCGTCAAATCCACCGGCTTTCAGGGCATCGGCGCTGACACGGGTATTGAGCGACACTTTGACACCGCGCAATGCCAACTGGCGGTCAAAGTAACGCAGCGTTTCATAAAACTCTTCCTTGCC
>JBKJJC010000089.1:0-4328 GCA_046598245.1 Rhodoferax sp.
GTCCTCGGTCCACGCTGGATTGTCTGAATCGTTGACCTTAGCCGAGGTTTTCTTTGGCAACTTGGCGGTAGTAGCGAGCTTCATGTTTTTCTGCCTTTCGTAGCGATATCACGTGAGGCCCTTTCGAACGCTCTGTGTAAACCATCACAACCACATTTGTCTCAAGAAGACCGAAACAGACCAAGCGCTCTTCGCCATAGTCTTGCCGTTTGTCTTCGCGGGTCACGGTGAAGTGGTCCCAGATTGCATCGCATCCAACGAAGTCAAGCTCGTGATTCTTGATGTTCAACTTGCGCTTTGGTTCGTCCCATGTGAGCAATATCTAATTGTATCTACAAAATAACCAAGCGCAAGATGAAATTTAACGAATCTAGTCAGGTCAACGCGGTTGATACATCCGGTGCTTGACGATACATCTTTTCCGCAAAAAGAGCCGTATCCCGCTCGTCCGTTGGCTTTGCGATACATAGGTTGAACAAAAGTCAGGTGTAAATTTTCCATGAAACCCGGTGTTCCTTAAAAACTGTACTGCCACGCCTTGGACCGAAAACGCGGCAAAGATCAGTGCTCGCACTATGGCGGGACGCGGACACAGGATAGCAATTGAAAACCCTCCGCAAAGCCCCAGCAAACGTATGGGCAGGCAAGGCCGCTAACGCGCTGTCTGAGGCCACTTCTTGGTGCGATACTTTGACTGACGCGTGCGGCTGGATTTCCGTGGGCAACGGCGGCCTCCATTTTTTTGCCTCCCAGAGGCTTTCACTTGAATTGCGATACAACAGCAACATGCAAAGAAACTCGATGAAAAAAGCTTGGTGGGCATTGTTGGTGCTAACCCTTCTATTGGGTGCGGTGATAGCCCTGATTGATGAGGGCATCAGGACGCCGGCCGCGCCGCTGGGCATCGTCTCGTTTGAGCTGTGTGCCTATGCCCACTCTTGCACGGACATTCTGGCAAGCTGGAACGCCAAAGCGCGGCAATTGGTGGCACTCAGCTTGGGCATCGACTATTTGTTCTTGTTTCTTTATCCGGCCGTTATTTTTGTCAGTCTGTTGCTTGTCGCCCCCCTTGTGCCCCAACGCTTTGAAACGTTCACCCGCGGGTCTGCTTGGGCGGCTTGGGGAATGGGTCTTACGGATGCAATTGAAAACTACTTTCTTACCCAGATGCTTCTGACAGAGTCAGCGCCAGGATTGGCATGGCCCGCAGCCATCTTTGCCAGTATCAAATTTGCCATACTGGGGCACACGCTCATCTGGCTTATCGTTGCGGGGGTAATGTGCGCGGTCTTGTCAGCACAACGCCGGCCGCTCAAATCAGCGTGACATCGCGCAAAGGCTTGAGCACACTCGACGGCGTCATACCAAAGGTTTGTCGAAACATGCGGCTGAAGTGGGACGAGTCCACAAACCCGCCCGCCAGCGCAGCCTGGGTCAATCGACTGTCCGCACTGAGCGCCCCCAAGGCGCCACGCACCTGGGCCCACACCCGGTAGCTGCGAAAACTCACCCCCATCTCGGCACGAAACACGTGGTTGAAGCGGGACTCCGACAGACCGCTTGCCTGGGCCAGTGCAGCCCGCCCAGGCACTGCCACACCGGGCCTGCGCAAGGCGTTCACGCTGTAGGCCACCCGGGCGTCTATTGGTGCTACCTCAGCACAGTCCATCCGCAGCAAGGTATCCAAGTCAAAGTTACGCAGATAGGCATCCATGCTGCTGCGAGCGTTGGCACGAATACACGGGTCCAGCACGATGCCGCCTTGCTTGGCGAAATGTGCGCGCCAACGCCGTGTATCCGGTGCATCGGGCTCCAGGTACATCGTGGCCACCTGTTCGCCACAGGAGTCCAACACATGTTCGACGCCGCTGTCGATCCAGGCGCTGTAGCACGACTCGGTCCGCCCCTGTGAAAAATGCAACACAAAGCGGCCCGACAGCCCGACCAGCAACACCGGTGCGGCATGGCTGTGCCAGCCAGTCACCGGCAGTTCACCTTGGTACAGAGACCTGTTGTTTCCCAGAATTAATGAATTGGATGCGCGCATAGCCCAAACATACAAGATTTTTGCGCGCGATCTGACTAGCATGGCCGCAATTTCGCAATCCTTGCCACCATGCACACTTCTTTGATTTCCCATCCTGTCACTATCAAACGCCTAACCCTTGGGCTGTTGGCGCTATTGCTGGGTGGTCTGACGCTGGCATATTACGGTGCGCCCCAACACTTCAAAACCCCGTTACTCCAACTCAACCGCGCCACTTCGGGCTTGACTGCACACACCGTCACCACGGGTGACCACACTTTGCATTACCTCGACGGCGGCAGTGGCGAGACCCTGGTGTTGCTGCACGGCATTTTTGCCGAGAAAGACCACTGGGTGGACTTTGCGCGACCACTCACCGCCCACTACCGTGTGTTAGCGCCAGACTTGCCCGGCTTTGGCCAGAGCACGCGCCTGCCCAACCATGACTATGGCTACGACATGCAAACCGAAAAGCTGAAAGATTTTCTGGACCAACTGGGCGTGCAAAGGGCACACCTGGCAGGCAACTCCCTGGGCGGCACCATTGCAGCCCTGTTTGCCATGCGTTACCCCGAGCGGGTGGCCAGCGTAGCCTTGGTCGGTGCGCCCCACGGCCTGCACACGCCCCAGCCCAGTGAGATGGACGCATTGATCGACGCTGGCAAAAGCCCGCTGGTCGTCACCCACCCCGACGCGTTTGAGCCGATGCTGGACTTTGTGTTTGCCCAGCGCCCATTTTTGCCCTACCCCATCTTGCACGCCACCCAAGCGGAGGCCCTGCGCAACGCCGTGTCCAACACCCGTATCTGGAATGCCCAACGCAAAGACCGCTACCTTCTCGACACCCATATCGACGCACTGAAGCACCCCACCTTGGTGCTGTGGGGCCAGAAAGACCGACTGTTTGATGTGTCGGGTGCTGCCATGTTGGGCAAGCGCTTGCCACACGCGCAAGTGCATGTGCTGCCCGGCGTGGGTCACCTACCCATGATGGAGACGCCCAAGGCCAGTGCGGCGCAATACGCCCATTTTTTGGGCGGCCTGAAGTAACACGCGGCATTGACTGAGAGGCTGGCGTAACCGCGCTAGCTAATGAAGCGTTACCGCGCGCAAGAGTTTTTATTAACCCCCCCTAGGAAACATCAGAATGACCGATCGCATTTGGCTCAACAGTTACCCCAAAGGCGTGCCCGCCGACATCGACACCAGCCAATACACATCCATCGTTGAGTTGATGGACGAGAGCTTTCTCAAGTTCGCCAACCGCCCTGCCTACAGCTTTATGGGTAAGGAGCAAACCTACCAGCAAGTGGACCGCCTGAGCACGGCGTTTGGCACGTACTTGCAAAACCTGGGTTTGGTCAAGGGCGACCGCGTGGCGGTCATGATGCCCAATGTGATGCAGTACCCACTGGCGGTGTCAGGCATATTGCGCGCGGGCTACATCCTGGTGAATATCAACCCTTTGTACACGGCGCGTGAACTGGAACACCAACTCAAGGATGCGGGTGCCAAAGCCATCGTCATTCTGGAAAGCTTTGCAGCCACGCTTGAGAAGTGCATCGCCGCCACGGCCATTCAGCATGTCGTGTTGTGTGCGGTGGGCGACCAGTTGGGCCTGCTCAAAGGTAGCTTGGTGAATTTTGTCATCCGCAAGAAAAAGAAACTGGTGCCCGCGTATTCGCTGCCGGGATCTGTGCGATTCAATGCGGCTATTGCGTCAGGTAGCGCGGGCAGTTTCAAAAAAGTGGCGCTCAAACCGGACGACGTGGCGGTGCTGCAATACACCGGCGGCACAACGGGAGTTTCCAAAGGGGCGGTTTTACTGCACCGCAACCTGGTGGCCAACCTGTTGCAGGCCGAGGTGTGGAATGCGCCCGCCCTCAATAGAATCCCGGCCCGTGAACAACTGACATCCGCCTGCGCACTGCCGCTATACCACATCTTCGCCTTCACGGTGAGCATGATGCTCTCCATGCGCCTGGGTGGAAAACTGGTTTTGATTCCCAATCCACGGGATCTGGTGGCCACTCTGGCTGAACTGAAAAAGCACACTATCCATGTATTCCCGGCGGTCAACACCTTGTTCAATGGCTTGGCGAATCACCCCGACTTCAACACCGTGGATTGGAGCCATCTGGTCGTCTCCGCTGGTGGGGGAACGGCTGTGCAAAGTGCAGTGGCCAAACTCTGGTTTGAGAAAACGGGCTGCTCCATTTGTGAGGGATATGGACTCAGCGAAACGGCCCCGATCGCCACATCAAACCCAGTCACCAACTCCGAATACTGCGGCATGATTGGC
>JBKJJC010000083.1:0-5634 GCA_046598245.1 Rhodoferax sp.
GTCTGGCATCCGGGACTCTCTGTAGGAGCCCCGGCGGCTGAGCAGGCGCTTACCGTGGGTAGCGCCGATGTGTCTACCGCTTACCGGCTGGTGGGTGTAACCCCATGAAAAAGGAATGGCGACCGGACTACTGGGGCCTGTCGTCCCGCATCGTCGCCCTATCGCTGCTGCTGCTGCTGATCGTGCAGGCCGCTGTATTCAGCGTGGTGCGCATCAGTATTGAGCAAAGTGCCAAGCGCCAGGTGGACCAAGAATTGCTGGTCGGTGAACGGGTGTGGCGCCGTTTGCTGGACCAGAACGCACAAAAACTGCAGCAGGGTGCGGCGCTGCTGGCGGCTGACTACGGCTTTCGGGCCGCCATCAGCACACAGGATGACGAAACCATACGCTCGGTACTTGAAAACCATGGTGCCCGTATCGGCGCCACGATTACTGCATTGATGGACACCAACATGGCGCTGCGCGCCGTCGGCGAAGGGCAAGACGGTTCAGAGTTGAAGGGCGTTCTGGGCCGCCTCACCGGCCCGGGCGTGCGCGATGCGCAGGGCAGCCAGGTTGCGCTGATTGGGCGCACGCCCTACCAATTTGTGCTGGTGCCGATCAAGGCGCCTGTGGTCGTGGGCTGGGTGCTGATGGGTTTTCCCATCAACCAAAAGCTGCTGGACGATATGCGCGCCATATCGGACATGCACCTGGCACTGGTCAGCGAAGTCGCAGGTGAGGGTCGTCAGGTGGTCTCTACCACGCTATCGGCCGGTGCCCTGCGTACGCTCGAAGCTACAACGGGAGATGTGACCGAACTACAGGTTGACGACGACCGACTGATTGCCCGCAGTGTCAAGCTCGATGCGGGGTCCTTTGGCAACGTGCGTACCTTGTTGTTTCGCTCGGTCAATGAGGTGGTCGAACCGTTTCGCCAGGCCCAGGTGGCATTGGCCTGGATCACCGGCCTGGGCGTGGTGTTGTTTGCCATTGGCAGCGCCTTCGCCGCACGGCGCGTGACCACACCGTTGCGCTCGCTGGTCCATGCCACGGAGGTACTTGGGCGCGGTCAGTACGACGTCCCCATGCAGCACACCGACCGCCACGATGAGATCGGCGGGCTGGCCAAAGCCTTTGACGCCATGCGCCTCAACATCGGTGCGCAACAAAACGAGATCCGCACACTGGCCTACTGGGATCGCCTGACCGGCTTACCCAACCGGGCTCGCTTTCGCGAAGCAGTGCAAGAGCAGATCCAGGCCGCCAGCGCCGAGGGCGGCAACCCGGCCAAAGGCATGGCCATTGTGATGCTGGACATTGACCGTTTCAAACACGTCAACGATGTACTGGGCTACGCCTTTGGCGACCAGCTGCTGATCGCTGTGGCCAAGCGGCTGACGCAGCAAGACATGCGCACCGGCGACATGGTGGCGCGCTTGGGTGGCGATGAGTTTGCCGTCATGCTGACCAGCAGCAATGCCGATATCGCGGTTACCGTGGCGCAGCGCATCGCCAAATCGTTCGAACTGCCGCTGGCCTTTGAAGAACAAACGGTGGACATGAGCGCCAGCATGGGCATTGCCTGCTTCCCGCAGCATGCCCAGGATGTGGATGCTCTGTTGTCACATGCCGAGGTGGCCATGTATGCCGCCAAATCACGCACCACGCTGATGCAGGTGTATGACGCATCCTTGGACTCCAGCAGCAGCGAAACCCTGTCCATGCTGTCCGAGCTGCGCAACGCGGTGGCCCAGGGCGAGCTGCGCCTGTTTTTACAGCCCAAGATCAGCCTGGTCACCGGCCGAGTCTCTGCCGCTGAAGCCCTGGTGCGCTGGCAACACCCACAGCGCGGTCTGGTGCCACCGCTGGAGTTCATACCCTTTGCCGAACAGACTGGCTTTGTGCGCCAGCTGACAATGTGGATGTTTGAGGAATCTGCCCGGATCAGCCAGACGCTGACAGGTATGGGAGATGGCTTCAAACTGGCCATCAACCTATCAACCCGCGACCTATTGGACCTGGAGTTTCCTGCCCGCCTGGATGCGGTGCTGGCGAAGTACGACATAGCGGCCAGCGCCTTCTGCCTGGAGATCACCGAGAGCGCCATCATGGACGACCCCCAGCGCGCCCAAAATACGCTGAACCTGCTGTCGCAGCGCGGCTTCAAGCTGTCGATTGACGACTTTGGTACCGGGTATTCGTCACTGGCCTACCTGAAGAGCCTGCCAGTGGACGAGCTCAAGATTGACAAGTCGTTTGTCATGAACATGGAGACTGACGAGGATGATGCCAAGATCGTGCGCTCCACCGTCGACCTGGCCCACAACCTGGGCCTGACCGTTGTGGCCGAGGGCGTGGAGAACGCGCTGATCTGGGAGAAGCTCAAGGCCCTGCAATGCGATGAAGCGCAAGGCTATTTCATGAGCAAGCCTCTGGCCGCCAGCGGCTTTGCGGCGTGGTGCGAGGGCTGGGCGGCCAAGCAACAGCCGTCGGCTTAAGCCACGCCAAGTGGTTTAAGCCATTTCAGGCTGTAGCCCCCGTACTAACGTGGGAAGGGTGATTGACCCCATAGCCTTTGAGAGCATCCAGTCCGCCGTCGCTGTTGCCTCAAGGCGGTGGTTGGCCCACTGGCTCTGTGGCAACCGCGAATGGAGCCGGCACCCGCCTGCGTGAGCGTGCCTATTTGGTAACAAAAACCGCTGTGCCGACTGACTTATCGGTCGTGGTGACTACGCCGATCAGTTGCTGGCGGCCATTACTCAGTGTTGACAGAACGCCTATGCCCGACCCGCTCAGCGTTCGCGGGTTGCAAAGCGCGCTGTTGTGGGCGTAAGTGATGTTGGCAATGTTTTTGCCTGAGTCCCGCGCCGTAATCGTACCGCTGCCGGGGCACCCGCCAATGTTTGCAGTGTAGCTTCCATTGCTGGCTATAGACATCGTCACAGCTTGCCCAAAGAGGCTCGAACCGGACCACGTTCCGACCAAGTTGGCGGTTTGAAAAGGGGTGTTGTAGGTATAGCCCGTTGCATTCGCGGTAGTACCACTAAAACTACCTCCCGTACTGACTGATCCACTAATACTAACCCCGGGTATGTAAGTGGCAGTTGCAGTGGTGTTCAAAACACCACCGGTAAACCCAAAGTCTTTTCCTGTAGCGGTGTAGGTTCCGTTGTTTGACGAGCCACTGGCTGCGACGAACCCCTGCACGATGGTGCTGCCACCAGCTCCCGCGACCCCGTAGATGGCCCAAATGGAGTCATCTTCCAAAATCACGCTTGAAAAAACGCCCGTCGTGCCGTTGCCGGCTATTGTCCCGGCATAGACACCTTCCGCCTTTGCAACAGGCGTCGGCGATGTCGCGCTACCCCCGCCACCGCCGCCACAACCCACCAAGGTAAAAACGGCCGCAGCCGTACCACACCAAGCCAACTTGTTCATATCAAACTCCCCGAGTGAAACCGAATCCGTAGTTACACGCCACGTCGCAAAATATCCCAAAACGAGATATTCCAATTCGGAATTTAGCATGAAAAAATGCTTTACGACCCCCGCTACCAATTGCTGCGCAAAGCATTGGTGGATGCACGCCTTGCAGCGGGGGTGACGCAAGTGGTTTTAGCAGAGAAGTTGCAGCGCGCCCAGTCGTATGTGTCCAAGATAGAGAGTGGCGGAGGTTACGTGGATATTCTCGACTTCTTGTCCTGGTGCGAAGCCACCCGGGCCGACCCTTGCCTTATCTTGAATCAATTGCAAGCTTCGTCGCCTGTCACACGATGGCCGAAAGTTCCCGGCACAGAGTGACCAAGGGCATGGCGTAGACATCATTCCCCAGCGGAAAGGTCGCGGTGCCGGGATAGATAACCAGTTTGCGGGTGGGTGCCAAGTCAGTGCAGGCAGCGTGGAAGCCACGGGTAAGAATTCCAACCGCATAAGCCCAAGTATGCCCCTGAAATTGGCCGACAAAATGCACTTCCACTCACAGTCGCCAATCTGATTTCCCAAGAATTTGCGCGACCGTCACCACAATGATGTCTAAGGCACCCCAAAGGCAAAACCCCGCCCCGCCCCGGCGGCTGCGCTGCCATATCCCAGTCCGGCTCAGCCTCAACACCCTCCACAGCCTCCTGCGCACCACACTCATCCCACAGCGGTGGCCCGCGTGCTGTGGTGATGCGCGGGGCTTCTGGCGCTACCCCGATGTGATCCAGAATCCTGTGAATGTGATGAACGCTTGTGATGCGCATCTGCCCCCCGTAGTTGGGACAGACCAGGGGGAACACTTCGTAGATACGGGTGATCATTGCGGCCCACAATTAGTGCGATGGTGGACGGGGTTTGGGTGGCGGCTCGATTGGGGCTCCTGTGCTTGGGGGCACAACCACTGGCCCCGACACCTGCGCCACTTGCGCCATAGCCGTCACCGCCGCTCGCAAGGGCGAGTTCGGGGCCAGCACGCCGTAGTACCGATGCCGGTGCGTGCGCGGTGGTGGCACCAGTTTGGCTGTAGCCCCCGTACTACATGCCTAATACGCTATTAAAACAATAGCCTACTTGCTACTGGGGAACGCAAATACCGCCCCCTCCCGCACACCCGCACTCGGCCAACGCTGGGTGATGGTCTTGCGCTTGGTATAGAAGCGCACCGCGTCGGGGCCGTAGGCGTGCAAATCGCCAAACAGGCTTCGCTTCCAGCCACCAAACGAGTGGTAGGCCACCGGCACGGGCAGCGGCACATTGACGCCCACCATGCCGACCAAGATGTTGTCGGTGAAATAACGTGCGGCTTCACCATCGCGGGTGAAGATGCAGGTGCCGTTGCCGTATTCGTGGGCGTCGATCAGGTCCATGGCTTCTTGTAGCGTCTTGACACGCACCACGCCCAACACCGGGCCAAAAATTTCTTCTTGGTAAATCACCATGCCGGGTTTGACGTGGTCAAACAGGCAAGGGCCGAGGAAGTAGCCGTCTTCATGGCCGGCGACGCTGACGCCGCGGCCGTCAACAACCAATGTTGCGCCTTCCTTCACGCCCTGGTCTACGTAACCCTTGACCTTTTCGAAATGCGGCTTGGTGACCAGAGGGCCCATGTCGCTGGACGCATCCGTGCCAGCGCCGACCTTCATCTTGGCGATCTCGACCTTCAAGGCTGCGACCACGGCGTCGGCAGTGGCATCGCCCACGGCAAGGACCAGAGGGATCGCCATGCAGCGCTCGCCGCAGGAGCCATAGGCCGCGCCCATCAGCGCGTTGACCGCGTTGGCGATGTCGGCGTCTGGCATCACCACGGCGTGGTTCTTGGCGCCGCCCAGGGCCTGCACACGTTTGCCATGGGCGCAACCGGTGGCGTAGATGTATTCGGCAATCGGTGTCGAACCCACAAAGCTCACCGCCTTCACGCGCGGGTCGGTCAGCAGCGTGTCCACAGCCTCCTTGTCGCCATTGACCACGTTGAGCACACCCGGTGGCAGGCCCGCCTCTAACGCCAGTTGGGCGATGCGCAGCGTGCTGCTAGGGTCGCGCTCCGACGGCTTGAGCACAAAGGTGTTGCCGCAGGCCACGGCCATGGGCCACATCCACAGCGGCACCATGGCGGGGAAGTTAAACGGTGTGATGCCCGCAGCCACACCCAAGGGCTGGAACTCGCTCCAGCTG
>JBKJJC010000022.1:0-7076 GCA_046598245.1 Rhodoferax sp.
GCTGTAGGCCTTGACCTTCGCCGTCAGGTGTCAGATCCCAATTGGCACCAAAGGCATAGATCAAGGAAGTAAAGTTGTAGTTCGTGTAAGCGGTGTCCAGTACGGTGCGGTCATGGTAGAAACCACCGTCAATACCAGAAGAGTGGCCACTGCCGACTTCTTGAATGCTGAAACCGCTGGTGCTAGCAGAACTAAAGGTTTCTTCGGAGTAAGACCAATTCACAGCAACTTCCCATGCAGCGCGGTCATCGAACGTAATGAACGATGCGTGGGCTGCGGAGGACAGCACAACCGCGCTTACTGCAGCAACGACGAGTGATTTGAGATTCATGGTGCGGAGTTGTCGGTTGGTGGACTAGCTTGGTCTATTGTGCGTGTGCAGTACAAGATTCGCAATAGTCCATTCGGACTAGTCCCAATGCGCGAATACCACCGCAATTGCAATCAGATGTTAAGAAATGCCATCTGCCCGCAGGTGCAGTACCCGGTCCGCACGCGCGGTAGCGGCCTCCGAGTGGGTAACCACCACCAATGATGTGCCTTGGGCACGCGTCTGCGCCACCAGCGCTTCCAAGACCCGGGTTGCGGTGGTTGGGTCCAGATTGCCAGTGGGTTCATCTGCCAGCAGCAGGGTGGGGCGGTGCACCAGCGCACGGGCGATCGCCACACGCTGTAACTGGCCGCCGCTGAGCTGCTGGGGCAGTCGGCCGCCCATACCTTGCAAACCCACGGCCTCCAGCATGGCCTGCACGCGGGCGTCGTCCGGTGTCCCCAGGAGTAATAGCGGCAGGGCCACATTTTGCGTCACGTCGAGGTGGCCCAGCACGTGGAAGGCCTGGAACACAAAGCCCACCTTTTTGCGCCGCAATAGTGCGCGCGCATCATCGTCCAACTGGCCCAGGTCGGTTCCATCCAATAACACGGTGCCACTGTCCCAGCTGTCCAACCCAGCCATGCAGTTCAGCAAGGTGGATTTGCCGACACCCGACTCTCCGACAATGGCGACAAACTCGCCGGGTGCAACGTCTAGCGACACGTTGGCAAACACCGGCGTGTCGCCATAGTGTTTGCTTAAGGCTTGTATCTGCAGGATCATAGGGTGGTGCGCGATGATAGTGGAGGCACTGTGGAGTTCAACTGACAGAGCGCAGATTGTTGAGAGCAGAGGGCGTTATGCGGTGATTTGTCTCACCGTGTCCAGTACGGCCTGCAATGCATGGGGCCGGTCGGCGTCCACGATGCGGCGCTCGGGCATCGAGCGCAGCCAGGTGATCTGGCGTTTGGCCAACTGGCGGGTGGCGATGATGCCCAGTTCCCGCAAACTCGCGGTGGGCAACGCAGCGGCAGATCCGGACGCGGCATGCGCATCCAATGCCTCCCAGGCTTGGCGATAACCCACGCAGCGCATCGACGGCAGATCGCGGTGTAGGTCGCCACGTGCCCGCAACCCCCGTACCTCGTCCACAAAGCCCTGCTCCAGCATGGAGTCAAAGCGTTGGGCTATGCGGGCGTGTAACCAGGTTCTGTCCAGCGGTTCTAAAGAAATAAGGCCTCTAGCCCCCGTGGAATATGGCTCATTAGCTACTGATTTTGTAGCATTTTTAGTGACGTGAAAGTGCGACAAGGGCAGGCCGGATACCCGGTACACCTCTAGCGCGCGCTGAATGCGTTGGCTGTCCGCCGGTGCCAGGCGTTGGGCAGTGACGGGGTCTACCAGGGCCAGCTCGGCGTGCATGGCGGGCCAGCCTTTTGCTGCGGCCTCCTGTTCCAGGACCGCACGCACGGCCGGATCGGCGGCGGGCATGTCGTCTATCCCGTCGAACAAGGCTTTGAAATACAGCATGGTGCCCCCGACCAGCAGCGGTAGTTTGCCGCGCGCGGCTATTGCCCTGATCAGGTCCTTGGCATCGCGCACAAACTCGGCCGCGCTATAGGCTTGCAGTGGGTCGCGGATGTTGATCAGGTGGTGGGGCACCAGGGCCTGCTCGGCCACACTGGGCTTGGCCGTGCCAATGTCCATGCCGCAGTACACCAGGGCCGAGTCCACGCTGATGATCTCGCAGGCATGCTCTTGCGCAATGGCCAACGCGGCGGCCGTCTTGCCGGAGGCGGTGGGGCCAGCAAGACAAAGGTAAAAGGGTAATGTGTCAGGATTTGCCATAACGTTGCACCAGTATCCAGGCACTGAGCGCGATCAGCACGCTCCAGAACAAAATGCCCATCACCAGGGGCCAGACGGTGCCATTCATGTGCATCCCCAGCCATTGGCCGGTCAAAAACGCGCTAACCATGGCCAAGAATCCATTGAGTGCCGATGCCGCACCCGCCGCCTGGGGGAATGGACCCACGGCGCCGCTTTGGCCGCAAGGGTTGTGTATGCCATGCGCCAGCATAAAGAGTGCGAACGGCAGCTCAATCGCCCAGACCGATTGCGCACCCGAAAAGTACAGAGCCGCAACCGTGCCCCCACCGGCCAAGCTTAGGGCACCCGCAATCGCGACCGCACGGCGTACGCCGAAGCGTAGCAACAGTCGGCGGCACAAAAAGGTGCCCAGCAAGTAGATAAACGAGTTGGCAAACATCACCAGCCCATACTGCGTGGTGCTTAAGCCCAGCACTTGGATGAATACGAAAGACGACGAGGCCAGAAACGTGAAAAGACCACTGTAGGCAAAGGTGCTCAGCGCGGTAAAGGCCAAAAACGTAGGGTTGCGCAAGATGGCTAGCCAGGTACGCAAGAGTGTGCCGGGCTGCAGCGCTCGCGGGTTTTTGGTTTGCAAGGTCTCTTCAAAGCGCAGCGCAATCACGGTCAGACTCAGGGCACCAAAAATAGACAGTGCCAACAGCGCCGCGTGCCAGTTGAACAATGCGGTCAACAAACCGCCCAACGGCGCACTCAGGCAGGCAATCACCCCCAGGCCACTCAGGCCCTTGGACATCACGCTCGCACCCAGCAGCGGTGTGTACAGGTCGCGCACGATGGCACGGGCGCACATCACGGCCGCACCCATAGCCGCGCCTTGCAGCGCGCGCCAGACGATCAACAGGTCCATGTTGGGTGAGAACGCACTGCCCAGCGAGGCCAACACATAAGCAGCCAGACCGACCAGCAACACCGGGCGTCTGCCAAACCGGTCCGACAGTGGGCCCCAGAAGAGTTGGGAGACACCAAAGGCCAGCAGCAGGGCCGTCAGCGTGAGTTGCGCCTGCGCCATGCTGGCACCCAGTTCTCGCGTCAGCCCGGGCAGTGCCGGCAGGTACAAATCGGTGGTGATGGGCTGTATGCCCAGCAGCAGTGCCAATGTCAGCACAATCAGTGCTGGCGGCATACCGGAGTGGGTGCTGTGCGAAGGCATTCAGGAAATAGGCATGGCTTGAGCGGCCCGCATGGGGCGATTGGCGACGCGGTACAGCAAAAAGCCTTGGCCTATCGCTGCCACAGTCAGGCCCACCACCAGTGCGATCCAAAAGCCCTGCGCCTGCATGGCCTGCACGGGCCGCCAGGGGAACCACTCGGGTGCCAGGCCCAGTACGCAACCCAGTGGCAAAGCAAACACCCAAAAGGCCGTCAGGTGGATGAACATGGGTGCGCCCGTGATCTTGTAGCCGCGGATAGCGCAACTGGTAGACACCTGCGCCGCATCCGAAATCTGAAACAAAGCAGCCAGAAACAGCAGACCAGTGGCCGCTTGGGCCACGGCTGCATCGTGGGTGTACATCGCGGCGATCTGGTGGTTGAACACCACCATCAAGGCAGCCGACACCACGGCAAGACCGATAGACAGAAACACACCCACGCCCGAGCGAAAACGCGCTTCCTCTGCATCACCGGCACCCAGCGCGAGGCCCACACGGCTCAGCAACGCAAAGCCCAAACTGAGCGGCAGCATAAAAACCAGCGAGGAAAAATTCAGCGCAATCTGGTGGGCCGCCACCTGGGTGCTACCAAAGTGGGCAATCAAAAGCGCGATCAAGCTGAAGGCGCTACTCTCGGCAAAATAGGTTACCCCGATGGGTAGGCCCAGTTTGAGCAGGCTCTGCACCTTTTGGCGGTGTGGCCACTCAAAACGGTCAAACGGCCAGGTGCTGCGGTAGGCGGGGCTTTGCCGCATCCACCACAACAAGCCCAGCAGGTTGAACCAGGTGCACAACATGCTGGCCCAGGCGCAACCCACGCCGCCCAGCTTGGGAAAGCCCCAGTGGCCGTAGATCAGCACCCAGTTCAGCAGGACATTGAGTAGCAATGCGGCGATGGCGATGGCCATCATGGGCTTGGTCTGGTTCAGGCTGGCGCTGTAGCCATACAACACGCGGTAGCAGGCGAAGGCGGGCAGCGCAAAACTGGTCACAAAAACGAATCGACTGGCGATGTCGCGCACCACCGGTTCCATCTCCATGTGGTCAAACACCAGCGCGGCCAGATTGGCCAGCACAATGGCCACTAGGCCCACACCCAGGGCCTTCCAGAGACCCTGGCGCACAACATGCGGCACGCGGGCAAACTCGCCCGCCCCCACGTAGTGCGCCACGGTGGGGTTAACCGACATCATGATGCCCATGAGCGTGATCACCACAATCACCCAGATCGATGAGCCCAGCGCCACGCCGGCCAGGTCTTGTGCTGACGCATGTCCGGCCATGGCCACATCGGCTACCGCCATCCCCACGTTAGCCAACTGTCCTACCAGAATCGGCCATGTCAATTGCCACAGGGCTGAGATCTCGGAAGTGATGCGTGCGCCCGGCGAAAGGGCGTGTGTTGGGTCGTGGGGCAAGGGCATGGGGCTGCCATTCTACGGGTCGGGTTCGACGTGCCACAGAAATACAAAAAGCCCGCGTTGCGCGGGCTTTTTGTAGGTTGTTAACCGATTTACTTTGCAGCGGATGCCGCTTTCTTGGCTTTCTTTGCAGTAGCGGCTTTCTTCTTGGTGGTCTTGGCCGGTGTGGATGCTGCGGCAGCCGGTGTGGCGGCTACAGCGGGGGTGGCGGCCATTGCAGGTGTAGCGGCTACAGCAGGAGTCGCTGGCTTGGCAGCAGCAGGAGCCGATGCGGGAGTTGCGCTCATGGCGCCGCCGTGTGCAGCAGCAAATGCACCAGTAGCAAACAAACCGGCGATCAGGATGGCGAGGACTTTATTCATTTTCAGTAGCCTTTCAAAGCTGTTTTGGTCGACTCCGATGCCGGAGGCCCTTCCACAACGAGGTGGACTTGTAAGCCGTTGACTTGGTACTGAAATTTCTTTGACGCCATCACAATTTGGTGTCGGCCACGTCCATCCACCGTTGCCAGGGGTTGAAACCGGTGATCAGTGCGCTGGCCACCAACACCAAAGCACCGCCCGCAAATATGCCCGTGCTGAGCGCCTCACCCAGGAATACATGGCCCCAGATGACCCCAAACACCGGGATCATGAAGGTTGGGCTCATGGCCGCCACCGAAGACACGTGTGCCAGTATGCGAATATGCATCCAATAAGCAATGCCGGATGTCACCACCCCCATGACGACAACCGCCAGCAAGGCCATCGGCGTGAACTTGGCTTCAGACCAGGTCCAAGCGGCGCCAGGAATCAGCATCAGGAACGATAGGGCATGCAGGCCGGCAGCTATTTGCAAGGGTTGCATGCGGCTCAGGGCCCGCTTCATCAGCGGCGTGGAGAAGCCATAACAGGCCGACGCTGCCACACAGGCCAGTGCTGCCACATAGACGGCAACCGAAGGCTCCACCGGTCCCAAACCGACGATCAGCCCGACACCGGCGAAGCCCAAGGCGCAACCGATGAGCTTGCGCAGGGTCAAGCGATCTTCTTTAAAAATGGCAGACGCAAATATGCCAAACACCACGGCGGTGGAATTCAGCAGGGCGCTGTAACCAGCGGGCAATTTGAGCGCTGCCCAGGCGAACAGCAAGAACGGCGCGGCCACCGACAAGAGGCCGATGAGGGCCAGTTCGCGCCAGTGCTCGGTGGGCCAGCGGTGGCGCATGGCACGCATCAGCACGGCCAGTGTCAGCGTGGCCATGCCAATGCGCAGCGCGGCCAGCACATTGGGCCCCAATAGCGGAGCAGCAATACGGATCAGCATGAAGGAGGCTCCCCACAGCGCGGAGAGGCCTACCAGTTGGGCGAAGTGTTTGGTTTGCACAGTGAAGACTATTGTGCCGCCTGACCTGCAGGGCGTCGGTCGCTTCGGCGTCTCAACAGGGCAGCGGTGGACTTAGCGCCCTCGCAGGAACAGTGCGTCCAGCTCGCGAATGCTGAGCTGTCGCCAAGTCGGGCGGCCGTGGTTGCATTGGTCGCTGCGCTCGGTGGCCTCCATCTGGCGCAGCAGGGCGTTCATCTCTTCAAGGGTTAGCTTGCGGTTGGCACGCACTGCGCCGTGGCAGGCCATGGTGGCGAGCAATTCGTTTTGTGCGCGCTGGATGACGGTGCTGGCCTCGTGTTGGGCCAGCTCGGCCAGCACGCTGCGGGCCAACTCCACGGCGTCGCCTTGCGCCAGGCTGGTGGGCACGGCGCGCACGGCAAGGGTTTTGGGGGAGAACGGGCTGATTTCCAGGCCTAAGGTTTGCAGCGTGGCGAAGTGGGCCTCGGCGGTGGCAACCTCGCTGGGCGTGGCGGCAAAGGTGGCGGGTATCAGCAGGGGCTGGCTGGTCAGTTGCGCTACGGTGGTGCTGGCGCCGTCTGCGGTTTGTTGGGCCAATTGATTTTTGAGCCGCTCGTAGACGATGCGTTCGTGGGCGGCGTGCATGTCTACTATGACCAGGCCTTGGGTGTTTTCGGCGAGGATGTAGATGCCTTGCAGCTGGGCCAGTGCGCGGCCTAGTGGCCAAGCGCTTTCGTTGCCATCGCGGCCCAGGGGCCAAGCCTGCGTGGCTTCTTCTGCGCTCGCAGGGTGGCTGGCAGGCAGAGGCTTCTGCTCCGTGTCCCCCGCCCGCTGCGCGGGCTCCTCCTTTACCTGCGCAAAGCCCGCTGCCCGACTGCTACACGTATATTTGCGGGCGGCCGTGCGAGGACAACTTTTCCAGCGGGAGGGTTGGGGTGGGTGTCGCCGCGCAGGTAAAGGAGGAGCCTGCGCAGC
>JBKJJC010000124.1:0-8330 GCA_046598245.1 Rhodoferax sp.
GCCCTGCGTCACCACCCTGATGGCCCGGCGCTGGACTACGGCAGCAGTTATCTGCAATCGCTGCCGCTGCCCAGCGCGCCGGACACCGATGGGCTGCTTGAGCTCCAGCAGCACGTGACGCCCTATCTGCAAAGCCAGGGGACGGTGATCAAGTCGGTCACGCTGCGCACGCTCATGCACTTGCGGTCCAGTCGCGTGTTTTCGCCCCTCGCCCGGGTTGTGCCCACGCACTTGCAACGAAGGGTGAAGTCTTGGCTTGGCAAATAGACCGTAGGGCCAGCGCCTACTGGCTGCTCAGCCTTGGGCTGTTTGCCCTGCCCGCAAACTTCGGCTTGCAGTCAATGGTTCAGGGTCGGCCCTTGCTGTTGGTCCCCATGATGGACCTCACCCGCTGCCTGCTTGCTCCTCCAAGCAGCAGCGCAACCGGCCAACCCGACTGGCTTTCAAGATGCACCGGCCCCAAGGCCTCCGCGGCCCATCTGGTTGAGTCCACCCTGCGTCACCTGCAGCCACAGGTGCCCGACAACTCGCCATGGCAACTTGGTTACACGCTGCAAGTGCCGTTGCTGTCCCTGTTACAGCCCGGCCAAAAAGACTGGCAGGTCAACCCGCAGGCTGTTGCGACCATTGTGCGAACGGTGCAGGAAAGCCAGCGCCCTTTGGTGTTGTACCTCTTTTCTACCCACTTTGGCGTCAATGCTCCGGTGGAGCCAGAGCTGGCAAACAACCCAGACAACATCGCCCATACCCCGCGCGGTCCCTTGCCGACGGACAGTTACTACGGACTTCCCATCTACCCCTGGAGCTTGGCCAGCACCGACAACGGCGTCACGGAGTACCGGGCTAAAGTTATTCAGGCGCTGCTTCAAGGCATTTGTACGCTGCCGGCTAGTGCGCGCAGTCGCATCAAGGGCATCACCCTGCTGGGCGAGGTCCATCAACTTTTTCCCAACTTTGAATCCGGCATGGGGTTTGAGGGGCGCTACCTGGTTAGCGACTACAGTCCCGCGTCTCTCGCCGGGTTTCGCAGCCACCTGCAGAGCCGCTATCGCACCATTCAAGCACTCAACCAGAAGCTTGGGAGCGATTACCCGTCATTTGACGCCATTCTCCCGCCCGCCAAAAATATCCGCCATGAAACCCTGGGCCGTTACCAAGAGCATATCGATGCCTTCGCTGCAGGTCAGATGCCAATTACCGGCTGGGTCCACGCGCCCACGTTACCCGGCACTGCCCAAACGGTCAAAATTTTCCTCAACGGCAGACACATCGCTGACGCACCGGTGCATCTCAGTCGCCAGGATGTGCGCACGGCGCATCCCGAATTCGGCACGGCCGACCTCGGCTGGCGACACGACCTTGATTTCAGTCAGCTCCCGGTCGGCATACACAGAATAGATCTAGCCCTTTCGCAGGCCCAGCACCCCCTGATTCACCTGGGAACCCGGCTGGTTTCGGTCATGGATAAGCGCCAAAGCACCCCTGTGGCAGTGCCGTTTGTGCCGCTGCCAGCCATGCTGCCACTGCCCGCCCAACATACCGCTTACACCGATGAGCCGCGTGAACATGCGTCCTATTTTTACAACCCTCTGGCCCGGGAATGGCAAAAATTCAGGGAGGCGCAAGTCGTGCATTACCTGCAATATTTCAATACGCTGATTGGTCAATCCTGCCTGACAGACACCCCTCGCTATACCCATCAAATCCTGCCTCAGTTCAACCCCGGTTGGGACAGTGGGAAGTTTGCCGTACAAACCTCACTCCAGCCCATGAAAAAGTTGCGCACCGGCATCAGCCTGTATGGTGAAACCAGCTACGGCCGTTCCTTCTCGGACTGGATCAAACAAAGTCCCCTTTACCGCTACGGCGTCACGGAGTTTCACCCGCTGCAAGCCATGAGCGCACAACAACTCGGTGACGTTTTGGCGGAACACCGTGACAACGGTGCCCGCTTCCTGTCGTTTTTTCTGGAAACTCGGTGGAAAGAACAGCGCGTCTCCACCACGCCCAACCCGTTCTCATTTGACCCGGACAACCGCCAACATGCCTCTGACCTGCTCTATAGCAGCATGAAGATACTGTTGGACAAACCGAGGGGCACTGAAGCCGACCTCAAAGCCGGGATGCGCTGACCCAATGCTTCTCCAGCAAATGCCAGGATACGGAGGCCAGCAAGATCGAGCCAACCAACAAGACCACAAAAAGCCGACCACCGCGCATACCCGGAAGTGTCAACAGTACCAGCAAGATCGGGAAGTGCCACAGATAAATGCCATAGCTGATTTGTCCCAGGTAACGCACCGGGCGCAATACACCGCCGCCGTGCAGTGGGCAGGTGATCGCCGTGGCAAGGGCCGCGCCAAACCCCAGGGCCAGTACCGTGCGCCAGAAAACCACCATACCATCGTGCACCCAGTAATTGGCCCGTGGCAAGAACAGGGCGCCAGCCAGACACAGCAAGCCAACCGCCAGCCCCAGCCACAGCAGGCAGTTTGACCAACCCGGCGCCAATCGACGAGCCCACATGCCCCGACCGTTGTGAACCATCAAGGCCAGTGCGATACCGATGCCAAAGGCATCCAGGGTACCTGGCAGCTGAGTGGTATAGATGAACTGCAGGTTTGCAATGGCCTCACCGGGCTTAAGCACAAGAGTTGTTCCATACCGCCATGCCCAAGACAGCCCCACCAACAGCAGCAATGCGCGCCACCAACCCAATTTCAGCAACGCACCAATACCAAAAACAAGAGCCACATAAAACTGCATCTCGAGTGCCAACGACCAGGTCACGCCATTGATCTCGCCATGGGTAAGTGGAGACAGGTTTTGCAAAAACAGGGCATGACTCAAGACCAGGCCCAGCACCTGCCCGGCCGGGCGCGTCAATATCTCCGGACGCACCAGGAAAACGAATACCACGCACGTCAGGACATACAGCGGAACCAATCTGCGCAGCCGGCGCCGCATGAAGCGCCATCTAAAGCCCTGCGGGTTTCTTTCGAGCTCGCGTACAGCACTCAGGGTGATCACAAACCCGCTGATGACCAAAAACAAATCAACGCCAATCCACCCTTGGCGAAACGGCAAACCCCATAATTGCTCAGAAAACACTTTCCACTCACCAAGGGCTACCACATGAAACATCAACACCAGCAGCGCCGCCACGGCGCGCAACACATCAACCAGCGGAAATTGCATTGCAGCTCTCGGCCTTCACTTCTTCCCCCAGGTGTAGAGTTGCGTCACAGTGTAATTCCAGACTGCGCCCACCAAAATGCCGGCTAAGGCAGCGGGCAACCAATTGGTGCGGTGCTCAAACAGATACGTTGCAATCCCAATATTGGCCACGGCGCCAATACTGCACGCCACCATAAAACTAAGCAAACCGCGCAGCCAGCCCCAACCATTGAGCTGGCGATCACGGTATGTCATCGCATTGTTCAAGCCAAAGTTAAACGCCATTGTGAGGATAGTCGCTACCCCTTGTGCAATCGTGAAGCCCAGCCCCAACCCTTTGAGCATCAGCGACAACAGTGCCAGGTGAACAAAGACGCCAAGCCCCCCAATAAAGGAAAACGCCAGAAACCGAACTGGCACATAGCGCCCCACCAGCTTGTCAGTCAACAGCATGCCATACTCCCAGATAACCATGTTGTCGAGCTTGCTCTGCCCGTGCAAGCGATCACGAAAACGGTAAGGAACCTCCGCAACACGGGGCGCAGTGGAAACGCTTGCCAGCAAATCCAGCAAGATCTTGAACCCCATGCCCGAGAGCTGGCGCACACAGCCATCAAGCACCTCACGGCGCAACATGAAAAAGCCGCTCATGGGGTCAGACACAGCCTGCTTCAAAATCAGACGGCTCATGCGCGTAGCCAACAGACTCATGCTCTTGCGCGACTCATTCCATTCGCCGGTGCTGCCGCCCTCGGCATAGCGAGACCCTATTACCACGTCAGCCCCCGTCTCGATTTTTGCCAGCATCGCTGGCAAAATTGTCTCATCGTGTTGTAAATCTGCATCCATGACGACAATTACCGGGGCCGAAGCGGCCATCATTCCCTCAATGCAGGCCGACGAAAGCCCTCGCCGGCCCACGCGCTGCAGGCAGCGCACTCGCGCATCGGTGCGCGCGATTTGACGCACCAGCGCGGCCGTCGAGTCGGGTGAGTCGTCATCCACGAAAATTGCCTCCCAACCATGACGCCCGAGCGCGAGCTCCAGACGCCGCAGCAATTCGGCCACATTACCGGATTCATTAAATGTGGGAATGACGACAGACAAACGCAAAGATGAAACACTCATAGTCCTAAATGCAGCCGTTAAGGTAAAGTCTTCAAAGGGGGAGCGGCAGGGGCAGAATCATTGTGCTCGCCAATGCTCCGCAAAAGTATTGTTCAGCTGTTCACGGTTGCGCTGAGGCCATTGCCCACCACAGACAGCATACACGGCGTCAATCAGGCCCTTACCTGAGTCATGTCCCATGGCAACCACATTTGTGCGACCGCTGAGACGATTGCAAACTTGCGCGGCATCCTGGGGCGCAGAGATTCCAACCATCCGCGAGCGCGAGTCCTGCTCCAAAAACCGATCCAGATAGACACGGTATACATTGCGGTTCGGCTCCCACGGGTACAAGAAGAGCGTGTCCCTATCGCTGGCTCGCACACCATACAAGGTCATCTCCCGGAAATCCTCCTTGTTTTGAGACGGAGCCGAAAGGATTCCGGGCACGGTGGATACAACCAACAACAGCGCCACACCCAGCATCAGCCAGCGCTGGCGAAGCTCGGCAAACACCATTCCCATCATCACGACCACAAACGGCAAGACAAAAATATAGAACCGGGGGTGCGCCATACCCGCCTTGGCGGCGATCAAGCCCGCAAGCGTCACGTATAACAAGGTCAAGCCAGCGAGTGCCGCCAATCTGAGGACGCCCGGGACCGGCCAAAGCGGCTCGCCCTGGCGCTTGCGCAAAACGAGCAAGCCAAGCAACACGGCAACAGCCACCGCCAACCAATAACGATGCATCACCACCAACGCGTGTTGCAGCGTGATGGCGACACGCTCCCCGGCACTCATCCGCCCCCACGCCACGCCTCCTTTGGACGTGAACAAGATCGTGTGCGCGTTCAGCACCAGCCAAACCGAAAAAAACAAGCCCAGCGCCAGCAAACGATTCCAACCCTTGCGCGACCGCAGCTTGGTTGCCATCACAGCATCCGCCGACAGCAGCAATATCACCATCAGCGCAGCGTTATAGTGGGAATAGCAGGCCAAGGCAAACAAGCCAATCTCCAACCAACTGGGTGGCTGCCACGCTCGCCAGCCTTCTCTCCAGCGCAGTAGCCACAGCAGCCCCGCCATACCCACCATCGACACCCCGATGCTGTAGGCCCGCCCGTCCTTCGCATACAGCACCAATGCCGGGTGCAGCGCCAGCAAGAATAAACCCCAGCCCAGGACTCGGCGCACATAAGCATCAGGGTGGCGCCATGCAAACCCGGCAAACCAAAACAGTAACGCACACGCCGCCAGGGCTGCGGGCAGGCGCGCGGCCAACTCTGTGGCACCCAGCCATTGGACCGTGACCTTCTCAAGCAGGTCGTTGAGAGGCGGGCTCTGCTCGGCCGCCTTGGCGGTCAAAAAAGTGTCTCCATCACCGATGTGAAGTACATTGATTCGTCGGTAGAGCGGTTGACCCGCCTCGGGCAAAAACGGGTGGTACTGTGCCATGGTCAGCGTAAACAACTCGTCATACCACAGGCTTTTATGGTCCAGGTGTTGAACCCGTAAGCCGACCCCCAACGCCACCAGTAAACCCAGCCAAACCCCTAACCATCGAACTGATAACGACATCCGCAAACGCTCCCTTGGTGGTTGCTCCGGCTTGTTGTATCGCATCGCGCAAAGCAAAACTGATTATTATTAACCAGCCGCACCAGCCAAAACCTGCACCCCGCCGATCATTCAAGTTCATGACGAACGTATCCAGCCGCCATAGGCGAATTGCCAATTGCCTTTAGACTTGCCACCTCAACATACGACCATCACCAACGGAATGAACAGACCTTTTTCCAACAGCAAGCAATACCTTGCGCAACTCAAAAGCATCGAGCAGCATATCAACCAAAACCAGTTGCAAGAAGCCGCCCTGCAGTTGAATTTGCTGGCCAAAAATTCCTCGCAAGACCCTCGCCTGTTCCTGCTTGGATCGCGCCTGGCTGAAGCGTCCGGTAACCCGGACGGCATGCTCGTGGCTGCCCGCAAGGCCCACCAGCTCGCGCCTCAGTGGCCGGTTGCCACCATTCACCTCGCTGCCGTGCTGGCAAGCCGGGACGAGGCAGACGAAGCCATGTCGATGGCCGAGCAAGCAGTCAAACAGGTTGCTGAACAAGCGGCCCAGGCAGACAACGGCACCGAACTGCTAATCAAGGCCGCCGCCGTGGCCCGGCGCCTCAACCGCCAGCCACAAGCCTTGCAATGGCTGCGCCAGGCCGAGCAAGCTAGCCCCGACGACCTGGATATTCGTTACCAGATCGGCCTCACACTCACCTACAGCGGAGAGCCTGCCAGCGCCATTGCCATCTTCACAGACCTGCTGTTGCAACGACCCGACAGCGCGGCACTGCTAAGCGCCCGCATGCAGGCCTGCCTGGGTGCGCAGCAAACTGCGCAAGCCATCCGCGACGGTGAAACCCTTCTCGCCATGGATCCTGCCAATGAGGAATACCAGTTTTTTCTCGATGTTGCGCGCGGCCAGACGCCCGAGACGATGCCTGGCACGGTGGTCTCCGGCTTGTTCAGCGGCCTCGCGGCCGGGTTTGATCAGCACACTGTTGTTCAACTGCAGTACCAATTACCGCGCGAAGTGGCCCAAATGATCAGCCAATGGCACCCTGATCGTCGGGGGGATGTGCTCGACCTGGGCTGTGGGACCGGCCTGCTGGGTGCGAGCTTGGGCCCCATTGAAGGTGTACTGGTCGGCGTGGACCTGTCTGGCGACATGATTGCACAGGCCGCCCAACACCGCGTTTACGACCGCTTTCACCAAGTCAATTTACTGGATGCCTTGCAGGCCACGCCCGAGAACCTTTACCACGTCATCACTGCACTCGATGTGCTGATTTACGTTGGCAACCTCGATGCAGTCATCCCCAACGCTTACCGCGTCCTGCTGCCTGATGGGCGCTTTGTATTTTCGTGCGAGTCCGGCACCGATGGCGAAGCCGACTACGTCCTGCAGAGCAACTACCGGTACGCTCACCAGCGCAGGTACGTACAACGTTTGCTCGAAGCGGCCGGGTTTGAAGAGATTGCCATCGAAGACCGTGTGCTGCGTTATGAGGCAGGGCAGCCAGTTCAGGGCTTTCTCGTCAACGCTCGTAAACAACCGCCAAAGGCCAGGAAAAACGTTTCACGGCCCAAAACAGTTGGCAAGCCAAGATGAATTCGGCGCGCAACGTTTGCCGGCTTAGCATGCCAGCTCATCGAGTTGACGACGGAGCATAGCGGCATACCACACAAATTCGCGGATGATACTATAATAAGCAGCTAGGTTTCGATCTTTTTTATAGCGTAAGGGTGGGTCCGCTGGTACACACTCTCAGGCAGCGCTGCAATATGGCGCGCTTGAAATTCTATCTATCATTGACTCGCTATGCGTTGGTGCATGCGACAGATAGTAACAATTTACCCATTGCGATAGTGGGTGTTGCAATGCAACAATCGGCTAATGCCTGATTTAACGTCCGGGGTTGTAACGGTTGCATATAGGTAAAAGATGGAGTTGGAGAAAATACAATGTTTCAGCAAATGATGGCGAGCCTATTGGCGGCAAAGCGGCAACTTGAAGGCGGTCGTGATCCGCGCCGCGAGGGTAGCGTGCCCACCGGCTTTTCAAAGATGGGGTGTATTTTGCGGCTAAGGCTGAGCGCTTGTGTCGCCGCGGCCGCCTTTGTTACCTTGCCCGCGCTGGCTGTTGGCCTTAACGATACTGGTATCACGGTCTGCGGGAATGCAAGCAAATTCAGTTCGTCCCTCTGCGCTAGTGTGGCTGATGATGTCGGCTCGTTCCCGCGCCAGGATGCACGCTATGGCCGCGACGCCCAAAACGAACTCGGCATGCTGACAAAACTGGGCAATGGAAGCGCAGGTTTTGATTTCAGCAGGATCACTAACAGTGGCACGGTGAACAACACGGCGCCGCTAGGCCCCGGTGGTACGGACTGGGCTTGCACGCGCGATAACGTCACTGGACTCACCTGGGAAGTCAAGACCACCTCTGGCCTGCGCAATATGCAGCACACCTATAGTTTGTACCAAGG
>JBKJJC010000196.1:0-14091 GCA_046598245.1 Rhodoferax sp.
TGCAGCAAGAAGGTCTCGGCCACCACACACTTCTCCGCAAAGTGCGTCGCAGCCAGTATTTGCCGGGCCAGGTCGGCACTGGCGTGCCCGAAGCAGTCGGTCACGTCCATCGATTGGTTGAGCAACTCCGCCACGGGCTGGCGGTAAAAAGGGTAAAAGCCTCCGACCTTGAACTTGACGCCAAACACCTCGTCCAGCCCCTGCAACTGGCGTTCGAAGCGGCCCTGGTGCACGCCATAGATGCGTGCTTGGCCCTGTTCCACCACCAGGTGCACATTGGGGTGCGGCAGCGTGGTCTGCTGCTGGGCGGGCAGGCCACGCAGATCCCAGCGCACATGCCAAAAGTGCTCGACCCATTCGGCCAGCGCGGGCGACGGCAATTGCCTATGGTGCTCGAACTTGCCATGACTAAAGCTGGGGCGCAACACGCCGCGGGGTTGGCCCAGTGGCAGGTCGGACAGGACTGATTTTTCTGAATGCATGGGTGAGCGCTTGGCTGAGGAGGTGTCGCGTTTTTCCTATCCAGTTGCCGCGCTGTCTCGTTTAATTCAAGCGGTGTAGGCAATAGCGCCACAGCATTCCCGGAGGATACAGATGAATTCACTTGGCCGGCGCACCACGGCTGCTGCCCTGTGCACATTGTTGTGCCTGTACAGTGCGACCACAACCGCCCAGACCACGTCAACACCCACCAACAACCCGCAGACTACATTGAAGGAGCCGCGCATGCAACAACAACACATCACCGGAAATTTCGACGTCAAGCTCACACCCCAATCACCCGCCCCAGCGATAGAGGCCGCCAAGCTGGACCGCCAGACCCTAGATAAAACCTTCCATGGCGACCTAGCCGCCACCAGCCTGGGTGAAATGCTGGCCTGCATGACCGACGTGAAAGGCTCGGCTGGTTACGTGGCCATCGAACGCGTCACCGGTACGCTGCTAGGCAAAACGGGTAGTTTCGTGCTGATGCACACCGGCGTTATGGACCGCGGTACACCACAACTGACCGTGCAAGTGATCCCCGATTCGGGCACGGACGAACTGACCGGTCTGACGGGGAAAATGGCTATTCAGATCACCGGCGGGCAACACGTCTATACATTTGATTTCACACTTCCTTGACCACCCGATAACAAAAAAATACTTGCCCCTGGCCTCTGTGGGCTAGGTTGTGGATAAACATGTTCACAAGCCCGCAAATCCTCGCCAGGCTTGGTTTTGCAGACCGTGCCTTGTTTTTAAGCGGTTGTAACTTGGACGGTTTCTGGGGCTGGTGAGTGTGTTATGCAGCATGATGAGAAACGCCACACCCGCTTTGCAGCCGTGGACAGCACGTTGCCCCAGATGCAGAAGTTCCACCGCGGGAGTGGTGACGTGGACTATTTGCAAATGGCAGCGGCCTTGGCGATACTGCGCAGTCTGACCGGGAGGCCCTTTCGATGGTTACTGTGGAATTTGCTGCCAGCCTGCGCCGCCATGTGCCGTGCGAGCCGCAACGCGTTGCGCCCGGCAGTCTGCGCACGGTGTTGCAAGCCGCACTGGTCGCTGCCCCTGAGTTGACGCACTACGTGTTCGACGACCAGGGCCACATCCGCAAACACGTGGCCGTTTTTATCAACCAAACCATGGTGCTGAACCGCCAGAAGCTGGACCAAGAGCTTGGTGCCGGTGACAGCGTGCTGGTCATCCAGGCGCTGACTGGCGGCTAGATTGCGCAGCCCACTCACCCTTGCAGCTTGTAAACCACTACCCCAAAGCGATAGGAGACTTCTTCCATGCAAACACTTCTGGTAGCCAGCCGCAAAGGCTTGTTCGTCGTCCGCGGCCAAGGCGCGCAATGGGCCGTCGTGGCCCACCATTTTGCGGGCGACCCCGTCACCCAGGTGCTGGTCGATCCGCGCAATGGCCACTGGTATGCCGCGCTGCGCATGGGGCACTTTGGCGCCAAACTGCGCAAGAGCATGGACCAGGGCGCCAACTGGGCCGAGATCGCCGTGCCCGCCTTTCCACCCAAGCCCACCGAGGGGCCGTTCGCCGATGACCCCACGCCCTGGAACGTGGAAATGCTATGGAGCCTGTCGGCCGGGTCCGCCGCAGAGCCCGGCGTGCTCTGGGCGGGCTGCATGCCCGCAGGATTGTTCAAATCCGAAGACGGTGGCCAGAGCTGGGTACTGAACAGCGCATTGTGGCTAGACCCCAAACGCCCGGGCTGGTTTGGCGGCGGCAATGATTACCCGGGTATGCATTCGGTACTGGTAGACCCGCGTAACGCGCAACACATCACGGTGGCCATTTCCTGCGGTGGCGTATGGCAGACCGCAGACGGTGGGCTGACTTGGACATTGACCGCCGACGGCATGAGGGCAGACTACCTCCCCGCCGACAGCGCACAAGACCCCAACACGCAAGACCCGCACCGCATGGTGCAATGCACTGCAGAGCCCGACGTGCTGTGGGTGCAGCACCATTGCGGCCTGTACCGATCTACCAATGGCGGGCACCTTTGGAATGGCATTGCCGCACCCGCGCCATCCGGCTTTGGCTTCGCCGTGGCCTGCGACCCAGCAGACCCACTGCGGGCCTGGTTTGTGCCAGCGCAGGCCGACACACATCGCTACCCCTTGGACGGAAAAATGGTCATCAACCGCACCGACGATGGTGGCGCCACGTTCAAGACTTTTAACAAGGGCCTGCCCCAGCAAGACGCCTACCACCTGGTCTACCGCCACAGCCTGGAGCTAGCCCCCGACCGCCAGACACTGGCGATGTCATCCACCACCGGCGGCCTGTGGATCAGCGCTGATGCAGGCGAAAGCTGGCATTGCATGTCCAGAGACCTGCCACCGGTTGCAGCACTGGGTTGGGTAGTCGCGTAAGCCATCTACACAATCAAGCAATGCCCTTCACTCCGCTCCACATGGGCCCTGGTTTGACGGTCAAGGCCGTGTTGAATAAGAGGTTTTCGCTGATGGTGTTTGGCTGGTCACAGATCGTTATTGATCTGCAGCCGTTATTCGTCTTGCTGACCGGGCGCGGAGAACTGCACGGGTTTTCGCACACGCTGTTGGGTGCCACGGTGATAGGTCTATTGTGCGGCGCTACCGGCAAACACCTGGGGGAATTGGGTCTGCGCATACTGCGCGAACCACAGCATTTACCCATAGGCTGGGGCGTGTCGTTTGGCAGCGCATTGATTGGCACCTATAGCCACATCTTCATCGACAGCGTGATGCATGTTGACGTGTTGCCGCTGCTTCCGTTCAGCCGCGACAGCCCTTTGCACGGAGTCATTTCCATTGGTGCCTTGCATTTGCTGTGCTTGGCTGCTGCAGTGGTGGGCGCTATGTTGTGGTATGGGGTGGACCGCTTAAAAGGCCGCGAGTAGCAGAACCTCGGGGAAGTAAAACTGCAAATCAACGGCGATCTGAAACGCCAAGCTCCACCACATCCTGCACCATACCGTCCACATCGACCACGCGATGCAAAAAACTGTAGGCCACACGCCACTGGCTTTTGTCACACTGCAGGGTCACCGTCTTGTCATTGAGGCGGATGATTTTGCCGGTTCGCTGCTGTTGTTCGCGGTCCAAAAAACCTACCACGTCACCCAACGCCACTTCGTTGCGGCCTAAGCCCTGTGGTTTTTGCTCACGTATTTGCACGTCGACACCGTCGAGATTGATTGCGGCATAGGACAGCACCCAGCGCACGGCATCGTCCAGATCCAGCACAACAACCTCCTTGCGACGCATCTCCAGCACTTGCCCACGTTTGAGAGCATTGGCCCGCAGATCGAAAAACTGCACCGCCTGGCCGACTTTCAACCGGCTTTGTACGGCCTGAAGCCAGCGTGGCTCGTCCAATGCCCGGTCGATGGCGGCACGCAAACGAAACAGGTCAAAGGCAGAAGCCTGATTCAGTGTTTTGAAGACTTCGGAAAAATTCATGGCGACACCCCCCCGTTGCAAACATCGTTTTGAAAGCGCGAGGCCGATATTACACAGGGGCCGAATACAAATATCTCAACCACAAAAAACTCGTCAGACCGCAATGCTGTGGCCTCCTCAGAACACCTATCGCTAAAATCAGACGCCCTTTCCTTGCACGTGCTTTCATCACCTCACACACCGCCATGGAACTGACGACACTGCTGCTTTTCATCCCCGCCTGCTTTGCATTGAACATGGCGCCTGGACCTAACAACCTGCTCTCTATCAGCCATGCCAACCGCTTTGGTTTTGCACGTTCCTGTGCAGGTGGTGTGGGCCGCTTGATTGCCTTCACCGGCATGCTGGCATTGGCCTCTGCCGGGCTGGCCGTGGTCTTGCAAACCTCGGAGATCGTATTCCAGGCGATCAAGCTCGTGGGGGCTGCCTATTTGCTGTACCTGGCCTACCAACTCTGGCGGGCTCCTACGGATGAAGTCACGCCCCTGCAGGGCGGGGATGGCGGCTTGCTCGCGCTGGCCCAAAAGGAATTTTTTGTGGCGGCGGGTAACCCCAAGGCCATTTTGATCTTCACCGCGTTTTTGCCGCAATTTGTAAATCCTGCCCAAGCTGCGGGTCCGCAGTTTCTGGTCTTGGGCGTGCTGTTCCTACTGCTGGAATGCATTGCTATCGCGCTGTACGCCTATATGGGTCTGCACATGCGCAAATTGCTCGGCCGCCCCCAGGCTAAACGCCTATTCAACCGCGTTTGCGCCACCTTGCTGGGCGGCGCGGGTGTTGGCCTGCTACTGGCACGCCGTGCGGGTCCGCAAAACTAAAGATCTGAATCAACGAACACGGGTGGCTACAAACTTAACCTAACCTAGGTCAGCAGAAATGCTACAAATTTAGGAGCAATACGCGCTTATATTACGGGGGCTAGCGGCATATTTCATTAAAAGAGGCCGCGTTGGGATGAAACCAGCGCTGCAAAGCTCTCTCCCATGGGGTGGAGCATGGCGTCTGCAATCGGCATCAGCTGCTTGGTCAGGTAGTGCTCGTAGTCGATGCGGGACTGGCGGGCTTCGAGTGGTTCCGGTCCGTTCTTGGTCATCACGTACTGAATCCAGCCACCGTTCTGGTACTGCGCGGGCCGGCCGACGCGAAGGTTGTACTCGTCGGCCATGCGAGCGGCACGTACCTGCGGTGGCACGTTGACCCGATAGTCATCCAGGCGGTGGCGCAGGCGCTTGCGGTAGATGAGCAGGTCATCCTTTTGACCGGCCAAGGTAGCGTGCGCATAGTCTGTGACGAACGCGCGGTACGGCTCACCGTGGAAGATGCGCGAAAGCAAACCTTCCTGAAACTGCCGCGCCAGCGGGGTCCAGTCGCTGCGGGCCATCTCAAGCCCACGGAAGACCATCTCCTCCTTGCCCGCCGCGTCGGTGCTCAGGCCGGCGTACCGCTTCTTGCTGCCCACGTCCGAGCCCCGGATGGTGGGCATGAAGAATTTTTTGTAGTGCGTGTCGAGCTCGATCTCCAGAAAACTCTCCAAGCCCTGCTGCTCTTGAAGCGTGTGCGTCCACCAGGCATTGATGTCACGCACCAGTTCCGCTGCAACCGCATGGGCTTCTGCGTCTGTATGGGTGCGCCCCAGCCAGATGAAGATGGAGTCGGTGTCACCGTAGATGGCATCAAACCCCCGGTTCTCCACAAACTCCTGGGTGCGCTTCACGATGTCGTGCCCGCGCAAGGTTACGGCTGATACCAGCTCGGGGTTGAAGAAGCGGCATTCGCTGGCCCCCAACACCCCGGCAAACGAGTTCATCAGCAGCTTCAGCGCCTGCGACAGGGGTTCGTTCTTGACGCGCTTGGCTTCATCGCGGCTGCGCGACAGCGTGGTCACGATTTCCGGCAGGCAATGCTTGTGGCGCGAGAAGAGTGTCCCCATCGGGCCCTTGATTTGCGCGCCAGGGTCCGCGGCGTATTGGCCATGCGCATACCCAACAGGGTCCACACAAAAGGTTCGGATGATGGAGGGGTACAGACTCTTGTAGTCCAGCACCACGACGGAATCATAGAAGCCGGGTTTCGAGTCCATCACGTAGCCGCCAGGGTAGGCCTTGCGCTGAATCTCGCCCACGCTGGGTGCCACATAACCCAGGCGGTGCATGCGCGGCAGGTAGTGGTGGCTGAAGGCGGCGATAGAGCCACCGAAGTGGTCCGCAGGCAGGCCGGTCGTGTGGGCTCTTTCCATCACAAACTGCAGCAACTTCGCTTTCTCGAAGATGCGCAAAACCAGCTCGCAGTCCCGGATGTTGTAGACCGCCAGCGCCGGCTTGTCTTCCCGGTAGCGCCGGTTGATCTCGGCCATCTTGTCGTAGGCGTCGCCAATGGATTTGCCCTCGCCCAGCAGGGTCTGCGAGACCGTCTCCAGGCTGAAAGAGGGGAAGCTCCATACCGCAGCCTTCAACGCGTCGATGCCGTCAATGATGATGCGACCGGGCGTGGGCGCAAAAAGATAACCTTGCTTGCGCGGATGGGTCCGCCACTCAATGGGTAGGCGCTCCCGGCCCAGGAGCAGTGGGACCCCACACGCGTCTGCGGTCTGTTGGAGCACCCGCAGGTCGAACTGGATGACGTTCCATCCAATGATGACGTCGGGGTCATTCCGTTCGAACCAGGCGTTGAGACTCTCCACCATGGCTTTGCGGCTCGGGCAGTAGATGAGCGCAAAGTCGATGCGCTCGGTCGGCGCTGACGGAGGTTCTGGCGGAGGCTCGCCCAGCATGAAGACGACGCGCTCCGCCGTGCCGTCCAGCGCAATGGAATAAAGCTCCTGGTGC
The DNA here is from genome assembly GCA_046598245.1 of Rhodoferax sp. Classification (GTDB taxonomy): domain Bacteria; phylum Pseudomonadota; class Gammaproteobacteria; order Burkholderiales; family Burkholderiaceae_C; genus Allorhodoferax. The sequence continues at coordinate 6,776 of JBKJJC010000196.1, forward strand.
TCGCTGGTCTCGATATCCAACGACACCACTTTCAGCACCGGCCGGAATGCGGGCTCTGGCTTGAGCCGCCCGCCCTCCACCGATACGCCGGCGGTGATGAAGCGTTCCATCAGGTAGCGGTCATGTGGCCTGACGTCGGCCTCCAGCAGGGGTATGTTTTGCGGTTGGAGCTTGCGCGCCAGTTGCCCTAACTGGCGAAAGTGCTTGGCATAGACCCCGAAGACGGGGGCTTGCTGAAAGGTCTTGAGTGCGAGTTCACGCAACTGCATGCCAGGTAGGTTTGCGAGTTGCGCCTCCACCGCAGTCCGAAACCGGGTTTCGGCGAAGGCCACCGAAGTCTGCGCGCTCAGCAGCACTTTCAGCGGTCCGGCGTCCGTTGCCAGCCAGTACTCAATTTCGGTGCCCGCAGGCGTGTCCCACCAACGGCGGGTAAGGATGAACCCTTTTCGTTCGGTGGGGATTGGGAGCTGTGACAGGGGTGTTCTCGCGGAGCTGGCGTCCCTTTGACGCTTCAAATTTAGGAGCATCCCACTCTTATTCCACGGGGGCTAGAGGCACTTATTGCCCTGAATTACATTGTGGCGGGCAGGTGCACTTGCAGCAACTGTGCGGCCACACTGGGGTCATCGGGATCGGTGACCAGCGTACAGACCCAGGCATCACTACCGCCCGCGCCAGCCAGCACCGCCATCCCTTCCACTTTGGGGGCGCCTTCCAGTAGGTGCAGGCTTTGCAAAGTGCCATCGGCCCCTACCGTCCCAATGGCAGAGCCCACACAGGCACCATCCAGGTAGCTGTTGTCGGTGTTCTCCGCCACCGCGCTGAAAGCCCAACCGCCACCGTGCAAAGCCGCGCCATCGGTAAAGCCCAACGGCACGTCGCCCACACGGCCCAAGTCCAACACCTGCACGCTCTTGGCCGCAGGTGGCTGCGCTTGCACACCGGCAAGCCACGGCGCGACCTGGTTCCAGTCGTAGCGGACGCAGGCATTCAACGCGTGGCCCTTGTTACCGCGTTGCAGCAGGAGCAGTTCACCACTCACCAGCAAGGCACCTTCAATATTCAGGTCGGCATAGCGCTTGCGCAAGGGTGCGTAGAGCGCGCCAAGGTTTACCGTCGCCATGCGGCCATTGGGCGCACCCTGCACATCCAAGGCAACCAGCACGCCGGTTTCGCGGTTGGGCTTGGAGCCGGACCCCAGGGCCAGCAGGGCACCCGCCGGACAACCCGGCAGGGGCGGCAGATGGACCAGGCTCTCAAAATCTGGCTTGGCCTTTTTGCGTTTTCCTTTGTCTTGGGGCAAATCTCCGTCCAACAAACGCAGCAGAGAACCTAAAGGATGCACCAGGTCGCCACCAGACGAAACGTCGACCGGTGCGGCCGTGGGCTCGTCAAACATGCCCAGATGCAGCTCATCGTCCGCCACCACATACAGGCACTGGCGCACCCGCACCAGGCCACTGGCCGCACTCAGGTGTGCCTGCCCGCGCGGGTGCTGGGCGGGGTCTATGCGCAGGGTCTGGATCAGAACAGTGGGTAAAACATCGGTTGCCATACAGGATTTCTCTGGGGTTTGTGGCATGGTACAGCTTGCGATTGGGTTAACCTCGCCGCCTCACCACACAAAGTAACACCATGAAAAAACTCAAAGTCACCATCCAGCTTGAAATGTCCGTGCCCGATGACTGGGAACTGAGCACCACGTCCGAAGGCGGGCAGATTCTCAAGCTCCCCAATGACCAGTACCTGGACCTGGCCATAGAGCCGCTGTTCGCCAGCGACCCGGAAGAGACCTGGACCAGCACCGAAGACAACGACACCCTGAACGACATCCTGGACATGGTGGAAAGCGAAGAAGTGGTTTACGAGTTCGTAACCCATTGAAAGCCTCCCGCTGCATCCACCCAACCGCTTGAGTCCGTTTGCCCATGCTCCCGCTCACACTGCGAACCGTCAACCCTGATGTGTACAGCGTGCACCAGGCCGATGGTTCCCATGTGGGCAATCTCAAGCGGATTGGCAGCATCTGGAAGCTCAAAGCCATCGGTTACGAATCAGACGGGGCTGTGCTACCCGGTGGTGGGCCCCTCACCGACCACCACAACACCGTATTTACCGCGCCAGACGTTGTAGCCATCAACGCCAGTCTGGGCGCATAGTCCCCTACGCTAGGCGCTGCGCCACACCACCATGCACATTGCGACTCCCTCCCGCCCCACCCTATTGCGCTGGCTGTTTGGCATAACGGCTGCGCTGCTGTTGGAGGCAAGCTCCATACAGGCGGTGCACGCGGACGACTCCGCGCCACTGCGAATCGGTTCGAAGCGTTTCACCGAGTCCTACATACTGGCCGAATTGCTGGCGCAGCAGGCCGCGCCACACGCCCGCATGCCGCCACAGGTGCGCCAGGGCCTAGGCAATACGGCCATCGTGTACGAGGCCTTGCGCGCCGGCCAGATTGACCTGTATCCCGAATACGTCGGCACGATCAGCCAGGAGATTTTGAAGAGCTCTACCCCGCTGACGCTGGAGCAGATGCACCAAGCCCTAGCACCTTTGGGCTTGGGCGTGGCCGTGCCGCTGGGCTTTAACGATGGCTACGCACTGGCCATGCGTGCCGCGGACGCCAAGGAAAAAGGCATCAGCACGCTGAGCGCCCTAGCCGCCCATCCGGCGCTGAAGCTGGGCCTGTCGAACGAGTTTATTGGCAGGGCAGATGGCTGGCGTGGGCTGGCCAAGCGATACGGGCTCACCCATTCCCCACAAGGACTAGACCACGGCCTGGCATATGACGCCATCGGCGCCAAACAAGTGGATGTGATCGACATATACACCACCGACGCAAAGATCGAGTCGCTGGGCCTGCAAGTGCTGGTGGACGACCAACACTATTTCCCACGCTACGACGCGGTGTTGCTGTACCGCCTGGACGTGCCCACCCGACATCCCCATGAATGGGCAGCCCTGCAATCCCTGGGGGGACGCATCGACGAAGCGATGATGATTGCGATGAATGCACGTGCCGAACTGCAGGGCGTGGCATTTGATGTGATTGCGCGGGACCAACTCGCGGCCCTGGCACGAGGCAACACCTTGGTCCCAGCCACGGCTACCGCCCCATCCACTGCCACCGCCACCGCCACCGATCCCGCGCGACGCGATTTCTGGGCCAAGCTGTTCGCGCCCGATCTGGCACGCTTGGCCACCCAACACCTGCTGCTGGTGGGCATTTCCGTCGCCCTGGCCACGTTACTGGGTGTGCCGATTGCAGTGCTGGTGTACCGCCATCCGCGTCTGGCGGCGGTTGTACTGGGGAGCAGTGGTTTGCTGCAAACCGTGCCATCGATTGCGCTGTTGGCCGTGCTCATCTCACTGCTCAGCACCATAGGCACGCTGCCGGCGCTGATCGCATTGACTCTGTACGCCTTGTTACCCATCATGCGCAATACAGCCGCCGGTCTGGGCCAGGTGCCCGCGGGCATGCGCATGGCCGCGCAATCCCTAGGGATGACGGACCGACAAAGGCTGCGTTATGTAGAGTTGCCCCTGGCGCTGCCCACCATCGTGGCCGGTATCCGCACTGCCACAGCAATTGCCATTGGAACCGCTACCATTGCGGCCTTTGTGGGGGCTGGTGGTTTTGGTGAGCGCATCGTCACTGGCCTGGCCTTGAACGACCGTGCCATGCTGCTGGCCGGCGCCCTGCCCGCCGCGTTGCTGGCCTTTGTCAGCGAGGCATTGTTTGAGCTGCTGGAGCGCCGCTTGCGCCCGCAACTGTAGCGCCTGATACACCACACATGACCACATTTCACCGCCGCCCCCTGCCCGACAGCTTGGTGGCTTTCAGCAGCCCCATTGGGCGCGACATGCTGGCCAGCGCCATGGCCACCGGTGACGCGGCGGCGTTTTTCCCGCTGGTATCCCATCTGCATACCCAGGCCGAGCCCGCCTGGTGCGGTTTTGGCACGCTGGTCACGGTGCTCAATGCATTGGAGATTGACCCCGGGCGGGTCTGGAAAGGCCCTTGGCGTTTTTTTGGTGAAGAACTGTTGATCTGCTGCAAATCACTGGAACTGGCTGCCGCCGAGGGTTTGACACTGGATGAGGTGGGTTGCCTGGCCCAATGCAATGGCGCAGCCGTGCAATTGCAGCATGCGCAGCCTGAAGGTTTGCTAACGTTCAGAAAGGCCCTTTTGTCGACAGTGCGCGCCCCGGCCGGACCTTTTATGGTGGCTAACTATGACCGCGCCACGCTGGACCAAACCGGAACCGGCCACTTCTCGCCCCTGGCGGCCTGGCACGCGCCCACCGACCATGTGTTGGTGCTCGACGTGGCACGTTTCAAATACCCTCCACACTGGGTGCCAGTGGAGCGCCTGTGGGAGGCCATGTGTGCGCCCGACAGCAGCACACAAGCGCCACGCGGCTATTTGCTAATCGACCGGGCAGACCGCCCGGAGCAACCCGAAGGCTTGGATGCGCTGCTAACCCGCTTGAACGGATGGGGTGTAACGACGACCTGTCCTCCCGATAAAAATAAAGGCCCCTGCCATGACTAATGCACACTGGTTTGTACTGATCGGTGGCTTGCTGCTGTTGCGGGGACTGACGGCGGGGCTGGTACGGCGCTTGCCGGTTACGCCGGCCATCATCTACCTGGGGGTGGGCATGCTGGTTGGGCCCAGTGGCCTGAACCTGTTCCATTTCAACCCGCTGAAACAATCGGCCCTGCTAGAGGTTCTGACGGAAGTGGTGGTGTTGATATCGCTGTTCTCCGCCGGCGTCAAAATGCCGGGCACCTTTACCTTTGCACGCTGGCGCGCACCCATTCTGTTGGCCACCGTGTCGATGGCAGTGACCGTGGCCCTGGTGGCCGCATTTGCGGTACTGGTGCTGGGTCTTCCACTGGGTGCGGGCGTGTTGCTGGGCGCCATACTCGCGCCCACCGATCCCGTGCTGGCCACCGACGTGCAAATCCGCCACCCCGGCGACCGCGACCAATTGCGTTTTACGCTGACCTGCGAAGCCGGCATGAACGATGGCAGCGCCTTCCCCTTTGTGATGTTGGGTCTAGGGCTGCTGGGTCTGCACGGTCTGGGCGAAAACGGCCTGCGCTGGGTGCTGGTGGACGTGCTGTGGGCTACCGTTGGAGCCATAGCCATTGGCGTGTTGGGAGGTATTGCGCTGGCACGCCTGGGCTGGAAGCTGCGACGCAGTTCACCCCAACATGCACTGATGGACGATTTTCTGGGGCTGGGCCTGATAGGCGTGGTCTACGGCCTGTGTGTGATGGTGGATGCCTGGGGATTTTTGGCCGTGTTCTTTGCCGCGGTTGCGTTGCGACAAACCGAGCAGGGTCTTGCCAAAATCGATGCGATGGGGCACGGCACTACACCGTTACCCACCGTGAGTGAAGAGTCACTGGTTTTCAAGGAGCATCTGGAGCGGCTGTCGGAGATGCTGCTGGTCATTTTGATCGGCGGCACACTATTCCTCACCTCGTGGACCTGGGCGGCTGTGGGTCTGAGCATTTTTCTGTTTGTTGTGGCACGCCCGCTGAGTGTGCTAATCGGCCTGACGGGCACCGGCACACCCTGGAAAATTCGCGGTCTGTCCGCGTGGTTCGGCGTGCGCGGCGTGGGCTCTGTCTACTATCTGATGTTTGCCATACAGCATGGGCTACCTGAAACCCTGGCATTGCAGATGATCCAGTTCACCTTGGTGGTTGTCACTTTGTCCATTCTTTTGCACGGTATCAGTGTGAAGCCGCTGCTGGATCTGTTCTGGAAACGCGAAAAACCAACGCCGCAGAATCCACCCGACGCCTAAGCGCCCGGCTGCAAGCCTGTTTGCCAACGCTCTTATAGACGCAAAAAAAGAGGCCAGACAGCCCATGCTGTTCTGGCCTCACCCCCGATCAAAACGATTATCTATTTTCTGCTTTCGACTGCACCTGAAAGCGCTTTCATTTTGCAGCAAATTAGTGGCTTGCTTCAACCGGGTAGATACCCTAGGTGACATCGCTAGTACCCAATGCTACATTTGTGAAAGCGCTTTCAACGCAACCAGCCCACAATCAAAACATGACTAATTGCCCAGCACATGGCGACCGGTTCGCAAAGGGAAAACATCCATGAAGTTACCCGCACGGCTGCGCTTGTCTCCAGGCTGGGCACCCTTTGTGCTCCTGAGCCCTTTCTTGGTTCTCTTTCTGGTGTTTGGGCTGTTCCCGTTGGGTTTTTCCATGTACCTGGCATTCCAATCATGGGAGCCGACCAGCGGTCTGGAAGCGATGCGTTTTGTGGGTCTAGACAATTTCGCGTTTGCCCTTCAAGACGAATGGTTCTGGAAATCACTGAAAAACACCGCGTGGCTGGCACTGGTCTCGGGCGTGCCGCAGCATGTGGTGGCCATTCCGTTGGCCTACTTCATCCATTCGTCGTTCCGGCGGATGCGCAACGGTGTAGTCGGGGCCTATTTCATGCCTTACATCACCTCATCGGTGGCGATTGCGATCCTGTTTAGTTCGCTGTTTTCTACCGACTTCGGTTTGATCAACGTGGCGTTGCAGATGCTGCACCACACCCCTGTCCTGGGTTGGTTCATTCCTGGCACCCCCATCGACTGGTTGAACCAGCCCGACAACATCAAGCCTGCGATCGCCCTCATCGTGTTCTGGCGTTATGTGGGCTTCAACCTGGTGCTGTACCTGGCCGCGCTGCAAACCATACCACCCGACATATACGAAGCCGCGACCATGGACGGTGCAGGGCGTTTTCAGAAGTTCTGGTACATCACCCTGCCCAGCCTCAAACCCATGATGTTTTTTGGAGTGACGCTGAGCGTGATCGGCGGGCTACAACTGTTTGAAGAACCCTTCATCCTGACCGGCGGCAAAGGCGGCTCGGACCAAGCAGGCATGACAACGGCGGTGTACCTGTACCGCATGGCCTTCGACTTCAACGACTTTGGCGCCGCCAGCGCCATGTCGTGGCTGCTGTTTGTGGTGGTGGCCCTGCTGACCTGGGCTACCAACCGCGCTTTCCGCCAGCGCGGCTAATGACAACTGCGACCACCACCTTATGAAAACCGAACGTCTGGCCCCCTGGGCCGCCTACTGCGTCGTGGGAGTCGGCATGTTGTTCATGCTAGCGCCCTTCTATTTCATGTTTGTCTTTGCGACACATTCGCGCACCGAAATATTCAGTCTGCCGCCGCCCATGTTTTTTGGGGATGACTTCTTCAACAACCTGGCTATCCTGACCAAGAAAATCGCCTTCTGGCGCAACCTGGGTTGGAGTGTGTATGTGGCGCTG
>JBKJJC010000170.1:0-4180 GCA_046598245.1 Rhodoferax sp.
GCGTGCTGCTCAACACCGCCGTGGCCAAGGCACTGAACCCGGTGCGCATGGCGCGCGCCTTTGGGCTGGCTATACGCGCCGGGCGGCTGGGCTATGAGGCCGGTGTCATGGCCAAGCAGGACATGGCCGTGGCGTCCACGCCGGTGGCGGGTTATCCGATATTGCTATGAATTCAATAGCTAATACGCCATATTATTCGGGGGCTAGAGGCACATTTGGCTTAAATACATCTGGCGAGGCGGGTAACACGCGGCCTATCGTCTGGAGCATCGCCGGGTCCGACAGCGGGGGCGGGGCAGGCGTGCAGGCCGACCTGAAAGCTTTTGCCGCCTTTGGCGCAGTGCACGGATGCACGGCGGTGGCCGCCATCACGGCGCAGAACTCGGTGGCTGTCACGCGGGTGGAATCGGTCAGCGCGGAATTGCTGGACGCGCAACTGGCCGCCCTGGCGCACGATATGCCGCCCCAGGCCATCAAGACCGGGCTGCTGGGCAGTGTGGAGAACATACGTGTGGTCTGCCGCTGGGTGGACCGCTTGCGTTCGCAGGGCTTGGCGGTGGCTTTGGTGGTGGACCCCGTGTTGGGCGCGACGACGGGCGCGGGCTTTGCCGACGATGCCATGGTGCAGGCCTATGTGACTGAATTGCTGCCGCGCGCCACCCTGGTTACGCCTAATACGGCCGAGGCACTGCGCTTGCTGGCAGCTTCTGACAGGGGTGGTAAAGGTGGTGTGGGTGATGAGGGGCTAGGGGTTGAGGCGACCGCGCAAGCGCTGTCACACCTTGCCAACCCGCCATTGGCCGTCGCCATCACCGGCGGTGATACGTCGCAGCAGAACGCCATGGCAAGCGACTGGCTCAGCAGCCCCCAAGCCAGCGGCTGGCTCAGCCTGCCGCGTGTAGCAACGAAGCACCAGCACGGCACCGGCTGTACTTTTGCCGCCACCGCTGCTGCTGCACTGGCCAGTGGGTATTGCGTGGCCGATGCGGTGGTGTTGGCCAAAATGGCGACCGCCCACGCGCTGCGCCATGGCTATGCGGCAGGAGCGGGCGCGGGGCCGGTGCATGCGCAAGCGGACTTTGCGCAGCACATCAAAAATCTACCTGCGTTGTCGCCCAGGGCTGGCACGGCCCAAGCCTTCCGGTCGGGTGGCGAAGCGGCGGTTGAACCCTCTGCCGTCTTTCGCGCGCTAAGGGACCCGGCCCTTGGCGTCTACGCCGTAGTTGACAGCGCCACCTGGGTGCGCCGCGTGCTGGCAGCCGGCATCCGCACCGTGCAACTTCGCATCAAAGACCCGCAAGACCCCACGCTGGAAGCGCAGATCAAGGAATCGATAGCAGCAGCCAACGCCACACCCGGCGCACAACTGTTCATCAACGACCACTGGGCCTTGGCCCTGCAGTGTGGCGCCTATGGCGTGCACCTGGGCCAGGAAGATCTCGATACCGTGGATCTGGACGCGCTGCGCCGAGCCGGAGTGCGCTTGGGGCTCAGCACCCACAGCTATTGGGAGGTCTGCCGCGCATGGGCGCTGCGCCCTAGCTACATCGCCTGCGGACCGGTCTTTGCCACCCGGTCCAAAGACATGCCGTGGATTCCCCAAGGGCTGGACAACCTGCGGTACTGGGCAGCGTTGCTGCCGGTGCCTGTAGTGGGTATTGCAGGCATAGATGCGCGCAATGTGGCTGATGTGGCGACAACGGGCGTAGCCAGTGCGGCAGTCATCACGGCGATCACCGGTGCAGTTGATCCAGATCTGGCCTGCCAGGCATTGATGGGCGAGTTTGCGCGGGGCCAGAGCTTGCCACGCACGACGGTGCCCAGAGTCGCCAGGCCAACGCTGTAAAAGGTTTTTGCGTAAACCTTTCGCTCAGTTGCGTGCTGCGGATTTTGCGGCAACGGTCTCGAGCACCGACAAATACGCTTTAACTTCGTCGGCAATGGCATGGCCGGGAAATTTCGCCAGCACGGACCGGAGCAAAGTTGCGGCCTTGTCATGTTGTCGCATCTGCTCGCTCATCATTTTTGCACCCAAGAAGAAGACGGCGGGCAGGTCTTGGTGTTGCGGGAATCGTTTGTCGAATCCTTTGAGCAGCTTGACCGCCATGGCGGCTTCTCGCGCTTGCAGTGCTGCCGTGGCGGTGGGCAGCACCACGTCGCCATCCGCTACCGTGAAGTTTGGGTCCATGCCCAACAGCGTGCGCAAGGCCACCACCGCCTGTGGGGCTTGCTTGGCCCGCACCAGGGCGCTCAGCCACTGCTGGCCGTGGGCTAGCGTGGTTGCCACATCACCGTCCTGCAGGTACAGGGTGTGCAGGCGCTGGTTCAGCACAGGGTCAAAGCGGTCGTAACGCATATGGTCTTTCACCTCTGCAATCGCCTCTTTCACCTTGCCCTCCTTCAACAGGGCTTGCACTTTGCGTTCTAGCGGGTCGGCTGGGCCTGTTGCGTTCATGGCCATCTGGGCCGAACCGGCGCGCGCAATGGCCTCGGCGCCACCGGCTTGGCGGTGGTCATCAAAGTCCACATCGACGTCAAGGCTCAGCTCCTGGTGAAACTGGTACAGGGTGTAGCCCATCATGGCAAAAAGCACCAAGGCCAAATAGGTAGCCAGCACCATCTCTAACGGAAAACCCAGGCCCATGGGCCAGTTCTGGCCGACCGTCAGCGCGAACTGGCGCGCACCGGCGATCGCCAAAAAGAAGGCCCACAGTGCAAAGTACGCGCTGCCTATGGATTGGATGAAGTAAACGACGAGCGCAGGGTTCAGTGCTTTGAAGAACTTGTCTTCCATTGCGATAACGATGGCGGCTGACGGCAACACCAAACTCGCCAGCAACATCAGCAACCAAAACCAAGCCGGCTGCAGCTTGAACCACAGCGGGTCTGAGAAGTCCGGTTTGCTGGCTTCCAGCATATCCGCCCGACTGGGTCCACTGTCTGGCCGCAAGATGTCTTGTGTCGCAATGGGGGCTTCGCTGGCCGTGCTTTGGCTCGCATCTTCCGGCTGATCTTCATCACTGCCGCTTGGCGGCTGAGACAGCGCCTCGCTGTTTGCGGCTTGCGCCATGCTGATGTACTTGTCGTATTCCTCTTGCGCTATGCGTTGGGCCTCAATTTCCTTAGCGTGTGTCGCTTTGTAGCGGTCTAAAACCCGCTCCTGCACTTTGGGGTCTTTGGCCAGCCGCGCGTCCAGCACGGTATTGCCCAACATGATCCCCGCAAAAATGAAAAGCGTGATCACCAAGCCCAGCTTGGCCGGGCGCTTTTCTGGCCCCCACAGGCGGTGGTCGACGGAGTGACCTTCAAACCGGCCTTTGGAAAAAAGCTCCAACACATTGAAGGCGTAACGCAGCCCCAAGTAAACCAGTATCCCCTTGAACACCAGCCCGAATCCGCCAAGCACAATGCCCGCCAGTGCGCTCGCTGCGCCAATACACACCATGAACAGCAGCGGCCCCATGCGAAATGGAAACAGGAAGAAGAATGGCAGCTTCTTCCAAAATGGCGTGATGCCTTTTTGCTTGTAGTGGATGACTAGTTCTTCAGACATGCTTGCAACTGTCCTTATTGTTGATTGCTAACCGGGCGGGTATCGACGTTACTGCATGAAGTGGCATCCAGTTGGTCGATGCATGCCACCATCTGCGCTCGGCACAGTTCCATCAACTCAGGCATATCGTCCAGCGTCATGCGCTCAGTGCTGATGGGTGGCAACGCTTGAATCCGCACAGGCCCGCTGTGCCAGCGGTTCAGCCGCATCGCGCGCTTGTAGTTGCTGCAGCAAATCGGCACGATGGGTACGCCCGCCGCGATGGCCATTTGGAAGGCCCCCTTTTTGAACGGTAACAAGCCCGTGCCCAGGTTGCGCGTGCCCTCAGCAAAGACCCAGATGGAGGTGTCTTGGTGTTGGAGTGTGTCGGTGGTCTTCAGCATCGCCGCCTTGGCCTTGGCGGCATCACCACGGTCAATCAGCACATTGCCGGCCAGCCAGTAGATTTGCCCAAAGATGGGAATCCAGCGCAGGCTGGTCTTGCCTATGGTCACTGTGCGGCGCGGCACCACGCTGCCCAAAACGAACAGATCGAAGTTGGATTGGTGGTGGACCACAAAAACGCAGGGGCTGTTCAGCTCTTTCAACTTGTCTACCTTCAGCGCCGTCTGCAGGCCCAGAAAGCGC